>NZ_CP097149.1:600000-945000 GCF_023370075.1 Deinococcus sp. QL22
GCCCGTGCATTTTTTCAGGCTCGCCACGTCCCGCGCACCGCCCGCAATGGCGCTGCACAAGGCGTCCGAGCGCACGTTTTCGCAGGAGCAGATCAGGGCGTTGGCAGATGCAGGTAAGGCCGCGCCACCGGGCATGGGCGGCACGATCAGCGTTTCGGGCGGCACGGTCAGGGGCGTGCCACTCAGCGTCAGGTCAAGCAGGTCGCTGTAGCGGGCCGTATCGCCCACCAGCAGGCCACCCAGCACGCGCAATCCGTCTTCCGACAGCACCAGTTTGCTGTACGTGTTCCGCACATTGTCGCTGAGGCTGACCGTGCGAGCGCCGGGGGTGGTGCCTTTGGCGTCGCCAAAACTACCCACTTCTACGCCCAGCAGCTTCAGCTTGGTAGAAAGGTCGGCCCCGGTAAAGCGGGCGCTTGAACCTTCATGAAGGCCCAGATCGGTAAGAACACTGGCGGCGGCCACTTTTGCCATGCTGTAACCGGGAGCCACCAGCCCATACACGCGCCCGTCGTGCAGCGCACATTCGCCCACCGCGTACACCGCCGGGTCAGAGGTCACGCAGCGGTCATCGATGGTGATTCCACCGCGCTCGCCTACGCTCAGGCCACTCGTGCGGGCCAGTTCGTCGCGGGGCCGAATCCCTGCCGAAAACACCACCAAGTCGGCAGGCAGGCTAGAGCCGTCGGCAAAGGCCAGCCCGGTCACCTGCCCGCTCTCATCCACCTGCACCTCAGAGGTGGCCTTGCCCACGTGCACGCCGATGCCCATGCCTTCAATCGTGCGGCGCAGCGTCGCGCCCCCTTCGGCGTCCAGTTGCGCGGGCATCAGCTGGGGGGCGAATTCCACCACATGCGTTTGCAGGCCCAGTTTGCCCAGTGCGCCCGCTGCTTCCAGCCCTAGCAACCCGCCGCCGATGACCACACCTGTGCTTTTTCCTGCGGCCTGCAATGCCTGCGCCGCCGTGCGAATGGCGTCCAGATCATCCAGCGTGCGGTACACGAAGCAGCCCGCCGCGTCTTTACCGGGCAGGGGCGGAACGAAGGGAAAGCTGCCCGTTGCCAGCACCAGCACGTCGTAACTCAGTTCAGTGTTCCCCACACTCACGCTGCGGGTGGTGTGGTTGATGTGGCTGGCGCGGCCAAACACCACATTCACGCCCAGTTCGGCGTAGCCCACAGGCGTCGCCAGCGCCAGATCGGGGCGCGGTTGGTCAAAATGGCTGCTCAGGTGCACCCGGTCATAGGCCAGCCGGAATTCCTCGCTGACGACGGTGACGCGTAGGCAAGCGGCGTCGGCCTGTGCGCGGAGTTGTTCTACAAAACGGTGGCTGACCATGCCGCTGCCCACGACGACGACGTGCGGCAAGGTGCTTTGGGCGACAGCTGGACTGGTGGGGTGCGACATCAAAAACCTCTCTCAAAGCGGGGGAAGGCCAGTACAGATCGGGCCAGTACAGATCGGGCCGGTACAGATTGGGACAGTACAGATCGGGCCGGTACAGATTGGGACAGTACAGATCGGAGCAGGGAGGCCGGGGGCAGGAAGGCCGACACGCACGCCGCGCCCCCTCTGCCCTCTATTGGGAACGATCTCAGACCGATTGTCAATAGATTTTCGAACAAACTGCAAATTCACCGGAACAGTGACAGAAGAATTTAGACGTGTATTGCTAGATGTCACCAAAAAACAGTTCGTTCTGCAAATTTGACCTTGACATAGACACAAGTACCCCGCAAGGTGAGGCCATGTCTGCGCCGCACGTCTCCGCTTCCAGTGTCTTGCCGCCCGCCGTGCCCCGGCTGGTGCGAACCACCTGCCCCTACTGCGCGGTGCAGTGCAACTTCGACTTGCACATCGAAAACAATTTGCCCGTGAAGATCACGCCCACCAAAGAATGCCCGGTGGCGCACGGCACGGTCTGCAAAAAGGGGCTGGCGGCCCTCAGCGATCTGCGCCACCCCGAACGCCTGACCACGCCGCTGCTCCGGAAAAACGGCGAACTCGTACCTGTGGGTTGGGCCGAGGCGCTGGCCTATGTGCGCGAAGCCCTGACGCCGCTACTGGCGGCCAATCCTGACGCGGTGGGCGTGTACGGCAGCGGCAGCCTCACCAACGAGAAGACCTACCTGCTGGGCAAATTTGCCCGCCTCGCGCTGAAAACGGCCAACATCGATTACAACGGGCGCTACTGCATGGCCTCGGCCAGCACGGCCCTGAACCGCACGGTGGGCTATGACCGGGGGCTGGGCTTCCCCCTGTCCGACATGGGCACCAGTGACCTGATTTTGCTGGTGGGCGCGAACATTGCCGAGACGCTGCCGCCCATCATGCAGTACCTCAAGGCCGCCAAAGACCGGGGGGCGCTGGTGTACGCCATCGATCCACGCGCTACCACCACCGCCAAAGTTGCGGGCAAACACTTGGGGATTCGGCCCGGGAGCGACGGCGTGCTGGCGCTGGGGCTGCTGCACCTGATGAAGCAGTGGGGCAAAATTCGGCCCACCGCCACCGCACACGGCCTGACCGAGGTGCTGCGCCAGGCCGACGACTACCCGCCCGCCCGCGTAGCCCACGAATGCGGCATTCCCGAAAGCGACTTTTTGGCGCTGGCCCACGCCTACGCGGGTGCCACCAAGCCCCTGATCCTCACCGGACGCGGCGCAGAGCAGCATGCCCACGGCACCGACACGGTTCACGCGCTGTTGAATCTGGCCTTTCTGACCGGGCATTTTGGCAAACCGGGCGGCGGCTACGGCACCCTGACCGGGCAGGGCAACGGGCAGGGCGGACGCGAACACGGCCAGAAAACTGACCAGTTGCCGGGCGCACGCAGCCTGCGCGATCCCCGCCACCGCGCCGAGATTGCCGCGCTGTGGAACTGCGATCCCGCCGAGTTGCCCCAACCCGGCAGGAGCGCACAGGAGTTGCTGAACGCCTGCGGCACAGACATAGAAGCCCTGATCGTGCTGGGGTCAAATCCGGTGGTCAGCGCGGCGGGGGCCGGATTCGTCACCGAACGCCTTCAGGCGCTGAAGCACCTGATCGTCATCGACTTTTTGCCCAGCGAAACGGCGCAGTTGGCAACCTTGGTGCTGCCCGGTTCCATGTGGTGCGAGGAAGAAGGCACGACCACCAATCTGGAAGGCCGGGTGCAGCGCCGCCGCAAAGCGATCACTGCGCCGGGAGCCGCCCGCGAAGACTGGCGCATCCTGTGCGATCTGGCCCACGCGGTAGGCCGTCCCAAAGGTTTCGAATACGCCACGTTCCGGGATTTGCAAGACGAATTCTTCCGGGCCACGCGCGGTGGCAAGGCCGATTACAGCGGTCTGAGTGCCGAGCGCCTTGACCGGGCCAGTGCCCAGTGGCCCGTGCCACACGCGGCTGGCCCCGATACGCCTTACGCCTACGCGCCCACCTACCCCACCGCCGATGGACTGGCAACCCTGCATCTGCCCACGCTGCCCGCATTCACGGCGTCGCCCCGCGCCCTCACCCTCACCACCGGACGCCTCGGCAACCAGTACCAGAGCGGCACCCAGACGCGCCGGAACGCAGGTTTGCGGGCTGAAAACACCGCCCAGATGCACCCCGATACGGCCCGCCAACATGGGCTGAAGGCAGGCGACGCCGTGACCCTGAAAACTGCTCATGGCAGTACCACCCTGCCCGTATCCATCACTCCCGGCATTCGCCCTGACACGGTGTTTTTGCCGTTCCACTGGCCGGAAACCGCCAATCTGCTCACCGATCCCCACACGCTCGACCCGCATTCCAAGATGCCCGCGTTCAAGGCCACGCCCGTCAGGCTGCACCCAGCCCATGCTGCGGCTGCAACCGAACCAATGCGGGGGGTGGGTCAACCTGTGATGCGCTGACTATCCAATTTGCCCGTTTTACCGCTCGACACCGTGTTCCCCGCGCCGTGTCCGCCCTCTCCTGTCTCTGTTGCGAGGTTTTGCCATGACATCTACCCCGATTTCCAGCCCTGCCGCCGAGCCGATCAGCCCCGATGCCCGCCGGGTGGTGGCGTGGAGTACCGCCGGATTTACGCTGATGTTTGCCGTGTGGGTCATGTTTGCCATCGTGGGCCTGCCCATTCGCAAAACCCTGGGCCTCAGCGATACTCAGTTCACGCTGCTGACCGCTATTCCCGTGCTGACCGGCTCGCTGCTGCGCCTGCCCGCTGGCCTGATGGCCGACCGAATCGGCGGCAAAAAGGTCTTCTTGGGCGTCACGCTGATTACGGCGGCTTTTGCCCTCGCTCTAGCGTTTGCCAACAGCTACAACACGCTGCTGGCATTGGCGCTGGGTGTGGGCCTCGCGGGGGTCAGCTTTGCGGTGGGCAACGCGTGGATTGCCCAGTGGGTTCCGGTGTCGCGCCGGGGGCTGGCACTCGGTACTTTTGGCGCGGGCAACGCGGGGGCCAGTATCACCAAGTTGCTTGCGCCGCTGCTGATTACGCTGATTCCGGTGGGCCTGCTGATTCCGGGCGGCTGGCATTTCGTCCCGTTCGTGTTCGCCATTTTGCTGGTGCTCATTGCCGCTCTTACCGCCCGCTTTACCCCCGCCGACGCCGCCGTGCGCCCGGTTCGCACCTTTGCCGACTGGATGCGGCCTCTCGGCAGCGCACAGGTTTGGCGCTTCGGGCTGTATTACGTGGTGTTTTTCGGCGCATACGTGGCCCTCAGCCTGTTTTTGCCCAAATACTATGTAGACCATTACGGCCTGCCGCTGGCACAGGCGGGCCTGCTTACCGCGCTGTTTATCTTTCCGGCCAGCCTGCTGCGGCCTCTCGGCGGCTACCTCAGCGACCGCTTTGGCCCGCGCAGCATCACGGTTGCCAGCTTTGCCGTAATGCTGCTGGGCCTGCTGCCCCTGATGCGCGAACTGCCCCTGACAGCGTTTATGCTGCTAACCACTGTGGTCGGCGTGGGCATGGGTGTGGGCAAAGCCAGCACCTATACGCTGGTGGCCCAGTGGTATCCGCGTGACATGGGCGTGGTGGGCGGCCTAGTGGGCTTGCTGGGCGGCCTCGGCGGATTTATCCTGCCCCTCGCGTTCGCCTTCCTGAAACCCAGCCTCGGCCCTCAGGCGGCGTTTATTACGCTGATGTTCGTCAGCCTGCTCAGCACCGCCGTGTTCGTGGCCAGCATGATGCGGCTGCGGGCGCTGGGGCGTCGGCCTAATTTTGCCTGATAGGGCGCAAAGGCGTCTAAGCGTCTAGGGTCGAAGGGTCTAAGCAACGGCGGATGCGTCTTTGCTTGGACCTTCTTCCTTTGGGGTGCGAAGAATCTATCGAGCGGCGTCCCACCCCAACACCTTAGACCCTTAGACAAAGCACGCATACACGCCTTCCCGCCCCACTTTCTGCGCTATGCTCTCCCCTGTCGTCACCGGGGGTGCCCTACAACGTTAGGGCTGAGACATACCCCAGGAACCTGATCCGGGTCATTCCGGCGGAGGGAGCGTGATGCGCGGAATGCTTGCCCAGTGCGGCCCCGTTCCGTGTGCCCTGCATCGTCAGGGAAACGCCCCCCTTCCTGACGCGAAGGGGCTTTTTTATGTTTATGCAAATTAGACGAGCAATGATCGTTACAGGACTGCTATTGGGCAGCGCGGCATCCGCCCAAACCACCCTCACCGTCATCTCTCACGACAGTTTCGAGGTAGATAAGGCGCTGGTGGCGGCCTTCGAGAAAGCCAATGCGACCCGCGTGCGCTTTGTGAAGGGCGGCGATGCGGGCGAGTTGTTGAACCGCCTGATCCTGACCCGCCGTGCGCCACTGGCCGACGTGGTGTACGGGCTGGACAATAGCCTGCTACCGCGTGCCCGCGCTGCCGGGGTGCTGGACGCCTACCGCTCGCCCGCGCTGAAGGCCGTGCCCGCCACCTACCGCATGGATGAGGCCAATGGCACGACGCTGCTGAACACGGTGGATTACGGCATCGTGGCCTTCAACTTTGACCGGGCCTGGTTCCAGAAAGTGGGGCTAGCCCTGCCCAAGACGCTGGATGACTTGAAGAATCCGGCCTATGCCAAACTGACGGTTGTTCCGTCCCCCGCGACCTCTAGCCCCGGTCTGGCCTTCCTGCTGGCGAGCGTGAACCAGTACGGCGAGGCGGGCGCGTGGAACTGGTGGCGCACCGTCCGCGCGGGCGGCATGAAGGTCACTCGCGGTTGGTCGGATGCGTACTACAAGGAGTTTACGCGCAATGGCGGCAAGTTTCCCATCGTGCTGAGCTATGCCAGCAGCCCCGCCGCCGAGGTCTTTTATGCCGAGGGATTCAGCGCGGCCAAGTTGCCCCAGCAATCGCCCACCGGGAACCTGTTGTTGCCGGGCAGTACCTTCTTGCAACTGGAAGGTGTGGGCGTTCTTAAGGGGGCCAAACAGCCCGGGCTGGCCCGCAAATTCGTGGACTTTATGCTGTCGGGGGGCGTACAGGCCGACCTTCCTACCCGGCTGTGGATTTATCCGGCGGTAGCAGGCACGCCGCTAAATCCGGTCTTCAAGTTTGCTGAGCAGCCCAAGCCCACGCCCATCAAACCCGCATTGCTCGCCAACCCTCAACGGCTGGTCGACGGCTGGGTGACGAATGTGCTGCGGCGCTAGAGCGTACAGATTTGGCTCTGAACTATGGACTGTGGGCTATGAATCCTGTCTTTCACGGCTCAGAGCTTCTGGCTCATGGCCCGCCTAACCACCTTCCTGCTGGCCCTCCTGCCCCTGACCTTCATGGCCCTGCTGCTGGCGCTTCCGCTGGGGCGCACGCTGGCTGAGGGCGGAGTGAATCTGGGCGTGTGGCGCGATCCGTATTTCGTGGGACGCCTGGGCTGGACGCTGGGGCAGGCGCTGGGCACGGCGGCAGTGGCGCTGGCGGTGGGCGGGCCGCTGGCCTATCTGCTGTCTCGCTGGAATGTGCCGGGCCGGGCGGTGTTTCTGCGTTTCCTGCTGCTGCCGTTCGTGACGCCCACACTGGTCGCTGTACTGGGGCTGACCGCCTTACTGGGGCCACAGGGATGGATCACCCGCCTGACCGGAATAGACCTGAGCGACGGCCCCGGCCTGCTCTTATTGGGCAACCTGTTTTTCAATCTGCCCGTGATGATTCGGCTGGCGCACGCGGGATTTTCACGGGTTCCGCCTCACCTGATCGGCGCGGCACGCTCTTTGGGTGCATCGGGGTGGAAGGCCGCGTGGACGGTAGCACTCCCATTGGCCCTGCCCGGACTGGCCGCCGGATTTATCTTGGTGTTCCTCTATTCGGCCCTCAGCTTCGGCCTGCCGCTCACGCTGGGCGGCGAGCGCTACAGCACGCTGGAAGTGGAGATTTACACCCTGACCGCCTACCAACTGCGCCTGCCGGAAGCCTCGGCCCTGATCGTGGGTCAACTGCTACTGACGGGCGCGGCGACGTGGGCCTATGTCGCCCTGACACGCGGGGGCGCAGGCATCAGTGGGCGGGGGCTGGTGCCTGCACGTGGGGGCACACGGGCCGTGATCTGGACACTCATGGGCGGCGTGTCGCTGATCTGCTTTGGGCCTCTGCTGGCGGTGGTGGCCCGCAGTCTGATCAGCACGAGCGGCCCCAGTCTCACCGCGTGGCAGGCCGTTCTCAGCAACCCCGAAACGTGGACTCTGGTGGGCAATACCCTGCGTTTTGGCGTGCTGGCACTGTTCGGCGCGGTGCTGCTGGGCGGGCTACACGCTCTGGCCGCCTGGCGGGCGCGGGGGCCAATTTCCCGTGTACTGGACGGCTTATCGCTGCTGCCGCTGATGGTGTCTCCCGTCAGTCTGGCGGTGGGCTACCTGCTGGCGTATCCGGCGCTGTCAGCCACATTGCCCATGCTGATCGGGGCCTATACGCTGCTGGGAATGCCCTTGGTCACACGCAGCCTGCTTCCGGCCCTGCGGGCGCTGCCCCCGCGCACCCTGGAAGCCGCCCGGACACTCGGCGCAGGTAGCTACACGGTGTGGCGCACAGTCACATTTCCCCTGACGCTTCCGGCCCTGCGAGGCGGCGCGGCATTGGCCCTGGCCACCGTGCTGGGCGAGTTCGGGGCCACGTTGGTGCTGACCCGCCCAGAGTGGGCCACCCTCAGCACCGGCCTGTATGACCGCCTGGGCCGTCCTGGAGAACGTAACCTCACCGAAGCCTGCGCTCTGGCGACCTTGCTGCTGGTGCTGGCCGTGCTGGCTTTTACGCTGCTGGACGGCGGGGAAGGGGAAGTAACGTGAAGAAGGATTGGGGAATGAATGTGGGGCCTGGGCATTGGCTGGGGTGCTTTAGAGTGTGGAATCCTTGGGAATCGTGCAATCGATGAATAGCACTCTTCCTGCCGCACTGGACGCCCGAAACCTCAGCAAACGCTACGGCGGCCGGCAGGGTGTTCAGGCTGCAAAAGACGTATCGCTCAGCGTACAGGCAGGCGAAACGGTGGCGCTGCTGGGGCCGAGTGGCTGTGGCAAAAGCACGGTCTTACGGATGATCGCGGGGCTGGAAGTTCCCGATGTGGGAACCGTACAGATCGGCGGACGGGACGTGACGGCCCTGCCCCCCGAAGCGCGGCACATCGGGCTGGTATTTCAGGATTACGCGCTGTTTCCCCATTTAAGCGTGCTGGACAATGTGGCTTACGGCCCCCGCGTGCGTGGCCTGCCCCGGCCCCAAGCTCGGGCACAGGCACAGGAGGCCTTGACGCTGGTAAATCTGGCCGAGTTCGGGGGCCGACGCGTGACCGAACTCAGCGGGGGGCAGGCGCAACGGGTGGCGCTGGCACGGGCATTGGCCACCGCCTCTCCGCTGTTGCTGCTGGATGAACCCCTCAGCAACCTGGATGAACGCCTGCGGGCCGAAATGCGGGGCGAGTTGCGGGCGCTGTTTGCACGGGTGGGCGCGGGCGTGCTGCTGGTCACGCACGATCAGCGCGAAGCGTTGGCGTTGGCGGGCCGTGTAGCGGTCATGCGGGCGGGCCAAATTGTGCAGCAGGGCGCGGCACAGGACGTGTTCCGGCATCCGGCGACGGCGTGGGTGGCGGCGTTCCTGGGCCAGGCCAACCTGTGGCCGCAACCGGGCGGCGTGTGCTTGCTGGTGCCAGAACAGGCCTTGACTTTGGGCGAAGGTGAGCCTTATCCGGTCACGTCCCGCCAGCCCCACGATTCCGGCGAAACCGTGACGGTAGCGCACCCACGCGGCCCTCTCACGCTGAATCTCAGCCCCCGCGAAAGCCTGCAGATTGTGGATAGACAGTTGCGGGTGTGGGTGAATGAGGGGCAACTTCAGCGCTTGGTGGATGACCGGGAAGCCGTGTCAGAGAGACAAGCATGATCGCTTGGATTCTGGTCGGGGGCCGCCTGACGCCGACGCCTCTGCTGGCGGCGTTGCCCCAGCCCGCGCTGGTGGTCGCCGCCGATGGGGGCGCACGGCACGCGGCGGCACTTGGGGTGGCCGTAGACGTGTGGGTGGGCGATTTCGACAGTTCGGCAGACGTGCATCTCGACGCCCCACGCGAGGTTCACCCGGCGGCCAAGGACGAGACCGACGCAGAACTGGCCGTGCGGGTGGCCCTGGAACGCGGCGCGACTGCACTGGTGTTTATCGGGGCTTTCGGGGGCCGCTTTGACCATACGGCGGCCCTGATGCTGGGCGGGATTCGGCTGGCACGGGAAGGCTGGCCCGTGATTCTCACCAGCGGCGACGAATGGGGCTGGCCGCTGCTGCCCGCCGCTGCCCTTGCGCTAGAGCTGAAAACGGAGTTGACCCTGAGTGTGCTGGCCTTCTCCAACCTGCGCGGCCTGAGCCTCGGCGGAGTGCGCTGGCCCCTGCACCGCGCCGATGTGCCGCTGGGCAGCGGGTGGACTGTGAGCAACGAAACCACCGGAGAAACTGTGACCGCCACGTTGGAAGAGGGCTGGGGATTGGTGACGGTGTTGGCGGGCGGGACGGAAATGGCAGGGGGTTGAGATCGGGACGACAGCAAACACAGCCCCGCCACTGCATCCGGCGGGGCTGTGTTTGGCGTTTGCGAGGACGCGAGAGCAACAGCTGAATTGACGATTCTTGGCTAGCCTGGGAGGGCAACCCCGTCGCTGGCGCAACGCCCCCCTCAGAACTGGGGAGAAGTGCATTCTGTCCTCCCCTGCCCGGCAACCGTTACAAGTTGCCGATCAATGCAGAGATCAAGAAGAAATCAAGCCCACCACGGCCTCAGTTGACCACACAGGCCGCCACGCCTGCACGGGGAGCGCGGGTATATTTGCAGCCGTAGTTCGGGTCGGCCACCACGTTGGGCGTGGTCACGTCGTCGCCCGCAGGCTTCACGCCCGTTTTCTCCCACGTCACCAGATCGGTAAACGCCTCTACAAGTTCAGCGGCATTGAATTCGCAGTGCCCCGCAGCCCGGATGGCGCGTTGCACCAAGCGGTCACCATTTCCGGCAGCAATGGCAGCAGCACGGTATTTTTGCTGGTGGGCAAACGGCACATAAAAGTCTCCGAGCGTGTGCATGGTCAGCACGGGCACACTGAATTCGCCATTGATCCGGGGCAGCCAGCGCACAGCGTCGGCGCGGGCCGGGTTGGGGTTGACGTCTCCCTTCACACGCAGAATGCTGGCATTAAAGGCGGCCTCGGCAGCGGTAGGCGTTGCGCCCGCCGTCCAGCGGTAGGACACGTTGGTGTTGTCATACAGGTTGCGGGGCAGGATTCCGGTGACTGTGCCGTCTGCGCCGCCGGTGCCCAGCACGGCGCTTTGCCAGGTAGCGCTGCGGAATCCGAGTTCGAATACGGGGCGGTCTCCGCCCGTCAGGTTGCGGGCAATCTCACGGAGTTTTGCGCCCTGCACACTGTTTTCTTGCCACTGTGCACCCTCGGTGCTGCTAAACAGGGCTGCTTTGATGTCGGGCAGGAGGGTTTGGTAGTCGGTTTGCGGGAAGATGCGGGGGCCAAAGCCTGCAAGTTGCGCCGCCGCCAGCGTGTAATCGCCGAGCCACTGGAACTCATATTCTTCGTCCATCACGCCGCAAAGGGGTAACGACGCAGCATAGGTGGTTTTATTCTTGGCGCTGGCCTGCGTTTCCTTTTCCACGGCGGCTCCGGCCACATGCCCGCCCATGCTGACGCCCATAATCAGCGTTTTGGTAGGCGCAGCGTGCTTGCCCCCGGTCAGGCTGACAAAGGCATTGGCGAGGGCATTGGTGTCTTCTACGCCTGCCTGCACATCGTAATAGTTGGCGCTGTAGCTGCTGGCGGCCCACGCATAGCCCTGAGACAGCAGGAAGGGCCGCAGTGACGGAGCCTGCACCCGCAACTCTGCGCCCGTGCCCGCGTAGCCGTGCGCGTACATCACGAGTTGTCCGTTCCAGTTGGCGGGAACCTCTATGGCGTAGCTGGCCTCTCCCCGAATTCCGGGGTATTTGCCCTGATAGAGCGCCGCGCCGGGCGTTGCGGTCAGGGTAGGCACGACAGCGGTAAATGTGCGGGTGTCCTGGGTACGGGTTTCGGCCACAGGCGGGGCAACGGGTTGGGTGCAGGCGGCCAGGGTCAGGGCCGAAAGAAGCAGGGCAGAGCCGGAGCGGGCAGTCAGGAAGACAGAACGGATCATAGTAAACCTCCGCAAGAGTGCAGTAAAGCCCGCACATCTAGGTTGTTAAGACCCACCGAGTGTAGCGCAAGACAGACCCGCCGGGAACCTTATTCATGTTCAGCCCGTACCCTAGGGGCATGAGACGAAGAGGAGTAGGTTTTGGCTGCCTGGGCTGCGGCGGCGGCACGCTGTTGGTGCTGGCGTTATTGGGGGCGGCAGCGTGGTTTCTGGTGATTCAGCCTGCACGCAGCTTTTTGGCAAATTGGCAGGGCGCACCCGCGCAGACGCAAACACAGACCGGAGCAGGCAATTCCAGCACCACGATTACGCCGCCGCCCTCATCTGGTACGGCCACCACCGTCAATACCA
Organism: Deinococcus sp. QL22; assembly: GCF_023370075.1. NCBI lineage: Bacteria > Thermotogati > Deinococcota > Deinococci > Deinococcales > Deinococcaceae > Deinococcus > Deinococcus sp. QL22. The sequence continues at coordinate 611,956 of NZ_CP097149.1, forward strand.
CTAACCCGCTGACCAAAGCCGACGTTCAAAAATTCGTGCGTATTCGGCGCGACGTGCGGAGCGCACTGGGCAGCAGCTTTACGGGCCTGCAAACCGTCTGGACAGACGTGCAGAACGGCGCGACGCCCAATATTTTGCAGGTGGTCAACATTTTGCGTGAGGTCGGCGGCAGCGTGGGGGCAGCCCGCACCGCGCAGGCCACAGCCCTGGCCCGCGAAGGCATGACCACCGAACGCTACGCCGCTGTGCGGGGGGACGTAAACCGTGCTCTCGGCGTGCCCACCGTGGATTTTGCTCAGGCCGCATCTGCCTTGCAGCAGGGCCGCTTGCCCGATCTGAACACCACCGTGCAGGCCGCAGACCCGCAGGCGCAAGCTTTGGTGAATCCTTTCAAGACCGAATTGCTGACGACAGCGGCAGTGGGATTGCTGGGGCTGTAAATCTGCAAGCAAGACTCGGTTAAATTTCGGGCTGGACGGACTGGAGAAGGTTTCAGCCGTCCAGTTTTTTTTGGCCGAGCTGAGAGTCGTAGCGTTACGGAGCAGCGGGGATGGGCAGGCTGAGCGTTCTAGACGGCGTTTTAAGAGGTCTGTTCTCTATCACTCGATACCACCGATACTCTTGAGAATACGGATTCGCCGTCATACACCAAGCCGATCCCTCCGCGACTGTGCTGACCCCCAATCTCACCCCCCGTTGGCCCCGCGTTCAGACTGTCTGCCCTCTCGCCGCACGTCTCATCAGGGTTCGGTAAGGTGTGCCGTATGACGGCGAATCCTGAGATTCTTTCCACTCCTTCTTCTGCTACAACCAGCACAACGCAGTCGGAAGCCCTGTTTGCGCGGGCACAGGCGGTCACTCCCGGCGGCGTAAACAGTCCGGTGCGGGCCTTTCGCAGCGTAGGAGGCACACCGCGTTTTGTCGCGCGGGCCAACGGCGCGATTCTGACCGATGCAGACGGCAACGACTACATAGATCACATCGGCTCGTGGGGGCCGATGATCTTGGGCCACAACCTGCCCGCCGTGCGCGAAGCCGTGATAGAGGCGTTGGCGGGCGGCACCAGCTTCGGCGCTCCCGGCGAGCGTGAGGTCTTGCTGGGCGAGGCCGTGACGCGAATTACCGGGGTAGACCGCGTGCGATTTGTGAACAGCGGCACCGAAGCGACCATGAGCGCCCTGCGTCTGGCACGAGGTTTTACAGGCCGCAAGTACATTCTGAAGTTTCGCGGCAACTATCACGGCCACGCTGACGGTCTGTTGGTGGAAGCGGGCAGTGGCCTGATGACCGACGCGGTAGCCGATGGAGGGCAACTGAACCGCCAGGGCTTGGGCCAAGCGGCCCCCAGCAGCGCGGGTGTGCCGGAAGAATACGCGGCCCTCACGTTGGTCAGCGAGTACAACGACCCCGCCGCGCTGGACGCCCTGATGACGGCTCGTGGGCACGAGATCGCCGCCGTGATTTTTGAGCCGGTGGTAGGCAATGCCGGGGTGCTAATTCCTACCCCCGAATTCCTAGACGCCCTGCACCGCGTTCAGGCGGCGGGCGTGCTCCTGATTGCCGATGAAGTGATGACCGGCTTCCGTCTGAGCCTGCGCGGAGCCACCGGGCTGTTGGGGCTGCGGCCTGACCTGACCTGCTGGGGCAAAATCATCGGCGGCGGGCTGCCTGTGGGTGCATACGGCGGGCGGGCGGAAGTGATGAATTTCGTGTCTCCGCAAGGCCCGGTCTATCAGGCGGGAACCCTGAGCGGCAACCCGCTGGCAATGGCGGCGGGGTTGGCGATGCTGGGCGCACTGGAAGCCGACCCCGGCGTGTACGAGCGCCTGAATACCTATACGGCCCAGTTGGCTGAAGGGCTGAAAACTGGGGCTACGGCAGCAGGCGTCCCCATCAGCGTGAACCAGATCGGCTCCATGCTCACGGCCTTTCACAGCAGCGCCCCGCACGGCAGTATCCGCACCTACACCGACGCCGCCCGTAGCGACACCGCCGCCTTCGCGGGCTGGTTTCAGGGCATGCTGGCACGCGGAATCTACTGGGCACCGTCGCAATTCGAGAGCATTTTTGTGAGTGCCGCCCACACCGACGCGCACCTAAACGCCACGCTGGAAGCCGCTGCACAGGCCTACGCCGCCCTCAATCTGGCCCCAAGAGGAGAACAATGACCCTACTCACCTCCACCGCCGACGTGATTCGCGTGCTGACCGAACACAAAACCATTGCCGTGATCGGTTTTCACCGCGACACCGTAAAGCCCGCCCACTACGTCCCCGAATACATGCACCGGCAGGGCTATAGCGTCATTCCGGTGAATCCGTCGCTGGCGGCGCGGGGTGAGAGCTTTTTTGGGCAAAAGGCGGTATCTACGCTGGCCGAAATTGCCACGCCTGTAGACGTGGTGGAAGTCTTCCGGCGCAGCGACAAGGTGCACGACCATCTGGCCGATATTCTGGCAATGAATCCGCTGCCCAAGGTGGTGTGGCTGCAACTGGGCATCCGTGACGACGCCACCGCGCAGGAGTTGGCGGCGCACGGCATAGACGTGATTCAAGACCGCTGCATGCTGGCCGATCACCGGGCGCTGCTTTGACCGCACACCATCCAGCCCCCGACTTGCTGATCATCGGTGCGGGTCTAGCGGGACTGGCCTGTGCGCGGGACGCTGCGGGCGCGGGCCTGCGCGTGAAGGTACTGGACAAATCCAAGGGCGTTTCGGGGAGGGCGTCTACCCGCCGGATGCCTTTGGAGGATGGCCGCGAAGCACGACTGGATCACGGCGCACGCTTTTTTACGGCCCGGCATGACCGCACAAAAGCTTTAGCAGAAGCAGGCCTCCGCGAAGGCTGGCTAAGCGAATGGACGCGCACGGTCAGCGAGTGGCAGGGCGGCGAGCTTCATACGCCCGCAGACGGCCACCCCCGTTACGCGCCCGCCGAAGGATTCAGTGGTATGGGCCGCGCCCTCGCACGCGGGCTGGACGTACAAACCGATACCGAAGTGACCAGCTTGGAGCGCCGGGGCAACGGTTGGCGCGTGCATACCCGCGACGGCGCAAGCTGGGAGGCCCCGCGCCTGATCCTCAGTTTGCCTGCTCCACAAGTGGCCGCCCTGCTGGAAGACCACGATATTGGCGACGCTGCCGAAACGGTGGGCCGCGTGCGCTTCGATCCGTGCTGGGCGGCGGGCGTGGTGCTGGAGCAAGACTTGGAGGGCCACTCTTGGCCTGCTCTGAAACTTACCGGACACCCGGTGCTGGACTGGATCGCCCGCGAACACACCAAACGCGCCCCCGGCCACCCGCCCGCGCTGATGCTGCACGCCGGGGCCGACTGGTCACGCGCCAACCTGGAGCGCCGCCCCGACGAGGTGTTGCCGGAATTGTTGGGAGCGGCGGCAGAGGTACTGGGCCAATCGCTGCCTCATCTGCACGCCTTTGCCCACCGCTGGCGCTACGCCACGCCCACCGCCCGCGTGCCTGCCCCCTGCCACTGGGATGAAGACCTGAATCTCGGCTGGTGCGGCGATTGGCTGACGCCCGATCCGCACGGCCCAAGGGTAGAAGCGGCCTTATTGAGTGGCTGGCGCTTGGCGGCGAGGGTGGGGGCTGGATCGTAGTGGGTGGGTTGTGGAACGTGGGAACAGCGCATGTGGGCGTGAGCGTCAACATTGTTGGTTTAAACTTTTGCAACACCCCTAGAGATTCACCGCGAATAGGAGTGACTTCGATCCCAAAGAATGCGATCAGGACGGCACATGAGTGCCGTCCTGATCTGACTTTACTCCCCCTGCCTGAAGCTGTCACCTGCCTCGCTCGGTGGATTGGACCCCGTGTTGCAGCAAAATTGCTTCACGCACACGAGAAAATATCCGATGCAGACCTACTGGCGATTGCGTTGCTTCAGAGGCTGCACAAGGTACCGCACTTCAGCCGCTGATGGCGATTTCTCAGAGTCGACCACTTCCCGCCCTTCCCGTCCGAGCCTCAGACCCGTATCCGGCTGGCCCGGTTAACGCCGGTGGTCGAACCACTTGCCACCAAAGTCCAGAAACTGGATTTCGTCGTTGTCGACTCTGAGCCCCTGCCCGTCTCGACCTTCAAGCGAGCTCCAAGATGCAAATTCCGTGGAGCCCGTCCTGGCTTCAGCACCGGTGAACCGGTGTACGGCTTCGAACCCCACACTTGGAGCACTCTAAATGGCACAATCATCAAGTATGAGATTCGGCCAGCCAATGAACACGATTTCAGCGTGCTATGCGACATGAACAGAGATTGGGGACAAGGGCTATCAGTCGGGGCTCTCTAGGGGTCAAAAGTCGCGAGTAATTGGAGGAATGTCGGCCTGGACGAATGTTTTTGTCGAGGCCGCCTTGAGAGAACGGCGCCAAGGGCGTCTAGACCCAGCCTAAACAGGCTTTTGGCGCTGTAGCCGTGCTTTAAGGTCTTTGGTGGGGATTTCGTGGCCACGAAATCCCCACTGACACAGCACCAAATGAAGGCGAGTGCCACCACGCCGAACAGCAAGCTGAGCCGATCCCCATCAGTCAGTCGGGTCGCTTCCAAATCAAAACCGCGTCCCTTGAGCGCTTGGTGCATGTGTTCTGCGTTCCAGCGCCAGGCGTAACGATCAATGGCCTGGGTACTCCACCCGTGGTACGCCAGATACAGGATCTCGCCGTGGAGGTTCTTTCAGGCAAGAACCCGCATCCGCACACCATAGACCGTCATCGCACAGTGCCAGCGGCGCAATTCACCCGGTTGGAGCTTCTGGAAACAAGCCCGGACTTCGATCCCATTCACACGTGTGGTGGCATGCAGTCGAATCGCCCTGTTGATCCCCAGGCGTTGAAGCGCGAGAAACCAGTCCCGCCCGATGAACTCGCGGTCGGCGAGGAGGGCGAGACGCTTGCCCTGAAGCGACGCCACGACCGATTCCAACAGGGCGATCCGAGTCGCTGATGAACTGCTGCCCCCATGGGGCAGCACCGTCCACGCCAACGGGAAACTGAACGACTTCCACATGACGCTGAGAATCAGCAGATTGAGATCGCGCTGCCCCCACATCCAGTTCGTGCGGTCAAGGATGAGCACCAGATCATCTTGATCACGGAAAAAGCTCAGCACGAAGCGGGCCACCATCGACTGCTGATCGGCCCAGTCAAACTGGACAAAGCGTTTCAGGCGCTGATAGATGGTCTCGTCGGCAAGGCGAGACGAATGCACACCACCAGTTGGAACAGACAGACAGTGCGTTTTTCAATGATGGCGAGGATCAGCGCCGCCAAGACGGTGAGGCGACGCGGATCAAGCGGAAAGTGGGTCGTCAGGCGTGCACAGAGGTTATCCTGAGGCGGTCGGTTCTTGGTGTTCTTCATCGCAGAAAACACCGTACAGGAACCGACTTTTCACCTCGAATGCAGGCTTTTGACCCCTAGAGAGCAGTCGGGGACATGCCTGACACCGCCGAAAGTGAATGCCAAACGGGTTGATCCGCGCTGGAAGGCAGAATACGGTGCGGCCAGAAAGTGTGTCGAGTCGGCATTTTCCGTCTTGGTAGGTGCAGGACTACGGTGGGGACAGTTGAAAACGTATCTCAGCCTGCGCTTAAAAATGGCGTTGAACGTCCTGGCTCACAACCTGAAACTCATTGACCTCAGCGGCTGATCACCTCCCTGTCAACTCTTATGTAGTACGTCTATTCGCGATTACACTGTTCGGGTGCAAATTCGTAACTACACCGAGGCCGACTGGCCCGCCGTCTGGTCGATCTTCCGGTAACGCCTCAACAGTCAGCATGGCTTATGCGCGGCACGAATATCCCTTGGATAGACACTTTTCAGCGAAATTACACCCCTCTTGCGGCGCAACGACTGGGCCACACAGATGAGACTCGGCCTGAGGTCCATGCCCGGTGGAAGCGGGCGACCCAGATCGGGTTGGCTCTGGCTCCACTCTCTCTTGGGTGTTCTCTGGCCCAAGCAACCACTTCCACGGTTCAGCCCACCTACACGGCCTGCGCCAAGTCAAGCGACATCGACGGGAAGGGTACCTACGAACTGTTCGGCTCGGACGGCTGGATTTTTGAGAGTCACGAATTTACAGCACTGGAAGGCCTAAGAAGCACGTCGCTGACGGCCCTGAACCAGCTGACCAAAGCATTCAAGATGCGGGGTTCCACCCTGATTCTGGTGCCGGTACCTACGCGGGCCATGAGCGCCGAAAAGACGCTCGACTTCGCGCGCTACCCGAATCTGCAGTTTTCTAAAGATTAGTATGTGGCGTCGTGGAACACCATGATCGCTCAGACGCGGGCCACAGGCATCACGGTCGTCGATCTGATGCCCACCATTCTCAATTTTCAAGTCAATGCACGTGGGGAAGATTTTTTCCAATCACGCGACCACCACTGGTCTCTGTCTGGAATGGAGGCCGCCACCACGCAGATTGCCGCACAGATTTCGGCCCTCGCCCAGGCCCAGAAGCTTGATCTGGAGCGGCAGCAAGGCGAGCTGACCATCAAGCCCGCGGGGGGATCTGCGGGGTCAATGGGCTCGCACTACATGACAGCCTATGATCTGAGGATCGAGGCTATGCCCGTGGACGACGCCACCTACACCGCCGAATCCACCTCGCTCCTGGATGACGTCGAGCCGGTGATCGGTATTTTTGGCGACAGCTTCGGCCTGAGCTACAGCAGTACCCGAGGCGACAAAAACTTTGGCGTACTGCTGGAGGCCAAAACCGCGCTCCCTGTGGTGAATAACTCGGTCTCTGGAAACGGAAAGACGGCGACCCTGGCAGGCTACCTGGCAGATCCGAAACTGGTGGCCAAGTTGCCGACGTTCGTGGTGGTGCCGTTTATGGGTGGGGTTTCCAACAACGACTTCGATTATGGCCAGATGACTGCCGCCTTGATCGGCTGTTCGAACGCGACCCGCATTGCTAAGACTGAATTTTCGGCTCCATCGGCAAAGATGGTCTTTGCGCCCAAGCGGGCCACGATCAATAAGGGCAAAAGCTTGATTCATATTCACACCGACGCGCCCACAAACTACGTTGAAGTCAGGGAAGGAACATACACGGACGGCTCAGCGCTGAGGTTTGAAATCTACCGGACTCCAGCTTCCTATTTCACGGGCAGCCGAACCGACTTCTATAGCCTGCTGACCGACGAAAAATCCGTCCGCTCTCTGGCTGTTCAACTGGAGAAGCAAGCGCCTGTGTCCGGCTACGTCGAGGTGTGCCGGGTTCCGAACGTTTTACGCTGACGTTTGGTGGGCAGCACAAGTGAGGCGGAACGGGTTTTGTCTGGCGAGAGCGGCATTCAGTAGAAGGCACTCCGCTGAAGGCTTGACCGTCCCCCCGCCTGTGGCCTTTCCCACTCTCTGCGGCGGCCCAGTGCGCCAGCATTCGGTCATGAAACGGCGGTGGACGGGAACACGGTGGGCGCTTGTGGGGATGTTGTGCGTTGGTGCGGGCGGGACATGGGCGGCGGCACATTACGCGGCGGCCTTGCCCAGCAGCGTCATTGCCAAACCCTCACGGCAATTCGGGTTGCCTTTTGCGGGTGCGCCGGGGCCGAATTCTTGGCTGTTGGGTCAAGGCTACGGCAACACGACGGGCGCGTACCGGCAGCGCCGCAGCACGTATGGCAACCTTCAGGGCGTACACGCGGGGCTGGATTTCAGTGCGCCCTGCGGCACCCCGGTACGCGCCATCGGGGACGGTGTGGTGGCCGAAGTAGACGGCCCACACGGTAGCCCGCCGCACAATATCGTTATCGATCATGCGGGTAATCTCAGCAGTTTGTACGGCCATTTGCGTGTGCGTTCGCCCCTGCGGGTGGGCGTGCGCGTCACGCGGGGCCAAATCATAGGCGAAAGCGGAGACTCCCAGTTCACGTGCGTCAGTGCGCCGCATCTGCACCTCGAACTGCGTGACCGCTCTCACCAACGCTTTTTCAATCCGTTGCCCTATATTGCCGCCGATTGGGATTCTTTAGCGCTGGCAGGCAGCTTTGGCCGGGGCTACGAATACGACCTCACGGCCCCGCGCAAGTGGCAAACACCCGAATCTCAGCCGGAAGTGCTACGTGGCGGGCGCATTCTGAACGAGTTCGCCAAGCCTTGGCCGCCCGCACCAGGGGGAGCGCGGTGAAGCGGGCCGCCGTTCTGGTCGGGCTTGTTGCTCTTATGGGATCGGCCCTGGCCGCCACCCTGCCCTCCAAAACCGTATTGTCGGGGACGTGTTGCCCCGGCGTGGTCTGGGCACCCGACTCGCGGGCGCTCATGTTCCTGGACGGCCCGCCTGTGCGGAGTGCTACAGGCATTTATTCAGTTCCGGCAGAGGGCGGCGCAGTCACGCGGCGGTTTTCTTCTGTGGCCTACTTTTCGCCCAAGTTGCGTTGGGCGGTGCGGCCCGGCACAGGAGAAAATACCACGCTGGAACGCCTGAGCGACGGGCGCAAGTTTACCCTGCCCACACGCGGCGCAGACGTGACGTGGACGGCCACAGAAACCCGGCTGGCCTACACCCGCAGCGACACCAGCGGCAACTTTGACCGCCGCACCACCCACGTCTTTATATCCGACGTGTTTGCTGCGCCCAAGCAGATTGCAACCCTGTACGGCGGCGGCATCAGCGGCTGGATTGAGGACTCTACCCTCCTGCTGAATGGCAAGCTGAACGCCGCAGGCCGTGACCGTGACCTCTTTACCCTCGATACCCGCACAGGCTCACGCCGTACCCTGCGGTCTGCCATCAGTTTCCGGGGCCTGAGCCTCAGCGCCGATGGTTCCCGCGTCGTGTATTACATCGCCTTTGACAGCGCCGCCCGCAACGGCCTATGGATTCAAAACACGGCTGGGGGCACGGCCAAGCGGCTGGATTCCTTCGGCTCCTACCGTTGGCGCGACGCCTCGCGGCTGCTGGTCATTCCCCTGGTTCCAGACGGCAGCCCGCATGTATTGCGCGAATACAACGCCCGCACAGGGACCTGGCGCACGCTGGGCGATCTGGGCGATCAGGTCAGGCAAGGAGACTGGAGTGTCAGCCCGGACGGGAAAAAGATCAGCTACCTGAGTGCGAAGGACGGGAATGTTCGGGTAGTGAGTTTGCCGGAGTAGCTGGCGACGTTTGCGCCTGTTGGAGGCGGTTTTTTGGACTTCTCCCACGTTTTGCCCCACCTCCCAGCCCCCTACCCCACCGGTTAGGGGGAACTCAGCGCTCCGCTCGGGAGGATTGCTCTTGCTGCATTCCAACTCGGCTTAATCCTTCGTCTGAAGCGGAATTGTCAGTCGTCTTGACACTGAAATTGGCCCGCGCGTTGTACACACGAAGGCCTCCCACGGAGTTGGGCGGGAACGGTTTGGGTCTATTTTTGGCCCTGGCCTCTCGCGGTATCAGGGTGAGTGAGCGACAGCGATTGCCCTTCCTTAGACCCCAGACCTTTAGACCAACCCCCAGCAAACTCCGCCACTCAAGTCAAAAACAACCGATACGCTGCATTCTGAGTCGCGTCCTCTGCCGGATAGCCCAAACCGTCCAAAAATGTTGCGAAGGCGTCCATCTCTTCGTCTGGCACCTGTATTCCGGCCAAGACCCGGCCATGTGCGCTGCCGTGATTGCGGTAATGGAATAGGCTGATATTCCAGCCCGCGTGCAGGTGGGTCAGGAATTGCAGCAGTGCGCCGGGGCGTTCGGGAAAGGTAAAGGAGTACACGCGTTCGTCGGTGGCTTCGGGGGCGCGGCCTCCGACCATGTGGCGGACATGCACTTTGGCGAGTTCGTCTTCGGTGAGGTCGGTCACGGCGTAACCCAGATCGGTCAGTTGGCGCACCAGCGCGGGCCGCTGCCCAGCCTGCGCCAGTTGCACGCCCACAAAAATTTGCGCGTCGGTGCGGGGGGCGTAACGGTAATTGAATTCGGTGATGGCCCGCCCGCCGATCACTTCGATAAATTGCCGGAATGCGCCGGGGCGTTCGGGGATGGTCACGGCCAAGATCGCCTCGCGCTGCTCGCCAATTTCGGCGCGTTCGGCCACATGGCGCAGGCGGTCAAAGTTCACGTTTGCACCGCAGGTCAGGGCCACCAGCACTTCGTCTTGCAAGCCGTGTTCAGCGGCGTACTTCTTTAGGCCTGCCACGGCCAACGCTCCGGCGGGTTCCATCACGGCGCGGGTGTCGTCGAACACGTCTTTTATGGCGGCGCAGACTTCATCAGTGTTTACGCGTACCCAGTCGTCCACGTAGCGCCGCGTCAGGTCAAAGGTATACGCGCCCACCTGCTTGACCGCCACGCCGTCCACAAAAATGCCCACCGTGTCCAGCCGCACGCGCTCGCCCGCCTGAAGGCTCTGGTACATGGCGTCACTGTCGTCGGGCTCCACGCCCACGATGCGAATATCGGGCCGCAGCGCCTTCAGCACGCCGGAAACGCCCGCGATCAGGCCGCCGCCGCCCACCGGAACGAACACCGTGAAGCCGTGTGGCGCGTCCAGTTGCCGCAGGAGTTCCAGCGCCACCGTGCCCTGTCCAGCCAGCACGAGGGGATCGTCGTAAGGGTGCACAAACGTCAGGCCCGAACCCTGCTGAAGGCCGTAAGCGTGGGCCTCGGCGTCGCTGAAACTGTCGCCGTGCAGCACAACTTCGGCCCCGCGTTGCCTGCACGCCTGCACCTTGATGTCGGGCGTGGTAGCGGGCATCACGATCACGGCGCGGATGCCGAGTGCCTGCGCCGCAAAGGCCACCCCCTGTGCGTGGTTGCCCGCCGAGGCGCAGATCACGCCGCGTGCTGCTTCCGCCGCTGTCAGTTGGCTCATTTTGTTGTATGCGCCGCGAATCTTGAACGAAAAGATGGGCTGCTGGTCTTCCCGCTTCAGCAAGACACGGTTCCCCGTGCGCCTGCTGAGGCTCGGAGCCTCGCTGAGCGCCGTTTCGATGGCCGCGCCGTAGACCTTGCTGGTTAGAGCCAAGCGCAGCACATCCATCGCATCAAGGGTTCCGGGTTTAAATTCGTTGGCCTGCATCATGAGTTTCTCCTGTTTCGTATAACTGAGTGATCTGGACATAAAAAAATCCCCACCAGATCGGCGGGGAAGGGCATCACGGCAGTTCAGAGCCGGAAGCGTCGCTCCCCGAATCTCTGAATAATTCGCCCGTACAGGCTGGCCGCGTTCATGCGCTCAGCATAGGCGTCGGGCGCAGGGTGAAGCGGGGGGAGGGTAGACAAGGGGCGGGGTGAATCGTCAACCTGTGGATCGTGGAGATGTGAAAAGAATAACCGCGAATACGGGTTGACATGCATATGCTCATCAGCGACTAGCGGTGGGGGAAGGCGTCAATCTGATGGCAAGTGAAGATTAAAGAAAGCGGTGCATAACGTGGAGACCAACCAATCCCAGCGTCGGATGCTTGAACGCCTGAGGCACGGTTCCGATGACGTTGAAGCCAAGTGCCTGATAGAGCCGCACCGCGACCTCGTTAGATTCCACGACGGCATTGAATTGTATGGCGGCGAACCCCTGCTCACGTGACCAGGAGAGGGCGTACTCGCTCAGTGTGCGTCCGACTCCCTGGCCACGCGCGTCCCGAGCGACCATAAAACTTGCAGTGGCCACGTGCGCTCCTGCACCAGGACGGTTGCGCCCCATATGTGCGGTTCCCAGGATCCGCGAGTCATCGCAGGCAACGACGGTGTGACTGGGAAGAGGCTGCACCCACACGGATCGGGCCTGTTCGGACGACCACGCAGGGTCATATGGGAAGGTGTCACCTGTGGTCACAACCTCCCCGCACGCTAAACCCTTTGAGAGACAGGCTCACCTCATTCCCATCTTTTTCTCACATGATGCTCATATTCCCAGACTGACCAATCTTTATCACACACTTAAGGAAAATGTCCCGGCAAAATCTCACAACTTTGGGTGCAAGCTCGGCAATTTCCAGCTAAGTTAGGAAGATGTTAAAAGCTCTTCCTTTAATTGGCCTGTTGGTTGGTCTCGCTGCTGCTCAGGAGACGGGCTTGTATGATCCCGCCCCCCCCGCCGACTCTGCCTTCGTGCGGGTCATCAATGCGCCCGCCGCCACGCTGGGAGGCAAGCCTGTGAGCGCCCTCAAAGGAGCTGCCAGCGCTTACGTTGTTATCCCGCAGGGAGAATTTGCCGCCAAAATCGGCACGGTTACCAGCAAACTGAAGGTCGAGGCAGGCAAGTTCTACAGTGTGATCAGCAACGGCGGCAAAGTCATGCTGATGGCGGATCAGGCCGCTGAGAACCGGGCCAAAGCGCTGTTGACGATCTACAACCTGAGCAAAAACGCCAGCGTCGACCTGAAAACGGCGGATGGCAAAACGGCTGTGGTGGCAGGCGTCAAAACGGGCCAGAGCGGCAGCCGCGCCGTGAACGGCATTACCGTGGATTTGGCCGCGTTTGCAGGCACCAAAGCACTGGGCACCCTCAAAGGCGTGAAGCTGGAACGCGGCAACGCCTACGCGCTCGTGCTGACCGACAGCGGCCTGACGCTCACCCAAAGCAGCACCAAGACCAAATAACCCCGTGGTCTTCAGTTCCAACGTCTTCCTGTTCTTGTTCCTGCCGCTCTTTCTGATCGTCTATTACCTTTTGCCCTTCAAGGCCCGCAGCGCGTGGATTCTGGCGGGCAGTTACGCGCTGTACGGCTGGTGGCGACTGGACTGCCTGTGGTTGCTGATGGCTATTACGGGCGTGGCCTATGCCTACGGCCTGGTGCTGGACAGGCAACCAGACGGCCCCAAGCGGCGCTGGACGCTGATCTCGGCCATCGTGCTGAATCTCGGCGCACTGGCCTACTTCAAGTACGCCAATTTCGGCATCGAGAGCTTTAATGCGCTGACCACCAGCCTGGGTCTGCAAGCCTTCAGTTGGACACCCATTTTGCTGCCCATCGGCCTGAGCTTTTTTATCTTTCATGCCATCAGCTACATCGTGGACGTGTATAGGCGCGAAGAACCGCCCACGCATAAGCTGCTGGATTTTGCGGCCTTCATCGCCCTGTTTCCGCACCTGATTGCCGGGCCAGTGCTGAAATACAACCTGCTGGCCGATCAGTTCCGCACCCGCACCCACACGCTGGAAAAGTTCAGCTACGGGGTCACCCGCTTCATGACCGGGTTTGCCAAAAAAGTCTTGATTGCCGACACCATCGCGCCGCTGGTCACGGCCAGCTTCAATCAACCTGACCCCACGATGGCCGACGCCTGGCTGGGGGCCGCCGCCTACACCCTCCAGTTGTACTTCGATTTCAGCGGTTACAGCGATATGGCAATCGGGCTGGCCACCATGATGGGGTTCAAGTTCCCCGAAAACTTCAACCATCCGTGTATCAGCCGCTCCATCACGGAATTTTGGCGCAGATGGCACATGAGCCTGAGCAGTTGGCTGCGCGAATACCTGTACATCAGTTTGGGCGGGAACCGTTATGGCCGCGCCCGCACGTACCTGAACCTGTGGCTGACGATGGTACTGGGGGGCCTGTGGCACGGGGCCAACTGGACGTTTGTACTGTGGGGGATGTGGCACGGCAGCATTTGGCCATCGAACGCCGCCTGAAAGAGGCCGACCTGTGGAAACCCAGCGCGGCGTGGCTGACCATTCCCGGCACGCTGTTGCTGGTGATGGTGGGCTGGGTCATGTTCCGCGCCGACAACGTGCCAGACGCCTTCCGGATGTACCGGGGCATGATCGGCCTGAACGGGATAGGCATCAGCGACACGCTGGCCTGGCAGGTGCGCGGCAGTGTGCTGGTCACGATGCTGCTGGGCACGGTGTTGGTCTTTGGTGCACCGGTGTGGGGGGCGCGGGTCGGCGATGTGGGTAGCCGGTTGCTGCGGCCACGGCTGGCGGTGGGAGCCACCCTGGTCTTGCTGCCACTGTTCGTGGTCGCCATTCTGAAATTGTCGGCGCAAAGTTACACGCCCTTTCTGTACTTCCAGTTCTGAGGTTTGAATGACTGAATTTGCTCAGGACACCGTAAAACGTAAGGCAGACAATGCCGCCGCGCCGCGCTTGCTGCACTGGCTGTCTGCTGCTTTCCTGCTAGGTGGGGTCGGTTTGGGCGCAGTGGGCACCCTCAGCAGTCCCGGCTTCCGCGAGCGCGTGGCGGGCCAGGACATGCTGACGGGCACCTGGCAACTGGCCTGGGAAAAAGGTCTGGATGCCAAAGTGCCGTGGCGTGACCTCAGCGTGAATCTGTGGGGCCGCCTCAATTACCGCCTGTTTGGAGAAGCCAGCGACGGCGCATTGGTGGGCAAAGAGGGCTGGCTGTTTACCAGCGAGGAATACCAGACGGCAGCCCAAGACGAGGCAGAAATTGCGGCCAAGTTGAACTACATCACTGAAGTGCGGGACGAGCTTGCCAAAAACGGGGCCAAGTTGGTCATTGCCCTGATTCCCGCCAAAACCCGCCTGTATTCCGAGTTCCTGTCTGCACCTGTCCCCCGCCAGAAGGCCGATACTTACGCCTCCTTCCGGGCCGCCCTCACCCAAGCAGGGATCGCTGCGCCTGATCTGCTCGCCAGCCTTCAGGGAGGAAAGCAGGAAGATGCAGGCGACCTGTTCTTCCGCACCGATACCCATTGGACACCGTATGGAGCAGCGACAGCCGCCCAAGCGTTGGCCCCGGCTATCACAGAACTCGCCCCCGATTTGCCGCCCACACAGTACGCCGTGAAGGCCAGAGCAGCGGTTGAGCGCAGCGGCGACCTCCTGCGCTACGTGCCCGGCCCAGCGCCCGACGAGGTGCGGGAATTGGAATACACGCGCACCGACGAGGGCGGCGGGCTGCTAGGAGAAGAAACCCTGGCCGTCACGTTGGTCGGCACCAGTTACAGCGCCGAGGGTAAAGACAACGTGTGGCACTTTGCCGGGGTACTCTCGCAGACCCTCAAAACCGAAGTATTGAACGCCGCGAAAGAGGGCAAAGGCCCGATTGTGCCTATGCGTGACTACCTGAAAAGTGAAGACCGCCAAAATAACCCTCCGCAGGTCGTGATCTGGGAGATTCCAGAACGGTTCCTGCGGGTGGCGTACAAGGAATAGCCGTAAATTCTACCTCTGCCCCTAAAGCCTTCCTAAGTACAGCGCATTTAACATGTAGACTTAAGCATGGCTCGTCCTGCTCGCCGCATTGACATTTCCGAAGACGCTGATGAGCTGCTTCGGGAACTGGAGATCAGTCCACACACCCACCCGAAGGTTCGCCTGCGGGCCAGCATTCTCCGGCTGCATCGACAGGGCTGGAGCATTCCACAACTCTCCGCGCATTTTGGCCGGAACCATCAGGCCATCCACCATGATTTCACCCGTTTCGAGGAGCGCGGCATTCCCGGATTGGCCGATGAGTGTCCACCTGGACAGCCCTCGAAAGTGACGCCAGAGATGGAGCAGTTTCTTCACAAGCAACTGCGAGAACAGCGCTTCTGGAATGCTCCACTGCTGTGCGAGGCTCTCGCACAGCAGTTTGGGGTGGGAATTCGACCTCGTGCATTGGCCAATCACCTGCAACGTCTGGGATACCGCTGGAAACGCGCCCGATATTCACCCGCTCAGACGCTCGATCCTGAAATTATCGCACCACATCAGGCTTCTTTGGAGATCTTAAAAGGGGCACTGGACAGCAAACTCACCCTGAAATATCTCGACCAGACCGGACTTTCTCTGATGTTGTCGGTGGGGGCGACGTGGTTTAAGCGAGGTTCTGGGCAGCAGTTTGAAATCCCCACTCGGTGGGGATCCTCTGGACGAATCAACCTCATCGGCACCTACAGCCTGCACGCCTGCGAAGAAGTGCTGGAAGTTCGCGAACTGGAAGGCAGCTGCAACGGGGATCAGGTGATCGCATATCTGAATACCTTGGCCTCGGTTGGTGACCCGAACCAGCTCACGGTCGTCGTCCTGGACAACGCGCCCTTTCACAGGAGCGCGAAACTCAGGGAACAACGCGCGTCTTGGGAACAGCAGGGGCTGTTCCTTCGGTATCTTCCACCCTATGCGCCCTTTCTGAACCTCATTGAGGAGGTGTGGCGGAAGTTGAAGGGGATTCTGATGCCGCGTCGTTGTGACAACGCCGTGACTGAGCTCCGGGCCGCGCTCATGACTGGGCTCAAGATTCTTGGGGCAAAGTTTATCTAGATGTTAAATGCGGTGTACTTAATTGGGGGCAAAGCGATTCGGATGCCGGGCAGAGGTGCCGCCTCTGCGACACAAACCTCAGTTGCTGGCCTTGCAAATGAGTCACAGATAGGCCGACAAATAAGCAGAATGACACGGATTTTCGACGAACACAGCATGGCTAGCTCAAGCCTGCCTGTATTTTTCGGTCTCTTTGAACTTGATAGAGGTTTTTGTAGCGTGTCAGACGTGTCCTCTATGTTTTTGGAACAGTTAGGGATTTTTAGAGAGTGACAGTGGTGCTGCGCGCACTGCTCCAACTTATCAACGCCCCCAAGTTAACTTTGTGGACAAAAAGAGCCCATCCATCAGCGCAGGAGAGGACTTGGCATTGTCCTCTCTGGATTTACCCGCCTTTAGTGCCGCCCGTATCTGGCGCAGGCGCTGGTGGCGGGGGCGAGGGCTTGTCTGCTTCAGGCATGGCCCAGCGTGCGCGTGATTCTGTGACACGAACCTCACAACGCCTTACTTGTCCGTGACTTTAGGGGTGTCCAGCAGATCAGCGAGTTCGACAGGCGTCAGGTCACGCGGATGCATAGGCTGAGGGTAAAGGAGGAAGCCCTCACCCACAGCCAAAGCGGGGGCGCTGTTCTTCTATGCTTATCCGCCTTTGCCGCCACTGTTGTCTGGCTGCGGGGCTGGTGTTGAGATCGGCTTCTCTGCTTTGGGCATGATCCAGAGTGCGTCTGATCCCCTTCCAAGACACTCACAAGAGTTCAGAAGCTGTTCTACGCATCCACGACATGCGCCATAACTACGTTTCCCTAGCTAACTATCAGGGCCTTGAACATGCTGATGAACCGCGCCTAAAAGAAGAATTCGCTGCTGCACTAGAAGCGGGTTCCTGCAATGGCGTAGAAACGGCAATTCAGATTAGGGACATAATAAAAAAAACGCCCTCCAGGAAGGCGTTTTGGTTGGTAGACCCGAGCAGATTTGAACTGCTGACCCCTACAGTGTCAATGTAGTGCTCTACCCCTGAGCTACGGATCTGAACCTAAGTAAAATCGGGGAAAACTTGGAGGCGCTGACCGGACTTGAACCGGTGGTGGAGGTTTTGCAGACCTCTGCCTTACCACTTGGCTACAGCGCCGGGGGTCTGCGTGGTGGTGCTGAGGTGCCGCAGGCGGGATGTTGCTCCTGCCAGCGGAAGGAATAGTAGCACGGGGTCAGAAGAGTGTCTACCCTCAACAGGACGGCGTCTCAACGGCGGCGGGCGGTCTTAGAGTAGGGGCACTGTGATGCCACCTTTACCCACCAGAGAAGTTCATGACAACGCATTTCAGCACGCGTGGCGAAATCCGTGGCTGAGGTTGCTGGTCTTCGGGCTGGCCGCCTACCTGACGTACCGCCTGCTGGGGCAAATCACCAGTGTGGTGGTGGACTTTTTGGTGGCTTTCCTGATTGCCTACCTTGCCAATCCTCTGCTGAACTGGTTGCAACGCGGAAGGGTCAAACGCGGGCTGGGCGTCTTGTTCGTACTGCTGATGTTCGGCGGCATCTTTGCAATGGCCGGGGCTTTGATCGTCACTATTTCCGCGCAGTTTATCCAGTTGTTTCAGGATTTGCCGGGCCAGGTGGAGCAACTCAGTTCGGGCCTAGACCGACTGACGGGCTGGCTCACGGGGTTGGGCGTGCCCGGCCTGGACAATGCCCGCGAACGCCTGACCGAAGCGGCGCAAACCTACCTGCAAAGTCTGGAAAACAACATCGTCCCCATTCTGCAAAACGCCCTCACTTCGTCTGGTACGGTGTTTGCAGGCCTGATGTCTATCGGCGGGTTTATCGGGCAGGTGCTGCTGATTTTGCTGCTTTCCGTGTATCTGATGCTGGATTACGCCCGCGTGAACGTGACCCTGCTGCGCGTGTTTCCGCGCCCCTGGCAGCCGCGTGTGCTGGAACTGTCGGGCCTCGTGGGAACAGCGGTGGGCGGCTACGTGCGGGGGCAACTGCTGATCGCCATTTTTATCGGCGTGTTCGTGTGGCTGGGCCTGACCCTGCTGGGCATTCCCAGCGCCGCCGCCATCGGCTTTTTGGCGGGTGCCTTCAATATCGTGCCGTACTTGGGCCCAGTGGTGGGGGCCACCCCCGCTCTGTTGCTGGCACTCCCCGACGGCTGGGTCAAGATGCTGCTGGTCATCGTGGTGTTCGTGGCCGCCAACCAGATCGAAAGCAACTTCCTAAGTCCGTACATTCTGAGCAAAACTACTGATCTGCACCCCATTACCGTGCTGGTGGCGATTTTGGTCGGTGTGGCGCTGCTCGGCTTCGTGGGAGCGCTGCTGGCCGTGCCAGTGGTGGCACTGGGCAAACTACTGCTGGAAAAGTACTACTACGCCAGCCGGGTGTACAGCGAAGGGCCGTGAGCGCGGCTCAACCTGCTCATTCATCGGCCTGAAGCAGCTCTACTTGCCGCCCGTCCGGGTCTTGTACAAAGGCCATGTCGCGCCCACTGGGACTGGACTGCAAGTCCCGCGTAACAGTCACGCCCGACGCCCGCAGCACGGGCAACAGCTCGCGCAAGTCGGGCACATGCAGGGCGATATGTTCTGACCAATGGGGATGCGGCGCGGGAACCTCACCCTCTATCTGGAAAAACTGTAACAGGCCACCGCCGAGGCGCACCACAGCGCGGCGGTGGCCTTCTGCGGTGGTCAGGTTTTTTTCGATCAGGCCACCCAGATGTGTATAAAAAGCGAGCGTGGCGGGCAGGTCGCGGGTGAGGAAGGAAACATGTTTGAGCATGCCTCTACGGTACGCTGAACCGATGCACGCCGACACCGCTCCGCCCCCCTGGACGCTGCACGGACGCGCCGTGATTGCGCTGTACGGCAAACACGCGGAAGCAGCGCTGGGAGCGTTGATGCTGGTGCGCTACAAGGATTCTCCAGTGGGGCCATACGACGAGCTGTTATGGGCCACCGCGCCGAATCCGTCGCCCGTCGGGCCGCGCCCACAGGTGCACAACATCGTGGTCAGCACCGAGGCCAGCGTGCGCTGGGGCCGCCACAACTGGGGCATTCCCAAGGGCCTCGCACGGTTCGAGTGGCAGCAAGAGGGCCAGACAACACAAGTCCGAATCCACGCGCCAGAAGGACACTTGTTGGCACATCTGGCCTACCGAACGCGGGGAATCTCGTTGCCCGTTTCCACCATCCCCGTGCCCGCACAGTTCCGCACACTGGCCCAACCCGCATTGGATGGCAAAACTGGCTGGCTTCTGACCCCAGTGAACGCCGTCGGCACAGCGCAATCCGCCCGCTTGACCGTGCTGGACGCCGCCGGATTCCACGCGCCACTCATGCAGCTTCGGCCCCTGCTGACGCTGGCTGTGCAGGAGCTTCGGCTGGTCTTCCCGGTGCCGGAGAGGGTTGATGGTGTGGCGCTTGAGTGAGCCAAAACGAAAAATCCGCCCTGCTCGGACGGTGATGAGGCCAATATAGCGTGATATGCAGGGCATGTCAAATCATGCACATGGGTCAGAATCTTGCCGTGCTGCATGGTGTTTCCGGCTCGTCAACTTATCGCGGGCTGAATACCCACAACTCCGCCCGCTGATTCAAGGCATTAAAAATCCGCCCTGCTCGGACGGTGGTGGTGTTGCTTGATAGGAACAAATATAGCGCGGTATGCAGCCCCAGTCAAATCATGCGAGTGACTAGGATAGCAAGCGTCCCAGACGACATTTTTTCGACGCCTTTGCCTGCGTCGCTGCATACTTCCGCCTGACCTGTCGGTCGGGGTGCATTGTCCCGGCGGCACAGTGAAATAGTGCAGGTATGGAATACAGGAAGCTTTTGGGCACCGACCTGACCCTCAGCGCCGTTGGCTTTGGCGTGTGGACGGTGGGAACGACGTGGTGGGGCGTAAAAGACGAAAACGTGGCTATCCGTCTGCTGCGCCGCGCCTTCGAATTGGGCATCACCTTTTTTGACAATGCCGATACCTACGCTTCGGGCCGCGCCGAGGAATTGCAGCGTAAAGCGCTGGGCGACGTGCGCGATCACCTGATGATCGGCACCAAATTCGGCTACGACATCTACAACAACCCCGAACGCCCCGGCCAACAGGAGCGCCCGCACGACTGGACGCCCGCCTACTTGCGAAAGGCGCTGGAAGGCAGCCTGACCCGCCTGGGCACAGACCGCATCGACTATTACCAGTTGCACAACCCACGCCTGGACGCGATTGCCCCCGGCTCCGCGCAGAGTGACGACCTATTTGCCGAACTGGAAGCCCTGAAAGCCGAGGGACTGATTCGGGCGTATGGCACGGCGCTGGGGCCAGCCCTGAACGAGCGCCAGATTGAGGAAGGCATTGCCAGTGTGCGGGAGCGCCGCGCCCCCACGCAGATCATTTACAACCTGCTGGAACAGGTGTTGGGAGAACAAATCCTGCCTGTGGCCGAGGCCGAGGGCGTGGGCGTGATGGCCCGTGTGCCGCATGCATCGGGGCTGCTGGAAGGCTATATGACGCTGGACACGACCTTTGAACCCGGCGACCACCGCAACTGGCGCATGACCACCAACGAGAAGCGCAAGGCGTGGATGGAAGACGGGCTGAAGAAGGTGGAGCAGTTGCAGGCTGAGTTCGTACAGGGCCGCACGATTGGACAACTGGCCCTGCAATTCGCCCTGCGTTCGCCAGCGATGGCGTCGGTGATTCCCAATATTTACGACGAAAAAGGTCTGGAGGAATATGCCGCCGCCCCAAGTGCCACTCCGCTGACCGACGCTGAATATGCAGGCATTCAAGCCCTGTACGCCGCCAACTTTGGCCTGAACACCAACCTGATCGGGGAGGTTGTGCGGTGAGTGGAGATAAGGATATGAGCAGCGAACAACCGAACCAGACTCCAGCGCAGAATGAGGGCACGCCACCTGCACCCACTGGACGCCCGACAGGTGCGCCGGCGGGCGGGGGCCGCCCCAAAATGATGGTTGACCTTGACCCCAGCGGTCAGGTCACCGGGCGCGAGCCTGACCGGGCCAACCGTCAATTCCTGAACTATGCCTTCTTTAAGCTTGACCCGGCTTTTCGCCGCTTGCCACACGCCGAACGCGAGGAACTGAAGGCTGAGTTTTTGGCCGCCGCGCAGGGCTGGACTGAAAGTGCGCCCGCCGAGAAAGGCCTGATTCAGCGCCCGTACTCGCTGGTGGGCGTGCGGGCCGATGTGGATTTCATGCTGTGGCGCATCGCCTTCGATGTGCGCGAGTTTCAGGAAGCGCAGGGCCGCCTGAACCGCACCCGTCTGATGGGCTACCTGACCCAGCCGTACAATTTTGTAAGCATGAACAAGCGCAGCCAGTACGCCAACCGCGTGGACGGCAGCGGGCACGGGCTGGAAATCTTGCCGGGGCAGGGGCAATACCTGTTTATCTACCCGTTCGTGAAAACGCGGGCGTGGTACGACCTGACGCCGCACAGCCGCCAAGGAATGATGGACGAGCATATTCACGCCTCGGTGCCGTTTAAGGGCGTGCGGATCAACACCAGTTACAGCTACGGCATAGACGATCAGGAATTCGTGGTGAGTTTTGATTCCGACCACCCGCAGGAATTTGTGGATTTGGTTCACCGTCTGCGCTACACGCAAGCCAGCCTGTACACCCTGACCGACACGCCCATGTTTACATGCGTGAAAAAGGACTTGGCAGGCGTGCTGGACGATTTGGCGTAAGGCTCACGCACATTAAGCGGGCGTCAGGCGGCATGATTCGCCTCTGACGCCCGCTTGCTGTATGCATTCGCCCTCTATTTGGCGACCTATAAATTCCGTCCAGCACGACAAAATCTACTCCGGCCTGATCGGGTTGACACGCCCTGCATACCGCGCTATATTTCTACTTATCAAGCAAGACCAACGCCGTCCGTGAGGGGCGGATTTTTTGTTTTGGCTCTGTGGTGTTTTGGAAGGTCTGGAATCGTGCAGGATCAAGTGGCCCGTTTCAGTCCCAGAACCCCATAAAGTGCGGCCAGAAGCAAACACAGCGGCGTATAGAGTTGGGCGTCAAACCGGGCAAACTGGGTACCTGACGGCTGACCGGTCAGGCCCACGCTGCGGCCATCGCCTATCGCACGCACCAGAAACACACCAGCAATCAGACGCAGAGGCCAGCGTAATCTGGCTGCACTCTGGGATTGAGAGAGCAGGGCTGTGCCGCTCATGCCTGCCAGACCTGCGGCGACCACCAGCGTTGCGGCGGTTGAGGGCAAGAACATGGGCTTGCCCGTTGTGTCTTGAGGCAATGCAGCACTTAGTCCGGCGCGGCCCCCGGCAGCCCAGTACACATGCAGTGCAGAAATGGCCCCCGTCATCAGGGCAGCCCCCACAGAAGCAAAGCGCATTGAAGCGGGAGCCGGGAGTTTGTCTGACATAGGGTGATCAGACACCTTTTGGCCCAGAAGAATGTCCTGCTCAGGCTGGCAATGCTGGGCGCTCAGGCGGTTTCGCGTCCGGTTTGGCCCAGCAGCAGCAGGCCGTAGCCCAGCGCATAAGCCGTGAGGATCATGCACAGCGATTCTGGAAAGGGCACGGCCAGCGAGAGAAGCGATACGCCAACCAGCCCCACGATCAGCAAGAGAGGCAAGAAAACGAGGGGGCGGCTCAACATGAGGCTAGCCTGAGCGCAGGCCGTGACGCGAGTCTGACGGCCTAGCCATTTGGGTGTATTGGCGTTGGGGGTGCAGCAATCTTGCCCCGGCGTTCGCCCCAGATGAGGCCCAAGCCGTAGCCGACAAACGGGAGAGCGAGGCTCAAAATCCACAGTAGGCCAAGAGAATTAGAAGTGGCAATCCAAACTTCAAAGACCAACACGGCCAGCGCCAAGCCAGCGCAAACGCCCCACCATGCGCTGAGACGGGGTTGCCTGAGATCTTGCAGTTCAAGTTTTGAGGGGAATTTGTGCGTGCTGGAAGGCGTTGAGTGCCGCTCACTCTAGAAGAAGTGCTTGACGACGTACTTCTGGAACAAACGAGAACCGTATGGTTCTCGCCAACACTCCCCAATCCGGCCAGACCTGCGGTTTCCTCACGGCGCCATCCAACTCTTGGAAATGACAGAGAAAAAAGGCCAAGGTGGACAAACACCACCAGCGGAACACGCCCTGTTTGCTGTGTTGGGCAAAGCGTTCAAGTCCGAAACGCCCCTTGATCGTTTTAAAGAACGCCTCAATCCTCCAACGCCCTTTCCCGACCCGTGCCAGATACACGCCGCCGAGATTGACGTTGGACATGACAAAGCGTTGTTCTGGCTCCTTGTTCCGGTAAAGCCACACCCAAGAGACACATGATCTGGTCAAGCCCACAGGGCTTGACCAGACTGCCTCTAACCATGAGATCTTGCACCTGACGGCCATCCTCGAGCTTGCGTGTACAACGGACACCCACCACGATGTCCAAGCCCTGGGCGAGAACGCCTTGAATGAACTCGACGCTCTCAAACCCCCCATCTGCATGGAGACGAGGGCGCCGTCTCCCCGACAGCAGCAGTCGTGCAACGGTGCGGAGCAACTTCAGGGCCAGTTGTGCAGGGGAAGGCGTCCCTTTGCCCCGCCACACCTGAACCGCCCAAGGCAACCGCAGTTGACCGCAACACAGATACAGCACCACCAGATGGACGCCATGAACACTGTTGAAGGTGTGCATCCAGTCGTCCAGGTCAGCGAACTTGCCACTCTTTTCCAAGCTCGTCAAATCGACCAACAGGTCAAGTCGAGGTCGCTGATGAGGCCGAAGTCGCCATTCATCCGGCAACAGTTGCAACGCGTGCTGGCGCATGACCCGGCAGAGCTGCCGGGTCTGCCATGCGGCATGGTTCAAAAACCGGCTGATGGCTGCCGGTGACTTCACGGTGGCCCGTTCTGGGAGGGGGCGACCAGAACCATCCAGCAGCAGATCAAGAAACACCTCAAATGAGGCCCGATGCTGCGCCCTTGAAAAGCACGTGAGGATGTCAGAATACAGGCGTCTGGAGCGCGGTTCTTTTGGGTTCACACCCCACTATGGGGCCAAAAGCACGTTCCAGACATCGTTTTGGAAAAATGCAAGATCTCAGTTGAGCTTGTTGGGTGCGATTGGCTTGCTGACGCAGGAGGACGAGCGGCAGCAACATGAGTCCCACCAAAGCTACAACGGCGAGGACGGGATACAAAACCAGAGCAAAATCAAACGGTTCACCAGCCAGGACGAGTATGTGAAAGATCGTCACGGCAACGATGGAAAAAAGTGGAATCAGCAGCGGCCACAGCCAGGGCACAAGCGGCATCGCAGGGTGCCTGGCCCGTTTTGGCTCCGGCCATACCGCCACGCCCACCACGCCGCCTAAGAGTGCAATAGGCATCAGCGGAAACAGCCAGCCATACAATACGTAGACGGTGTAGGGAATATCCCCCTCTTGAAGGTTTTCGGGCATCGACAGGTAAAAGTTCACGCCAGTTGCCACGATGACGACGCCTAAACCCGCGCCCCACGCCGCGCCCTTATTGCGCTGACTGGCCCAGATGCACAGCGCCGCCAAACTGTAACTGGAAGCAACAACAGAGCCGCCACAACCAGTAAATTCATACCATCTTCACTGCCCAGCATCACGCCCCGCACCACACTCGCCAAGCTACCCGCCAACGGCACACCCAGCATCAGCAGAGGCAGCGCAAACAGCGGAAGGAGTCGGAAATTCAACCTTCATCCAGCGTGGCCAGCCCGTGCCGCAGCGCGTACAGGGCGGCCTGGGTGCGGCTTTCCAGTCCCAGTTTGCCCAGCAGGCGGCTGACATGGGTTTTCACGGTGGCCTCTGCCACGCCCTGATCCTGGGCAATATCGCGGTTGGAGTGGCCGTGCGCGATCAGTTGCAGCACGATCACCTCTTTGGGCGTCAGGTTCTCGCGCATCTCGGGCGAGCGGAAATCGCGTACCAGACGGCGGGCTGCTTCCGGGTGCAGCCTGACTTCCCCGCGTGCGGCGGCGTGAATCGCCTCGGCCAAGGTATCGCTAGAGGCGTCTTTGAGCATGTAGCCCATCGCCCCGGCGTCAATCGCGCCGTTGACCTTGTGTTCCTCCAGCGTGCTGGTCAGAGCAATCACTTCGGTGTCGGGCAGTTGGCGGCGCAGCAGGCGCGTGGCGGTAATGCCGTCCATCACAGGCATCATCAGATCCATGACGACCACATCGGGGCGCAGGCGGGCGGCTTCGGCCAAAGCTTCTTCGCCGTTGGCGGCCTCGCCCACCACATCTATCAGAGGGTCAAGGCCCAAAAACAGGCGCAGGCCCTGGCGCACTACCGCATGATCGTCTACCAGCAGCACGCGCACGCTGCGGGGAGCGGTTTGGCTTGATAGGGGGGCGTCGTCAGGGTGTTGAGGCTGGGTCATGGATTCCTCCGGGGGTCAGAAGTGCTGTTAGAAGTTGAGGTGTCGGGAGTGGGAGTTGGAACAGATAGGGAATCGTCGGGCGTGTCGGCGTCAGTGTAGGCCAGCGTAAAGGCTGTGGCGGGTGCGTCTACGAACACGTCCAGCGCGGGGGGAATGAAAGGTGGCGGCGTCTCTGGAAGAGCAGCTTCAGGAGGCAACGTCTCCCCTGCTAGCTCTCCTGCTTCCGCCGAAGCATCCGGCAAAGCAGGCGCGGGCAGCGGCAGCACCAGCGGGTCACGATCCGTAAAGCGCACGCGCAGGCTGAGGGATTGCGGCACGCGCAACAGCACCCGGCCCGCCCCGGCGCGAATATCGAGGCTGCCGCGAGTGCCGGGGCGCACACTGACCGTCACACTGCCCCGCCCCGCATTCACACTGCTTCGGCCCGATTGCGGCAGAGTCAGGCGCACACTCCCGCCCGACGCACCCACACTCAGCGTTTGCACCCGCGCCGCGCCCAAGTTCAGGGCCAGATTGCCGCCGTCAGCGTTCACGCGCAGGGCTTCGGGGGCGGCTCCCATGGGGGCCAGCACGGTAATGCTCCCGGCAGCACTTACGATAGACAGCGGGCCACTCTGCCGCGCCGGAAGGGTAATGTTCAGCTTGCCGAAGGTGGTGCGGGTGGTCAGGGCACGCACTCTCAGGGCACTGAGGTCGAGGGTCTGGTCACCCGTGACCGTGCGCGTGGTCAGGGTAATCGGCACGCCCCGGCTCAGGCGCAGGTCGAGGCGATGTTGCAGTGGCTCCGGCCCCCCGGTCACGGTCACGCCGCGCTGAAGCGGCTGCACGTTCAGGGTCACGGCGGCGGTCATGGTGGCGCCCTTCAGACCCGCCGCCTCCAGCCTGCCCCCCGTGCGGGTCGTATCTATGCTGACAGGGTTGCGCGTGCGGTGCGTGGCCGTGCCGCCCAGCAAGTCGGCGCTGCCGGGGGCCAGAGCGCCCAGCCGGAGGTCGGTTCGGTCTCCTTCCAGCCGCACTGACGCCGCCGCCAACCCATCTTGCGAAACATTGATGGGCGTGAGGCTGCCGCGTAAGCCGGGGGTAGGCCGCACCGTGACCGTGTTCCAGGCCAGCGTGCCGCCCAATACCGCCAGCCCCAGCCCCAGTGCCATCCGTGCCAGCACGGGCGGAATCGGCTGTCCAGTCTGGTTGGCTGGATGGTGACGGGTCATGACTGCGCCCCGGTCAGCACGGCGGCTACGCGTTCGGACGGGGCAGCCGGCAGGCGCAGAGTAATCGTCGTTCCCGACTCCATTCCTGAAGCTGTTCCAAACTCTGAGGCCTGCACGCTCCGCACGTCCAGCGTGCCGCCCGCGCCCGCTGCCCGCTCGCGCATGCTGCGCTGGCCCAAGGTTCCCCGGCCCTGTGTATCTCGGCCCTGCACCTGCGGGTCGAAGCCGCGCCCATCGTCGCGCACCGTCAGCGTGACCCAGCCGCCCGCCTGCACCACACTCAGCCACACCTGATGGGCGCGGGCGTGCTTGACTACGTTGTGCAGGGCTTCCTGCGCCACGCGGTAGGCGGCGGCCTGGGCGTCAGGCGTCAGGTGGGGTTCGGCGGGCAGGTCGGCAAAGACGGTCAGGCCGTGCCGCGCTTCCATCGCCTGCGCGTGTCCGGTCAGGGCCGCCACCAAGCCGCCTTCTTCCAATGCGTCGGGGCGCAGGCTGAACAGCAGGGCCTTCATCTCCGACACGCCGCCCTCGGCCAAACGGATGGTGTAATCGAGGCTGGCGCGGGCTTTTTCGGTGTCTCGGTCTAGGGTGGCGCGGGCAGTTTTGGCCCCCAGCGTGATGCCATACAGCGCCTGCGCCACGCTGTCGTGCAGTTCGCGGGCCAACCTGGCGCGTTCCTGTTCTCCAGCCCGCGTGCCTGCCCGCTCGATCAGTTGGGCGGCGTGCAGGGCAGTTCCGGCGTGGTCGGCAATAGAGAGCAGGAAGGCCAGTTCATCGGGGCCGGGGCGCGTGCCGGGGGTATAGACGGCCTGCAGCATGCCGCCGTCCAGCACCTCGGCAGAGGGGGGCAGCGACACCGGAAAAGACACCAAAGTGGCCCCGCCTGCCGTATAGCGCACGTCGGCCTCTCCTTGCGGTACGGGGGCGGGCTGATCAGGCCGGGCTGACCCAGACTCCTGAAACCATTCTGCGGGGGCCGTGCCGCTGGACGCCCGAGAAGTGCCGTCAGGGGCCAAGAGCGCCACCGCCTGTGCGGTACTTGCCAGCCGTGCCTGCACTGCGAGATCAGCCAAAGTCGCGTCCAGATCGTCACCCAGTGCTACCCGGCCCGCTGCCCGCCGCAGCGCCATCACTTCTCGCCTCGCCGCCTCGTAGCCCATATCTCCGCCCAGGAGGGCCAAGGTCAGGCGCGTCCACATCCGGCCCATCAGGTTGAGGACGCCGCCCAGCACCAGCAGACTGCCGAGGCCCAGCAACAACAGTCCGGCCACCACAGGCAACCCCGGCGTCACGGTGGAATCTTGCCAGACCAGCGGGAACAACGGCGGGTGCAGCCACCACAGCGGCGAGGCCAGTGCGCCCAGCGCCAGCCCCAGCAATGTAGCCAGTACCACCCAGCACAGTGCCGCCAGCGGAAACTGCACCACATGAAACAGCAGCGCCCGGTAGGTGGCCGGGTCGGACAGGGTGGCCCGCACCCAGGGCCAGACGCCCGTGTAGGCCGGAGCTGGCCCCGCCCGCACGAACGACACGCCCAGCAGTCCGGCCATCACGCGCTGCACGTCGGCCAGGCCGCCCACCAACCAGAGTGCGCCCAGCAGCAAAGCCGCGCCGATCACCAGGGCCAGCGTCAGCACGCCGCCCACCACACCTACAAGCAGCAGCCCCAACACCAGGCCGCCCGCCGGAAGCGCCAGCAACACATACAGCGCCACCCGGAAGGCGTAGGGATCGAGCACATCGGCAAACAGCCTGTGCCACACGCCCCGCCGGGGAGCGGGAGCAGGGGGAAGGGGGGGCGGGGCGGTCATGGCCCTCATCATGCACGCAGGCTAGGGCGGGTGGGTAGGCGCGGGCTTCCGCCGAAAGGGGGAAGGGGGGGGAGCGGTCTAAGGTGTTGGGGCGGGGACGGTTCTGGGTGGCCGCCTCATCCACGAAGGGCGAGTGCCTAAGCTCTCAGCAGTATTTCTTAGACCCTTTGACCCTAGACCCTTAGACCTAGCACCCAAAAACTCAGTTGTACACCTCACCCCACGATGTCCCGCAGCCGCACCGCGTCCGTTACGCGCACGGTTCGGCGTTCCAGGGTAATCAGACCCAAGCGGTAGAACTCGCCCAACTTGCGGCTGACCACTTCGGGGACGCTGCCTAGTTCGGCGGCGAGGGTACTGTTGGTGGGGAGTGGAAAGCCGCCCGCTTGAGCATGTTCAAGCAAATACGCGGCCAAGCGTACTCCCAGTTCGGTCAGCACCAGCCGCTGCATTCGCGTCATCAATTCGGCCTCCCGGCGGGCCAAATGCGCCACCAATGCCCGCGAAAGGTGAGGGGAAGCAAACACGCTTTGCCGGACTTGGAGGGCGGGCAAAGCCAGCACCCGCGCCGGCGTCAGCGTAGTCAGGGTTGCTGCGTGCGGTGCAGAGTTCAGAAACACTTCGCTCCCGCCCGCGACCTGCCGCGCTCCGGCCACGAACAGGGTCAGTTCCCGGCCCCCTGCCGCAAGGCTGGACGCATGAACCGTACCCGATTCCACGATGAACAGGCTATCGGCAGCGTCACCCTGCCGCGCCAGTACTATTCCCGCCGCCACGTCCAGCACGCGGGCCACCCTCACCAACGGCCCCAGCGCCTCTGCCGACGCCTCTGCAAACAGTGGGGTCTGGTGCAGCAGGGACGGAATATCCATGCCCGGATACTGGCATGCTGGGAATTTCAGAGCAAAAAGTGGGCGCGGTTACGGGCAATAAATCTGTACTGGTCGGCGGGTACATCCACATCTTCGAAAATAGCGCTGACGGGGCAGGCGGCCACGCAAGCGCCGCAAATAATGCATTCTTCAGGATGAATAACGAACTGATCCCCGGCGTCATAGATGCATTCC
This sequence comes from Deinococcus sp. QL22, assembly GCF_023370075.1. Lineage (NCBI taxonomy): Bacteria > Thermotogati > Deinococcota > Deinococci > Deinococcales > Deinococcaceae > Deinococcus > Deinococcus sp. QL22. The sequence continues at coordinate 641,618 of NZ_CP097149.1, forward strand.
ATGGGGCAAACTTCGGTGCAGGCCGCGTCTTTGACACCTATGCAGGGGCTAGTACAGCGTTCAATTAATACGAATGGTTTCATAGTGGCGTCCGAGGGTTCGTCGGGCGGCCTGAGTCGAGAACTGCCAGTTGAGTGTGATGGCCGCGCGTGAACGCGCGGCCACCCAGGCCTCGACTTCGGAACGAAGTCGTTCCAGCGAAGGAATCCGCCGATGTCAACACTGCCGCTGAAGAGCGCTGAATTCCAACTCCGCCATGTTTAACCAAGAGGCGTGTTTCGGCGTGTAGATCCACTCGAATCGGCCCACCAACCGGTGGGCCTGTTCTGGGGACATCCACTTGTAGAAGCTGCCCCCATGATGGGTATTGAGGTTGTCCTGCACCAGGGTGATCTGTACCGCTGCTGGGTAGGCCCGTTCCAGCTCCTCCATGAATGCCGTGTATTCCTCGGCCGTTCGTCGGGCACACGTTCACAAACCGACGACCAGTCTGGGGTTCAACCGCGAGCAGCACCGCGCCACTTCCAAATCGCTCGTATTCATAGTCTTGCTTGGCGACTCGTCCCGGTTCCATCGGAACCGGGGCCATCACGTCGCCGATCAGGAAACAAGGCTGCTCATCGAAGCACAACACGGGGAAGCGTTCATCATAGGGCCGGGCATACACGTCCAGGACACGCTCCATCTCACACAGGAACTTTGCCGTCAGTTGCGCGATGCACCACTGCCTTTGCGGTGCGGCTGGAGCGCGTTTTTTCAGGATGTAGAACACCGTGGACGGCACAATGCCGTCTACCACGTTCAATTCCACGGCTTTTTCGGCGAGCAGGCGAACGCTCCACTGGGCATGGCCTGTGGGAGCCTCACGGCACGCCAGTGCCGTGATCGCCGCCCGATCCTGGCCAGTGAATTTCGCGGGTCGACCCGTATGTGGGGCCTCATAGAGCGCCGCGTCCAGCCCTCCGAGCACGAAGTGTTTTCGGATCGACTGCGCCATCTGCACACTGATCCCCAGGGCTTCCTTGATCGCGAGATCACCCATCTGCCGATGGGCCATCAGCAAGATCTGAGCGCGGGTCATGACCCGCGCCTTGTGGGTCCCTTTCGTTGTGATGGCTTTGAGAGTCTGTTCCTGCTCAGGGCTCAATTCCACTTTGTACAGCAGAGGGCGAGGCATAACTAACTCTACTAAATTGCAAAACGCTGTACTAGTAATGACGAATGTCGCGCTAGAGGTCATGTCCCGTAGCTTGCCGGGTCTACGCTGTCCATGCCATGACCCAAGTCAAGGACAACCAAAACGCAAACCCCACCAACATAAAAAACGCCGCCCCCAACTTGGAAGGCGGCGCTTAAATTTAAGTCTCCTAGCTAGGAATACGGAGTTTCTGGCCCACTTTGATCAGGTCAGGGTTGCTGATGTTGTTGTAGTGGGCAATCTTTTTGTACTCGGCGGCGTTGCCGTAGTACTTTTGAGCAATCGCGCCCAAAGTATCGCCGTTCTGCACGGTGTACACGGTGTCACCGCTGTCCTCATCTTTCTCTTTGGTCAGTTCTTTGGCTCCGGCGGCGACCTTCAGGCCGCTCACGTCTACGGAAGCCACGCCCTGTACGGCGCGGGCCAATTGCTCGGCCAAGCGCTGTTCGTGGTCGTTGTCCACGACGCCGCGCAAAATGATGCTCTTGCCACTCTGCAACACGTCAATCGGGTCGTCTTTCAGTTCGCCGTTGTTCTTCAGGGCGCTGTGCACGGCCTTAGCAATCTTGCTGTTGTCCTCGGCTTCCTTCAGTTCAGCCTCGATGCTGGGGCTGGCGGCCTTTTTGGGCGCTGGAGTGCCGATGTTGGGAGCAGAGATGTTGGGGGTGGGTGCGCCGGGAGCGGGCTGGGCTGGGGCGCTGGCGGCAACGGGGGTCGTCTCCTCGGCGACCAGACCGCTCACGTCCACGCTCTTGACGCCGTTGATGCCTTCAGCGACGACGCTGACCAATCTGCCGTATCGGTCATTGGGAACCATGCCGCTGACCGTCACGTTGCCGCGGTTTTCAGTGACCTGAAGGCCCAAGTCTTTCAGCTGGGGCTGGGCGTTGAGGGCGTCTTTCACTCGGTCGGCGGTGCTCTTTCCAAAGGGCCACATAAGAGGCAGCGTACAACGGAACACCCACACTGTGAAATACCCCACGATTGGTAAAGGGAAGCTCAGCGGTGTCTCTCACGCAAGCTAGGAAATATACCCTGGTACACCAAAAATTATGAGACTGGGTAGTCAGGGAAGCACAGGTAATGGGGGGAGGGTAGCTGATTCTATCCAAAGCCTCAAGGCCGCCTCACCTTCCGGCCCGGTTTGGGTGCGGGCCAGTGTCACAAGGTCGGCAGTTCTGACCGTGCCGCCGCTATAGCGGGCCGCGTAAGTCTGCAAAAAAGTACGGAATTTGTCGTCCCCCACAGCCACGCGCAGGGCGTGAAGGCCCAGGGCACCCCGGCGGTAGGCGCTGGTATCGAACAACTGTTCGGCGCGGCGGGCCGCCAACGGGCGGGTGCCAGTGCGGTTCAGCGTCGTCCACCAGCGGGCGGCCATCTCCTGACCGTTTTCGCCCTGTGCCTCGGCCCACAGCAGCTCGGCGTAGGTGGCAAAGCCTTCATTCAGCCACACGTCAGACCAGTCCGCGGGGCTGATGTCGTTGCCGAACCACTGGTGTGCCAGTTCGTGCAGGGCCACCGGTTCGCGGCTAGAGGACACGGGCATGGTGGACAGCGTGGCCGTTTCCAGAGCGGGCAACGGGGGCGTGACCACCGCCACCCCGTAAGCGCTGAAGGGGTATGGCCCGAACCAGCCCGATAGAACGGTCATCATTTCGGCAGTTCGGGCGTAGGCCTCGCGGGTAGGCTGCGCGGTGCCAATGGGGAAATAATCGCGGCGCTGAACAGGTGAGCCGTTCACACCCACAGGCACGGCGGGCGAATCCACACGCTCGAACTTGTTGACGTGGATGGCAAGGGCATAGGTGGGAACCGGCTGGGCCTGCGAAAACACGAAGGTTTGGGGGCCGCCCGTTGCTCCCGTTTGGGCAATCTGCACGCCGCTGGCCGCCCCGGTAAAGCCTGCCGGAACCGTGATGCGTGTCAGGAAGGTGGCCTTATCGGAAGGATGATCGTTGCTGGGCAAAAAGGTGCGCGTGCCGTTGGGTTCGCTGAGCGTGAAGTTGGCCCCGGCTGTCTCTGCCGTGCTGGGCACACTTTGCCAGCCCAGATTCACCGGAAAATTAAAATCGGGGTCACGGACGATGCCGGGCGTGCCCGCATACCTGACCGTGAGGTTGCCCCGCACTCCCGGCAGCAGCGGGGCGGGCAGAGACACCAGCAGCTTTTGTGCGGCGCTGTCGGTTCGGAAGGGTACGGCACGGCCATTCCAGCGAACCGACGACACGGTGGGGCCGACAAAATCCAGCCGAATCTGCGGCAGCGGGCGCGTGGCTGTCAGCAGCAGCGTCACTTCTGCCTGTATCTGCGGCGTGCCGGGCCGGGCCACCGTCAGGGCAAGGTCGTAATTCAGCACGTCCAGCCCCGCCTGCCCCAACGCCGGGAAGATGGAATCGCCAATATTCTGCGTGTTGGGCAGCGATTGAAGCGGCGGGGCGGGCGGCAGGGCCGGAACCACCTGTGTCTCTCCCCTGCCGCCGCACAGCAGTAGGCTGACCAAAACCAGTCCCCCTGCCCTTGGTTTTTGCATACTCAGATGGAGTAATAGCTGCGGATTTTGCCGCGCAAAAAGTCCTGGGTGGGCAGCCAGATCAGCGGATTGCGCTCCTCCACTTCGGGCGGCGGGCCGTAACGCACCAACGCTTCGACCATCTCGAAAGGCACCCATTTGACGCCTACCACTTCGGGGTCGGTGGGGTCAAGTTCGCCGTGAAACTCGGCGGTAAAGCGGGCAAACGTGGCGTAACACTCGTTGCGTGTGCCCGTCAGCAGTTCGCCTTCCAGCAGGCTGACAAACATCAGATCGGTGACCGTGAGGCCCGTTTCGACCAGCACTTGGCGCACGGCAGCGGCGGCCAACGTCTCGCCCGCCTGCGCTTTGCCGCCGGGAAGGCCGTAAAAAATGCTGCCGTCGTCCATCCGTTCTTCGACCAGCAGCAATTGGCCTTCACGCACCAAATAGACGTGCGCGGCGCGCTTGATGGGCAGGGTGCGCGAGAGGTGACTCATTGCCGCGCAGTCTAGAGCATCGGCGTGTGGGCGGGGCGTCTAAGGGTGCTGCGTCTAAGAGTCTAGGGTCTAAGGTGCTGGGGCGGGGATGTTTTCGGGTGGCTTCCTCCGCCTCTTATTCCCCTCGCAGCAGCTTCAGCACCTCATCCGGCAGGCGTGCTGGGCGGTAGGTCTTGTCGGTGGCGATGTGCTGGGTTTCTCCAGTGGCGATCAGGTCTGCTGCGCCGTCCAAGTTTGCGCGGTGCAGTTCGTAGGTAAATTTCAGGGTGCGGCTCCTGATTTCCGAGACGCGGGTGGTCAGGGTCAGGCGGTCATCGTAGCGGGCGGCGCGGCGGTACTGCACGTTCAGGCCGCTCAGCATCAGGTAGTAGCCGCGTGCCTCGACCTCGGCATACGGCAAGCCCAGCGCGTGCATCAGGTCGGTGCGGCCTACCTCGAACCAGATGGGGTAATTGGCATGATGGGCCACTGCCATCGCATCGGTTTCGGCGTACCGCACGCGAATTTCAGTTTGGATACTGGTGCTGGAAATGGATTCGGTCATTCCATTCCCCATCAAAGCGGCACATCTGCCGCCGAATGGAATTCCAGTACAGGCGTGCGCCTCAGCTTCACCTGCGCCGTCACTTCCCGCTGAAGGTGGCCGCGTGCGTGGTTCAGGGCGTCCAGCAGGGCATTCATATCGGCGTTCATAGAACTGACGTAAATCCGGGCGATGCCGTAGTCGGAGGTAACGGCCACGCGTTCCACGGTGACGATCATGGGCACACGGGGGTCACGCAGTTGGGCAATGGCGTCGCTGAGCACCCGCAACAGTTGGGACTGGACTTGTTCGGGCCTCATGGCTGCACCGGGCGGCGGGAACGGGACACGGGAGGGATCATCTGAACATGTTACGGGATGACCTATCTGGCGTAGCGCCTCCCCGTGTAATCGGTAAATATGCCGATGCCGTAGCTGACTTTGCGCGTGCTGTCTATAATCGCCGCGCCGTTCCAGGCCACACCCGTACTGCTGCCGCCGTCCAGCAAGAGCGCGTCTCGCACACCGAGGCGGGCCATGACTTTGCCCATTTCGGTGGTGGTCAGGCGAGAATGGGTAGATACGAAGACCAGATCGCGGTTGCTGCTGAGGCCCACAGCACTGCGGGCGGCGCGGCCAAACAGGGCAGGATCGCGGAAGGCCGTGTTGTAGCGCGTTTGCACCCGGCCCCCCAGCAAAATACGCGGCCCGGTGGCGATCACGGTTTCCATGCCGTTCCAGGTGGCGTCCAGCGGGCGGCCCAGCAGGCCCGTGGTGGTCACGGCAAAGGCGGCGCGGTTGTCGGGCGTGATAGCGAGCGCGGCGGGAATGCGGCCCCAGGTGAGCAGGCGGCCCTGCATCACGAGGTCTCCGGCGGGGGCAAACGTCTGGGGATGAAAATAGCTGCCGTTGATGACGGCCCGCGCCCCACTTTGCTGGGCCAAGGTGCCCACCCGCGCTCCGTAACCGAGGCCCGCACGCGGCAGCACCGGAGCCACCAACACGTCGCGGTGGCGCAGGTCGACCCGGAATACCTGCACCGGAATATTGAGCGGCCTAAAGCGCTTGTAGGTCACAGCGGCCCCGCGTGCGGCGGGCGGGATCGGCACAGGCACGCGCTGAGGCACCAGCAATTTTTGGCCCGGCATCAGGCGCGTGCGGGCGTTCAGAAGATTCAGTTTCATCAGGGCGGGGCGGGTGGTGCGGTAACGGGCAGCCAAACTGTCGGCGGTATCGCGCAGGGCCACGCGCACGTAGGTGTACACGATCCGAACTTCGGTGGTAGGCCGGGGTGCAGGGCGAACCGCCACCCCCGAACCGATCCCTGTGCCCCGCGTGGGGAGGCGCAACCGCTGGCCCGGCGTAATCACGCTGCCGCGCAGGCCATTCAACATCTGCAACGACCCCACACTGACGCCGTAGCGCACCGCGATCTTGCTCAGGAAGTCGCCGGATTTGACGGTGTAGACGCCTTGACCAGCGTTGGCCGAACTGCGCGTCACAGGCGCAGCATTCCCACTCAGACGCAACACTTGCCCCACCCGGATGGTGTCTGTGGTCAGGCCGTTCAGGGTTTTCAGGCGGGCCACACTCAGGCCTTGGCGGGTAGCAATCTTAAAAAGGGTGTCTCCAGACTTCACTTTCACGGTAGCGGGCGCGGCCAAGGCTCCACCCAACATCATCAGGGCCAACACAGCAACAGAGCAGACACGGCGTACCATCGCTGCCTAGCTGAGCACGCCAAGTTCAGCAGCGGGTGAGCCGAAGCTGACCGGGCGTGAGGATAGCGGGGCCGGGGCGGTGGGGGTGGTGCAAAATGGGTTAGGTTCCCGGCGTACTCCCCGGCAACACCGCCACGCGACCGACCATATACGCCACCCCGTACAAGAACAGCGTGACTACCGGCAAAAAGCGCAGGCCAGTCCTGTGTTCTATCAATTTTCCGCGCACCAGGACTTCCAGGACATACAGGCTCAGCAGCGCGAAGGCCGAGTACATCCAGTGTTCCCAGTTGCGGCTGGGATCAGGCTCGAAGCCGTATTTGGTGAGGCCGCCCGCCGCAGCGGTGGCGCTGGGCACAGCCTGACCGTTCAGAGCCAATATGATGCCTGTAACGGCTGGCAGCAACGTAAAAAACCATGTGACGCGCAGCCAAAAGATAAAGCCGGAACGCACCACGCCTTTGAGGGCCGGGGCAATGCTCCAGATGAACAGCACCAGCGTCACCATCGCGTAGGGTGTCGGCGTCAGCTTGGCCCACGCCCCAAAAAACTGATACCCGTGAACCGCTTGCAGCAACTCCATAGGGCTAGCCTAACGTGCTGGGGGCGGGACGTGGTGGCAACCGTCCACAGCCCATAACCCCATTCAGTCGTTCAAAAACGTGAGTTCCGAGGCAGGGGGCAGGTAGGTGCCGGGGCGCAGGGGTGCAGGCTCACCAAATCGGCTGAGAATCAGGTGGCTGGGCACGTCGGCCAGCAGCACACGCGGGCCGCTAGAGCTGACGCGCACGCCCGCGAGGGCCGGAGCCTGAAACGCCGCGCCCAGATCGGTGATGCCTGCCCCCAGCGTAAAGGCGTGGTCGCCGTATGGCCCGGTGACGTGCAGGGTCACGCCATCGGCCAGCAGACGCAGAGGCAGACCCAAGCCAACCAACGACCCCAGCGGCGGATGAGGCGCACGCGAGAGCCGCGCGACAGCTACACCCAACAGCGTACCGGGGCGCACCACATCGCCCGATTGCAGCAGGCGTGCGCCCTGACTGACTTCCAGATCGGCAGGCACCGTAATGATGCTGAGGCCGTCGCGGTGCTGCTCGGCCCGCAACCCGCTGAGGTGCGGCACACTGGCAAGCTGACCCAGATCGAATGCGCCCCCCAACGGCATGTTGACGCTGCTCACGTCGCCATTGGCGGTCACGAGGGCCAGCGTGCGGTCTTCGCGGTATTCCAGCCCTTCCACAGCGGGCGGCGGGACAGAAACGGGGGCAGCAGGAGCCACGCGGCGGCCCTGCCTTCTGCGCCAGAGGAAGAACAACAGACCCAACACTGCCGCGCCACCCAAAAGCCAGGCAGCAATTCGGGCCAGACTGCTGGGGTTTTCTGGCTCGGCGACAGGTATAGGAGGCGAGGCAGGCGTGCCCGTGCTGATACTGCCCGCTGCCACCACGCGCCCACCCTCGTCGCCCGTAATGATGGGCAGAGCCAGCCGCCTCCCATTTGCCAGCGCCAGGCTGGGCGTCAGAATTCGGCCCGGTTCAGCGCCCCCATTCGTGAGGCGCACCGTGAATTCACGGCTGCCGGGTTGCTGCTCCAGCACGCCTTCCAGCCCGGTTCCGTTCAAGCCGCCCACCCTCGCGCCGCCCAGATTCAGGTCAGCCGCCGCCCGGTAGCGCAGGTTTACGGTTTCGCCTGCTTTCAGGGTGCGGTCTGCGGCAGGATTCAGCCACGCCAGCGCCGGATCGGTGCCTATATTCAGCCGCAACAGCACGCGGCGGGCCGGAGCTTCGGCGCGGGTGGAAGGAGCGCAGAGCAGCGCCGGCGTGCCGTGTGGCAGGCGCGGCGGCACGCTCAGGCGAGTGAAGCCGCCCTGCGCGGTGGTTCCAGCCAACCCAACCCCACTGGCGCCGGAAGCCAGCGCCAGCGGTGTCCCATCTGGGTACGGAGCCGCCACTTGGCCCGCGTCGGTTACAGTTCGCAGGCCGTCGCCCGCTGCCACCAGCGTCAGGTCGGGCACTTCGTTTACAGGCACAGTTTGACTGTCGGCGTAGGCACTGGCGGCCAAAGCACGGGCCGCCTCGGCGGGCACAGTGGCCCCCAGCGCCACGTAATGCAGCGTATCCAGCGGGCCGCGCCCGGTAAACGCCGCCAGCGCACTCTGGGCTGTGGCGGTGCGGCTGGTGTCGTTGTCTATGCCGTCGGTCAGTACGAATACGCGGGTCAGGTAGCGCTCTGCACCCGCCAACGGTTTCAGGGCTGCTTGCAAACTCCGGTACAGGTAGGTATTGCGCCCATCGGCCCGCAGCGCGGCCAGGTCGCCGTTAAAGCGCCCCGCCGCCCCCGGCAGATCGTAGCCGCGCTGGGTTCTCACGCCACTGTCGAAGGTCACGAGGTCGACCCGGTCAGGTTGCTCGGCCCGCACGTAGGCATTGATGCTCACCTTCACACGCTCAAAAATATCGGCCTGACCGTCGCCAATGCCGCGCATGCTGCCGCTGGTATCCAGCAGAAACACGGCCCGCGTCTGGGTGGGCAGCGGCCCGGCAGGAAGAACACAGACGGGGGCAGCGGCAGGATTGGGCAGGCTCGGTGTGGCAGCACCAGCCCGTGTCAGATGGGCCAGAGACAGGGAACCGGTCAGGCAAAGGAGGAGGAGGGAAACGCGGCGCATCGCGTGCCCATTCTGACCCGTACAGAGGCCTAACGTGCAACTTTGGCCCAGGCCTCAGAAACCGGCAGCAAACAGAAGGGCGCTGGGACGGATTTTCTACCCCCGACACCCCTCAAGAAGACTGCCCATAAATTACGCTTATAACATAATTTATTTGACCCATTTCAGCAAAGGGAGTATACTGAGCAGACTGATGGAGGCGCAGTGCGCGTCACCTCACCCCATGACTTTACCCACCTTTCCACCTCTGGCGCTCCATACTTTCATCTCAATCACAGCCAGAACCAGCGAGACGCCCCGTGTGGGCGGATCAGGAGGAACATGACGAAAACTGACCCCAACCCTATGGATGCCGTGCTGGACAGCGACATTGATAACGTACAGAGTGAGAGCACCGTCGCGGGCGGCCCCAGTGGCAGCTATACCGCCGCCGATATTTCTATTCTTAAGGGCCTGGAGGCCGTTCGCAAACGCCCCGGCATGTACGTGCAGGGCGGTACGGGCATCGACGGCTACCACCAACTGCTGACCGAGATCATCGACAACGCCATCGACGAAGGCTTGGCGGGCTTTGCCAACGAAGTGCACGTGATCATGCACGCCGACGGCAGCGCCACCGTGACCGACAACGGGCGCGGCATTCCCGTAGACATCATGAGAAGCGAGGGCCGTTCCGCCATCGAAGTAATTTTCACGGAGCTGCACGCGGGCGGCAAGTTCGGACAGGGTGCCTATAAGGTATCGGGCGGGTTGCACGGCGTCGGATCCAGCGTGGTCAACGCGCTCAGCAGCTACCTCGACGTGACCGTGAACAAACACGGCAAACTGCACCACATCCGCTTTGAATGCGGCGACGTGGTGACCCCGCTGGAAGTGCTGGGCGACACGCCCGCCGACGTGAAGTGGGCCACGCAGGTCAGCTTTCAGCCCGACGCCGCCGTGTTCAGCGAGTTTGCCAACCTGTTCGACTATGACCGCATTCGCCGCCGCCTGCGCGAGCTGGCCTACCTGACGGGCCTGAAAATCGTGATCCGCGACGAGCGCACGGAACTGCACGCGGGCGACGTGAAGGAAGAAACGTTTTACGAGCAGGGCGGCATCGCCAACTTTGCCCGCGCCCTCGTGACCGACGATTCCAAGCTGCTGTACGACCAGCCCATCGTGATGCGCGGCACGCACAGCGAAGTGGAAGTGGAAGTGGCGTTTATTCATGCCAACACCTACAACGCCGACAACATCCTGACCTACGCCAACATGATCCGCACCCGCGACGGCGGCACACCCCTGACCGGATTCAAGACAGCCTACACGCGCATTCTGAACAAGTATGCCCGCGACAAGAACCTGATCAAGAACGGCAACCCGATTCCCACGGGCGACGACCTCCTGGAAGGGATTTATTGCGTGGTCAGCGTGAAACTGGGCGAGCCTCAGTTCGAGTCTCAGGCCAAAGTGAAGCTGCTGAACAGTGAAGCGCAGACCGCTGTAAACGCCATCGTGGGCGAGAAATTCGCGGAGTTCCTGGAAGAGAACCCCAAGATCGGCAAAACGATCGTGGAGAAGGCCGCCGAAGCTGCCCGCGCCCGTGAAGCCGCCCGCAAGGCCCGCGACATCGTGCGCCGCAGCAACCCGCTGGAAAATGACGACCTGCCCGGCAAGCTGGCCGACTGCTCCTCGCAGGACCCCGCCGAATCCGAACTGTTTATCGTGGAAGGCAACTCGGCAGGCGGCAGCGCCAAGGGTGGCCGCGAGCGCCGCTTTCAGGCGATCTTGCCCCTGCGCGGCAAAATCCTGAACGTGGAGAAGTCGGAACTGAACAAGATCCTGAAAAACGCCGAAATCCGGGCGCTGATCGGGGCCATCGGTGCGGGTGTGGAAGGCACGGGTGACCGGATGCACTTTGACCTCAGCAACCTGCGTTACCACAAAGTCGTGATCATGACCGACGCCGACATGGACGGCGGCCATATCACCACGCTGCTGCTGACCTTCTTCTTCCGCTACATGCGCCCCATTGTGGAACAGGGCCACCTGTACATTGCCCAGCCGCCCCTTTACCGCATTACGCTTGGCCGCGAAAAGAAGGGCACGTACCTGTACGACGAAGAAACGTTGAAGCAGCACGTGGCCCGCGCCAACAAGGAAGGCAAGAAGTACGAGATTCAGCGCTTTAAAGGACTGGGCGAGATGAACGCCGACCAGTTGTGGGAAACCACCATGAATCCCGAACTGCGCGTGCTGAAGCGCGTCAACATCGAAGACCTGATCGTGGCCAACGAAGTGTTCGATTCCCTGATGGGGACGGACGTTGCGCCCCGCAAGGAATTCATCCGCGAGAACGCGAGGTTTGCAGAGATCAGCGTGTAACCTCAGCCGCAACCGAGTCCAAAGAAGGCCGCCCCAGATGAGAGGGGCGGCTTTGTTGTTGCTTCAGGGTTCGGTTACGGACAAGTTCCCAGAGCAGCCAGATTCATCGGGGCCACACCCGGCGTCAGCACCAGCGGCAAAAAGGGCACTCCCGGTTTGCACTGCGCCCACAGCGCCAGCCCGCCCGCCACCACCGGAGCCGCGAACGACGTGCCGAAGTAGGGCCGCCCACCAAACCAGAATTCGCCCAGAGCCTGCACGCTCGGCGGCGGCGCGGTCACTCCCTTCAGGCGCATGGCGCGGTTGTAGGTCGCCATCTCCTGAGTGCCGATGTCCCAACCCGCCACGCTGAGCAGCATGGTGGGGCGTTTCTGTGCGATCAGACTGGGCAGGCCCATCACCGAAAATTCGGCGTGCCAGTCGGCGGGGTAGTGCCAGCAGCGGTCACCGGGAATCAGGCCAGCGCAATCGTCAGTGTTGCCATACGAGGCGGCGGTGGGAACGCCCAAGAGAGCCACTTCCTGTAGGGCCAAGCGCACGCCCACCAGCGGCACCGGGCCGCCCAGGCTGAAATTGACCACATGGCGCCCGCCCTGCCGCGCCTCTGAAGCCACCGCGCACAACGCCTGCACGACGCGCAGGCTAGAACAGTTGCCCGCGCCGTCGCACACCGCCTGATAGCGCAGGGCTGCACCGGGAGCCACCGTTGCGGCAATCTGGCCCACGATACTGCCGTGCCCTGCCAGACCTGTATAAATCTGGTTGTAGTAATTGACTGGCTCGCCCATGATGAACGGGTCGGACACGCGGTTGCCTGCGCCGCTGGCCGTGTCCAGCACATGAATCGTGACGCCTTTTCCAGTGCTTCCACTGCCGGTGCCCGCGCCGATCAGTTTTTCCAGTACCGTACCGGGTTTTTCATTCTGGTATGGGGCGTCTGCCTGGGTCGGGTGAGAACCTGTGGCAGGGTCGACTTGTAGATCATCTCCGAACAATGCGCCCAGCAGGGCAATGACCCGCCCCGTAGGAAGGCCCGACGTAGGCAGCGTCGTACCCACCCAACTGCAAAAGCTGCTGCGTCGAGCGGCCACTACAGCGGCACTGTTCAGGGGCGGCAGGCTCAGGTTCGGGAGGGTCAGGTTCGGGAGCCTGAGATTCTGGATATTGAGAGTCGGCATACCTGTGCTGGTGGCTGCGCCCGGATTGACGCGCACCGGATTGAGCGCCACAGGTGGAAGGCGAACCGTTCCTATGCCCGGTTGGCTCAACGGTTGCAACGCGGGTAAGGTCAGTGCCGACAAACGGTTAAGCGTCGCGGTCAATTCGGCGGGGCAACCGCGCTGGCAGGCTACCCCAAAGCGTTTGACGCGCTCGCTGAAGCTGGTGCGAATCTCTGCCGCCGCTGCCGGATTGACGTAGATCGCCACGTCACCCAAGGCCGATTCTGGGGGCAACACATTCAGGACAGCGCCCCCTTGAACCGCGCCGCCCTGCCGCGCCGGGTCATTCACGCCCAGCCCTTGAGGGCCGCCCGCCGCGTTTACGGGCACATCGAAGGCCAGCCAACCCGACACCGGATCGCGCACCAATGTAGCAGGCTGCCCACCGATCCAGAGGGTATCGCGCACCGTGAGGCGGGTCGGCCCCGGAATCCATACGCGCTCGCCGGGGGCCGCCGTGCCGGGAAAGACCGTGCCGATGCTGGGGATAGTGGCAACAGTACTTTGTGCATTGACAACACTGACGGTCAGCAATGTCAGGAGCGCGAGCGTGAGCATCAGGGCCTTTGGCAGGCAAAGAGACAGGGGGGAAAAGGACGCCGGGCGGGTCTGAGCCGTACTGCTATAAAGATCGCGGTGGAGTGGGTGATTCATGGCCGAACCTCCTGAATGCAGTGTGAAGCTGTAGGGAGTGTGAACCCCCGGCCATGATCAGCGCGTGACCGGGCAGCGGCGGCCTCCTGAAGACGGCGGTTAAGACTGCATAGAACTGGGCGGCAGGCGAGACACGACCTGTGCGCTGCGGCGAATGTAGGTCACCAACTCATGCTGTCCGGCCCGTTCCAACATCTGCATCACGTCCTCGAAGGCACTCAGATCGCCCTCAATTTCACTGAGATTGCTCAGCGCCAACCCCAGAGTGCGGATGCTGCCCGTGCCCTTAAGGTGGCTGATGGCCTGCTTATACAGTTCGGCGGCAGTTTTGAGATTGCCCTGCAGATGCAGCCTGACCCCCAGATTGATCAGCGCCTGAGCCAGCCCCAACGTGTCTCCGGCCCGCGTGAGTTCTTGTACAGCTTGGCGCAAAGCCGATTCAGCCTGTTCCCACTGGCCGTGTTGCCCCAGCATTTGGGCGTAATTGACCAGCATCGTGCCGCGCACACTCGGAACACCTTTGGCGCGTTCCAGCAGGGCGTCAAAGGCTTCGGCAGGAGCGACGCCCAGGCGCACACGGGCCAGCGCCACAAAACCGAGTTCACTCAGATGTTGCTCCTCGTCGCCGTTCAGTTGCCAGAGGTCAGCGGCGATGCGGCTATAACGCCGTGCTTCGTCCCAATTCTCGCGGATTCGGGCCGCGTGGGCCAGCACGCTCGCGGCCTGCGCGCCCTCTGCGCCCGTGCCCGTGACCCGGCCTGCCAGCGCGGTGGCTTCGGTGGGGCGGCCCATGCGAACCAGCGCAGTGGCGCGGGCAGACAGGGCAGCAGGGGCGTCGGCGTGGGGCGGCGTCAGGGCGTCCAGCCGCCGGAGGGCAGCGGCATATTGGCCCGCGCCCAGCAGCGCCCAAGCGTGCGCCACGGCCAGTTGAGGCCATGCTGGAAGGCTGTCCAGCAGGGCACGGGCTTCTCCGGGGTGGCCCCGCCGAATCAGGGCGTGTGCGCGGGCGGCGGCCACGGCAGCAATGCGGGTGTCGTCTGCACCTTCCCACAGGTCGCGGGCGGCGGCGTAGTGCGGCCAGGCGGCTTCGGGCGGCAGGGCGCGGGCCAAACGCAAATGCAACAACTGAGCCTGGACATAGATGGCCGACAGGTATTGACGGATAGTGGCGGCAGCGTACACCCGGCCTGTTTCGCCCGTCAGACCCTCCACAGTCAAGGCCGACAGAATGCGGGCAAAAGCGTCGGCGTGCAGGTTCAGGGCGGCGCGGGTGGCCCGCAGATCGGGGTGGTCTTGGAGGGCCAGCAGCAAAAATGTGTCGCGCAGTTCGGGGGGCAGCGCACGCACTTTGGCCCCCTGCCCCAGCTCCAGCGGTTGCCCACGCAGGGCCGCGCCCACCAGCGTCGGGTGTCCGTCGGTGAGGGCGTGCAGGCCGGGCTCCTCTACGTCTTCAGGGTCTAGCAATCCCAACGTCAGGTGTGTCCGGACTTCAAACGGGGGATGACGGCGCGACGTGACCAAAATCACGGCTCCGAGTTCTTGCCGTTGGGCCTGCCGTGCGGCCAGCGTCAGCACCTCTCGGCTGGCCTCGTCCACGCTGTCCCAGTCGTCAATGGCAACTTTCAGGCGGGGGGTTTGGAAGGCGCTAAGAGCTTCTTGTGGCGTCCTGATTGGACGTGGCAGCAACGGCGCGAGTGTGGCGTAAGGCTCCGGCCTTCCCCTCAGAATCTGCCAGCCCCCTGCCCGGTTCAGGGCGTCTAGCAGCGCAGTTTTGCCCATTCCGCCGGGGCCGCTGACCCACGTGAAGCCTCCGGGCGGCAACGCGGCCAATTGCCTCAGTTCGGCGGCGCGGCCCACGAACGGGGTGGAAGCGGCCAAGATACGGTCAGCAGGACTGTCCAGCGGCACGCCCAGGCTGCGGGCGTCGCGCTCCACCTGAGCGGCCAGCGGGTGGGCGCTCAGGTTCAGCAGATGATAGAGCCGGGGGAGTTCGGCTTCATCGGGTGGGGGCGCGCCGGGCAGCAGCAGGGCGCGGGCGGCCAAAGCTGAGGCCTCTGCGGTGTTACCCCGCGCCGCCGCCTGCCCACCCAGGGTCAGCAGCGCGGCCCGCATCTCCAGCGCCAGGGCTTCGCGCGTTTCATACACCCATTCTTCTAAATCTCCTCCCAACGGAATGGTCAGGCTGTCTAAAAACGGCCCGCCGTACAGGGACACCGCCTGTTCCCACTGCCCGCTTCTGGCCGCCGCCCGCATCTGGGCCGCGTCACAGAGCAGGGCCGCTTCCACCCGGCTGCCTTCTTCGTGCAGCGCCCCCGGCAATGTCCGCAGATGCACCAGATGTTGCGCGAGGCTGTTCATGGGGTTGGCAGCGTCGGGCCAGAACACGTCGGCCAGACGGCGGCGCGGTTGCGGCCCTTCCAGGCACAGGTACGCCAGCAGCAGCAGCACCTTTTCGCGCTTCAGGCCCGCGCCTTCTACTGCCAGCGTTCCCAGCGTCCGCAGCCTCATCAGCTCAGCGGCGGCCCGTGTGGGCAGGAGTGGAGCAACGCCGTCTCATACGCGCATTCTTGACCACTGTGGGAAAGGGCGCAAGCAGATTACGACAAATCTCACAGTTCGCTAAACGGCGGAGAGGTACGGAAGGCTGCGTTGTCGCGCTCCGCCGGAGAAAAAAGCCACTGAGACGCGGTTTTTCTAGGGGTGAACTCCGTGCCGACTCTCCGACTGTCTGAACTCGGTGTAAATCTGTTTGGTGCTGAGTTGGCTGTGATTCCGGCTGGGAGGATGAACCTCCCAGTCTGATTCGCAGCCAGCCCCCCTCGACTTGCAAAGCTCCGTAGGAGAGGGGAGCGCAATAGCTTTTGTCCTCCCCTCAAGGGGGCGCTGCGCCAGCAACGGGGGGGGGTTCCCCCAGAATCGTCCCCTCTAGATTCATACAACAGGTTCATGCCCATGCGCTGGCTCCGGCGCTTTATGGTGGGGATATGTCAACTGCACCCCCGGCCCTGCAAGACATCTCCCGCGCCCTGACCCCCGGCCATCCGAGCTGGCCCGGCGACCCCGAATTCGCGCTGCACCCCCGCGCACGCATGGCGGCGGGCGACAGCGTGAACACGGCAGAACTGACGATGAGTACCCACACCGCCACGCACGTCGACGCGCCGTGGCACTACGCTGACGCCGCCGAAAAACTGGAGGCCGTGCCGCTGAGCCGCTATGTGGGCCGCTGCCGCGTGATTCGGGTTCAGGCCAGTCAAACACAGGGCAGCGGCGAGCCTGCGCGGGTGGGCGTGGACGCGCTGGAAGGATTGCCCGACCAGCTGCCGCCCCGCGTGCTGCTGCATACCGGGCAACCCGCCCACTGGGACGCTTTCCCCGAAGATTTTACGGCCCTGCACCCCGACCTGATCGCGGAACTGGGACGGCGCGGCGTGCAGTTGCTGGGAACAGATAGCCCCAGCGTTGACCCCCTGACCAGCACAACGCTGGACGCCCACGCCGCCTGCTTTGCAGCGGGCATCCTGATTCTGGAAGGCCTGAACCTGAGCAGCGTGCAGGACGGCGAATACGACCTGATGTGCCTGCCGATGCCGCTGGCGAGTGGCCCGGACGCTGCCGGGAACTACATCGGCATAGACGGCGCACCTGCCCGCACCGTGCTGCTGCCCGCCGGAACCTTGGCCGCCCTAGAAACGACAACTCTGGAGTCGACAGAACTGGAGGCTGCGGCCCTGAGTGGACTGGGCGAGTGAGCATGCTGCCTGTTTGCCCTTCCAAATTCACAGGGAATAGACCACCTGTTCACTTCAAATCTGCTTCAATGGAACTCCTATGAGACGCGAACTTTTTGCGATGCCCCCCGGCATCTATATGGACGGCAACAGCCTCGGCGTCATGCCACACGCGGCGCGGGAAGCGGTGCTGCGTCGCCTGGACGATTGGCAACGCGACGCTGTACATGGCTGGGACAAATGGTTCGGACTGGCCGAAAGCCTGTCACCGGGAGTGGCGCGGCTGGTCGGAGCCCTGCCGCACGAGGTCATGGCAACGGGCAGCATCACGTCCAATCTGCATTCCCTGATGGCGACCCTGTACCACCCGCAGCCCGGCGACACACGGCGGCATCTGGTGGCCACGTCGCTGGATTTTCCCTCGGATGTGTACGCCATGCAGAGTTGGGCCGACAGGCATGGCGCAGAACTCCGGTTGATTCCCAGCCGTGACGGGCAAACGCTGACCACCGAAGACATTCTGGCGACCCTGACGGACGATGTGGCTGTGGTGCTGCTGCCCACCGTGCTGTACCGCAGCGGCCAACTACTGGACATTCCTGGCCTGACCGCCGAGGCACAGGCACGCGGCATTCTGGTGGGCTGGGACGCGGCGCATTCGGTGGGCAGCGTGCCCCACGAGCTGCACGGCAGCGGCGCGGACTTTGCGGTGTGGTGTCATTACAAGTACGTGAACGCTGGCCCCGGCGCACCCGGCGGGCTGTTCCTGCACGAGCGGCATCATGGGCGCATGCCCGCCCTGCGCGGCTGGTGGGGCCACGATAAGACCAGCCAGTTCGAGATGGCGCACCACTTCCGCCCTGCGGCGGGCGCGGGCGGCTACCAGTTGGGCACGCCGCCCGTGCTGGCTTTGGCGGGGCTGGAAGGGGCGCTGGAAGTCTTCGCCACCGTAGACATGGCCGACATCCGCACCCGTAGTCTGGCCCTGACCGACCACATGATTGCCCTTGCCGACGCGCATCTACCAGAGTTAAAGATGGTCACGCCGCGAGAGCATACCCAGCGCGGCGGCCATGTGGCGCTGGCCCACCCCGACGCTCTGGCTCTCAGCGTGGCCCTGCGCGAGCGCGGCATCATCCCCGATTTCCGGCAGCCTGACATTCTGCGCCTTGCTCCGGTGGCCCTGTACACCACCGAGGCCGAAATAGAAGAAACGGTGCGCGTGCTGCGCGACTTGCTGGATACGGGGAGCTATAAGGCGGCGCGGGAAGTGGGGTTGGTGACGTAGGAGAAACGCGTCTAAAGGTCTGAAAGTTTAGGGGGTTGGGGAGGGAACGGTTGCCCGGTGGCCCCCTCACCCCACTGCTCCCATAGCGCAGCTCTGCGAGCCCCACGGGGGCGAGGGCGAAAAGCAAGAGCGAGAGCCTTGAGTTGTTAAGTACCTCGCAGTAAAGCTTTACCGAGCGGAGCGAGAAACGAAGAAAGTACAGCGCACCGGGAATGAACCGGTTCCGGTGATGTTCTGGAAACGGGCAATGTTAAGTGCGCCGTACTTAGCTCCTCTCCTTTGGTTTGCAGAGCTACGCAGTAGAAGGGGTGAGTGAGCAAAGCGATTGTCCTTCTCAGTCCCTTGGACTCTCGACCCGTAGACGTCCCTACTCCCGCTGCGTCCCGCCATCGGCCAGGGCGATCAGCCAGGCGAACAATTGGATAAACGCCAACGCCAGCGCGGGCAGTCCGGCCAGCATCATGATCCAGCCGCTGAGTTGCTGGTTGTCCAGCGGGGTCAGATTCCAGAGGCACAGCGCGTTCACGTAGGGCGTGTACAACACATCGGGCGAATATAGCCAGACCATGCCCACCGTCATCATCGGGAGGGCGGCCAACAATCCGAACCAGCCGCGAGAGCCGATGGTGGCGGGTTGTACGGCAGGCAGGGGCCGCAGCACCACGGCCCACACCATCAGGCTGCTGAGCAGGTACAGCGCGGGGAGCAACGCCGCCGCCGTATTGGTGACCACTGAGGCGTTGAATCCGGCGGGAATATTCCAGAAGATGATGACGGCAGACCAGACGCCCAGCGCCACCCAGGGGTCAAGCAGTACGCCCAGCAGGCGGCCTAAGCCTTTGCGGGCGTCCAATTTCACGTTGCGCGGAATGCCCAGCATCAGCAGGGGCGGCACCACCTCGGCCAGCACCATCAGGCGGCCCATGTACAGCGCCATGCTGCCCGAGGTCAGATCGGCGGCGCGGCTCTGGGTGGTCAGCAGTAGCAGCACGATGCCCAGGGCAAACAGGACGGTCTTCCAGATCGGCCACCGCTGACGGCCTTCCGGGGTACGCCGCGCCCCCACATAGCGCCAGAAATACAGCGCCGCCACGATCAGCGCAGGCACCAGCATCAGCGGGTCGGGGCGCAGGGCCAGCAGCTCGGCCAATGTGGGGTTCAGGTTGGCGGCCACTTCCGAGGCGGAGATGATGGGCACGGTCACGGGTTTTCTCCGGTTTGAACGAGTGTTTCAGGTGTTGCAGGCTCAGCTTTCCCCGCCTGGGCCACGCTGCCCAGCACGTAGCGCACGTCTGCGGTCACCTGCTCCACCTGCGGCAACTGCGTGTAGTCCCACAGCACGCGCAGGCGGCCTTCCGCGTCTATCAGGTAGGTGGCGGTGGTGTGGTTGATCTGATACTCGGTGGCGCTTTTGATGTCGGCTTTTTCGTAGCTGGCCCCATACGCCCGCGCCACCCGGCTCAGGGCAGGTTCAGCCATCCAGATGCCCTGCGCCTTGCCAAAAAATGTGACGTACTCGCGCAGGCGCTCCGGCGTATCGCGGGCCGGGTCTACACTGACCAGCAGCACCTGAAATTGGGCTTGCTCGGCAGGCGACAGGCTCAGGCGCACTTTGTCGAGGTACGCCAACGACAGCGGGCAGATGTTGGGGCAATGCGTAAAGCCAAAAAACAGCGCCGTGACTTTCTTGTCGGTGGCCGGAGTGAAGGCGAAAGCGCGGCCATCCTGATCGGTGCCCCGGAAAGCGGCGGCCTGCTTGGGCACGTCGTAGGCGGTGCCGTAAAACGGAAACGGGCTGCGAATCCGCGCAAACACCCACGCCCCGCCCAGCACCAGCGTAATGGCGCACACGGCCAGGATGGCCGAGACGTACCAGGGCCGCCCGGTAGCGACTTCCAGGGGTGCGGGCGTGCTGGCGGCAGGGTTGGCAGGATGATCGGTCATGGGTGGGGCCTTTTGGAATGACAAGGTTGTACGTGTCTGGCTTGATCTGGGCTGGGTTGGCGTGGG
This sequence comes from Deinococcus sp. QL22, assembly GCF_023370075.1. NCBI lineage: Bacteria > Thermotogati > Deinococcota > Deinococci > Deinococcales > Deinococcaceae > Deinococcus > Deinococcus sp. QL22. Next base: position 662,006 of record NZ_CP097149.1, read on the forward strand.
CGGGCTCAGGGCTTGCGAACGACCGCCACAATCTTCAGGCTACGGCCATCCGAGGTGCGGAGCGTGAGGGGCAGCCGCTCACCAACTTTCAGCGGGCGCTTGAGGCCCATCAGCATCAGGTGATCTCCGGTGGCGCTGAGGGTCAGGCTGCGGCCAGCAGGGACGGTCAGGGTGCGGGCTTCCGACATTCCAGTGCGGCCCTGAGCGTCGCGGCGCGTGACCATCAACATGCCGTGTGCGGCTACGGCAGAGCTTACGCCGCTGAGAACGACAGGCTTGCTGCCCGTATTTCGCAGGGTCATAAAGACGCTGGTTTCGGTGATGCTGGGCGGCACGGCGACGATGGTGGCGTTCTGGGCAGAGAGAGGAAACCGAGCGGCAGCCGGAGCAGTGGTCGGTAAGGCCAGCGGGGTAGAAACGGCATGCCCCGCCGAGTGGCCCTGTTGGGTCGCCGTATTTTGCGCCAACGCCACAGACAGCACGAATGCCACAGACGCGGCGGCCAAAGACAGCGCGAGCGCCACAGGTTGATGGGAAGATTGGGAAGAGGACATAGGGACTCCAGTGGGGCCGGGAGAAGGTGTTGCACAACAAGAAGCTGTGTTACTCAAAAATGTGTTGCCCCGGCCGCCACTGCCTAGCAGTCTAGGCGCAGAGGCCGGGCTGAATTGTCCCTGTATGCGGTCAGCGGCAGGTCTGGCAGGCCAAAACGTGGGTCTGCCGTCCTGCCTGCTTAGACGACTAACCACTTACCCGGCTCCCTCGTGATGGAACCCGTTCCACGCAACGCGGTATGGTGACCGGTATACCTATGCGAAAGCCCACCATTCAGGATGTCGCCCGTGAGGCGGGTGTCGGCGTCGGCACCGTGTCCCGCGTGCTGAACAATCACTCTGCTGTACGCGGCGCGACCCGCGAAACGGTGCTGAAGGCCATTGCCGATCTCGATTACACGCCCAATCCGCACGCCCGGCGCATCGCGGGCGGCAAAAGCTACACCATCAGCGTGCTGCTGCCCGTTGTAACCACCGAGTTTTATGTGCGCCTGCTGGACGGCCTGGAGACAGCGTTTCAGGAAGCGCGGTACGACGTGGCAATTTTTCCGCTGCTGGATCGTTCGCGGTTGGAACGCTATCTGGGGTCGCATACGCTGGCGTATCAGGCCGATGGCTTGGTCATGGCAACCTACAACCTGACGCAGATGTTTAACGAGCACCGCCTGCGAACGCAGCAGCCTACCGTGCTGGTCGACGCCTACGCCGAGGGCGTGGACTGCGCCTTTATGGACAACGTGACGGGCGGCAAGTTGGCCGGAGACTACGCCGCCACGTTGCCGGGAACGCTGCACGCCATCTGGGTGGAAACGGAACTCGATCAGTTGTTTACCACCCGCGTCTTCGAGGATCGCCGCGCCGGATTCCTGAAGGCGGTGGCTGGAGCGGGCCGGGAAGTGGTGAGTGAACACACCTCTTCATTTGACCCACTGGCCGCACGCAACAGCGCCTGCACGCTGCTGGACGAGATCGCGTCGGCGGGGGGCTTTCCCTGCACGGTATTCGCCTCTGCCGATCTGCTGGCCGGATCGCTGCTGGACGAGGTACGGGCACGCGGCCTGACGCCGGGGCAGGATGTGCGGATTATCGGCTTCGACGATCAGCCCTGGGCCGCCGCACGCGGGCTGACCACCCTGCACCAACCGGTAGAAAACATGGGCTACGAGGCCGCCCAGTTGCTCCTGTCGCGCTTGGGTGGACACCGTGGCCCCGCCCGCGCCCGCCGTTTCGAACCCAAATTGATGGTGCGCGACACGGCCTGAAGCAGCTAGCCGCGTGCCCGCAAGCCCACCAACAGCGCCGCCGTAAAAGCCCCCGCAAAGGGCAGGTTGGCCGTCAGCAGGCGCGAAAGCCATGCCGCACCCTGTTCGCTGCCCTGCCTCAACCAGGGTTCGCTGAGGGCCTGCACCCGCGTCCAGTGCACCGTAATCAGATCGAACCAAGACAGCACCTGCAGCGTGATGAACAGCAGGCCGACGAGCAGCAGTACCACGCGACCCAACTTTTTGAGGGCGTACCCGGTGGCAAAGCCCAGCACCGCGCCCACGCTCAGGTCGGGCAGCAGGGAAGCCAGCAGGCCGCCCGAGAGGACAGAATCTGCAGAAGTGGGATCAGTCAGTGTGGAATTAGGAAGGGGCACGGACATGGACGGGGACGCATGCTAGAGCATTTGGTCTTGCACAGACCTGTCAGGAGGTGGGGCACCGTGAAAGGCGTCCAAGGGTCGGGGGCCTAAGGGTCTGAGAAAGGATTTTTAGCCTTACAGACGGTGCTTTTCCTGCTCGCCTTTCCTGCTTGTCCCGAGTCGTCAACTTCCTACCACCGGAGCCCCGGCGCTGAGCATTGTGGCCTATTCTCCTATTGTGCTGCCGCAGGGCGGGCCGGGACGGTATGGTGTAGGCAACGTGGAACCCGCCCCGGATTTGCCCCCTATACCCCCTGATCTGCTGTCTGCGGAATTGCTGGCACGACTCACAGCGGGCGAGGAAGCCGCGTGGCACGCCTTTGTGACCGAATACGAGGGCCGGATGTACGGCTACCTGTACCGCCTGGAGGGCAACAGCGAAGACGCCCTAGACCTCACGCAGGAAGTGTTTTACCGCGCGTGGCGCTCTATTCGCACGTTCCGGCCCGGCGAACGTGTGCTGCCCTGGCTGTATCAGGTGGCCCGAAATACCCAGATCGAATCCCATCGCCGCCGCCAATTGCAGCGCTTTAGTCTGGAAGAAGCCCGCGAGGACGTGGGGTTTGAGGTCACCAGTGCGGCCCGCAGCCCCACCCAGGCCGCCGAGAGCGCCCAGGCCCAAGACCGGGTGCAGCGTGCCCTGCTGAAACTGCCCGAGGAATACCGGGAAGCCGTGGTACTGCGCTTTGTCGAAGACTTGCCGTATGACGAAATTGCCCGTATTCAGGGCGTGGCAGTGGGGACGGCCAAAAGCCGCGTGTTCCGGGCCAAAGAGCAGTTGGCCGCCCTGCTGGCCGACGTTGCCGACGTGCATTAGCCGACAACTTCGCCTCTGATGAGTCGAGAAGCGTGAGAGCCGAGCAGATGATATGGACGGCAAGAACAGGCCAAGTCAGAGCATTTGTCCGGGAACGCCAGAGGTTCATGACCTGTGGCCCACACATTCAGAGCATCTAGCAATCGCCGAACAGTTGGAACTTTTCCAACGGTGCTGAAGTCAAGTCTCTGCACCCCATTCCCCCAGTGCCCCCAGAACGCCGCGTAGATTCCTTCACGTCATCTTAAGATTTGCCCGCATAAGCTGAATGGGTGAGCGCCAGAACAAAGAAAACCCTGAAGCCCAAGTGGGGCCGAGCCTTTCTTTTGGTCGGTCTGAGTGCCGTGTCTTGGACAGATTTGGGCCGCAGTCTGTCCTCGTTGGCGCAGGCGCTAGAGACGCGGCAATCTGTTGGCTACAGCGTGCGTCTGAGCGCCAACGGTGAGGGCCGCGCCCCGCTGGACGTGACCATGACGGCCACAGTACCCGGCGGCTACCGCGTGGCGTGGGAGTACGGCGACGGGCAAGGGGGGGTGGGCGCAGAGGTGCGGCACACCTATTACCGGGCCGGGAGCTACACCGTCAAAACCCAGATTTTGGACGCGCAGGGCCGTCTGGTCAGCACGGCCACCGGGCAACTGGACGTGCAGAGCAGCGGCGCAGAGCGGGCCGAAGTGACCTTGCTACTGGGTGCCGGAGAAGTGCGCGTGAGCTCGGCGGGCAGCGTGGCTTATGCGCCCGGCACGCCCAGCATTCTGATCAATGGCCGCGAAGTGGGGCCAAAAGCAGTGGCTCTGGCCGCCGGACAACACCGAGTAACCGTGCGCGTGCCCGGCAGTGCAGGCGTGCTGGAGCGCAGCCTCAGCTTTACGATGGCTCCGCTGGGCGGCAGCGTTCCCTTTGATGCCGAGGTCTTGCGCCTGACCAACCGTGCCCGGCAACGCGGCTGGAACTGCGCCACATTGCGCGAGGGTGGCCCGGCCCTACCCCCAGTGGCCCGCATGCCACAGCTGGATTTGGCCGCCACTGCCCAGTCGGCGGGCATGGCCCTCGCCGGATATTTTGACCATCAGAGCGCTCTGGACGGCAGCACCCCGTTTCGCCGGGTACAGGCTACCGGCATGAAGCCCCGCAGCAGCGCCGAAAATATTGCCGCCGGGCAAGATTCCCCGGAAGAGGTGGTAGACAGCTGGCTCCGCAGTCCCGGCCATTGCCGCAACATCATGGGCGACTTCAGCTTTATCGGCCTCAGCTACGTGACCCGGCTCGGAACCAAATACAAGACGTACTGGACGCAGGTCTTTGCCCGGCTGTAACAAGCTGAGCTGTAGAAAAGTGAACCGCTGCTTTCTCGTGACCTTATCTTAGACGGATTTGCGCTGATTCCCGACCCTCCCGCAGCCCACCGGATGTCCGTCCATAGCCGCCAGCCCGCAGCTTTCGTCACTCGCTCTGCTCCGTAGCTTTACCAGAGCTTTGCCAGTCGGATGATTCTCGCAAATCATCGCAATTTGGTATCAGACCCTCAGCCCCTTGACGCTTAGACCAACAAGCCGCACAACTTGCAACTCCCTCACGCCCCCTGTTCGGCCAGTGGCGGCGTGCCAAATCGCACCCTCACCAACGTTCCCGCACCTTCTTCGGGCGTGTGCAGAGTCACGTCGCCTCCGTGGGCACGGGCGTAACGGCGCACCAGCGACAGCCCCAGTCCATGTCCTTCGGTCAGCCCTCTTGGGCCGCGTTCGTAGGGCAAGAACACCTGTTCGCGCAGTTCGGGGGCAATGCCGGGGCCAAAGTCGCGCACGTCGATTTCTGGCTGGCCGCCCCGTTCACCCAGCGTCAGTTCGACTGGCCCGTTCGTATATTTCAGGGCATTTTCAACCAAATTTTCAATGACCTGCCGGGTGCGGTTCACGTCCACAGGCCAGATCAGGGGCATATCAGGCACATGGGCGGTCACGCGGCCCCCGGCTTCCGCGGCGCGGCGTACCAGCGGGCGTAAATCGGTTCGCATGACTTTCAGCGTCACGTCCAGATACAGATCGTTCAGGCGGGTCAGGTCGGCGCGGCTCGCCAGTTGGGCGGCGCTGTCTTCGATCAGGGTCAGCAGGTGTTGACGCTGTTCAGGGGTGTCGGCGTGCCGCATCAGGTCGCTGGCCAGCATCAGCTTTTGCAGTGGGCGCCGGAGTTCATGGCTGGCCAAGTTCAGGGCCTCGCGTTGGCGGGCTTCGCGCAGGCTGCGGCGTTCGCGTTCGGTGCGCCACAGCCACAGCGCCCGCACCGTCAATAACATACTCAGCAGGCCCGTAATGATGGCCGTCACGATCAGGGCGCGGCGCATGTCCGAAAAAGCTTCGAAGTATTCGCCGCCCGTTTCTTGCCCAAAATTGTTGGCCTGAGAGTTCAGCAGAATGGCCTCGGCTCCGGCGGCGGCCACCGATTCGGGCGTGTCCTGTAGGAGCAGGCGGTTCACGGTTTCCAGCCGGGCGTCCCCGTAACTCTCCACCCTCTCCAAAGACGTGAATTGGCCGGGATTCTGGGCGCTGGAACGGGCACGGTCACGAATATCAGGCAACTCGGCGGGGGGCTGCGACGGATCGAGGCGGGCCACCTGATAATTCAAAATTTCTTGAACCAATCCCTGATAGGCGTAGGGCGACCACCCATTGTCGTTTTCCAGCAGCCGGGTGTAGGCAGGCCGGGTCACCAGCAGCAGCAGCAGTACGGTCAGGAGGGCGGGCAGAGCCGCCAACAGAATCTCCCGCGCTGTCACTATTCGGGGCACCTGCTTTGGCCAGCTGGGTTCTGCCCCCCTACTGCTGGGCTGACCTGCGGGTTCGGCGCGGCTCATGGGGCGGCGGAGATTTTGGCGGCATACCAGACCCAATAGCGCGAATACAGCCGGGCCGGAAATTGCGTCGCATCGGCGGGAAGAACGATGGTCAGCGGGCCTTTTTCCAGCACTGGAATAGGCTTTCCCTCAGCCGAGTGCGCCAGCATGATGGGCGTACTCAGGTAGTCGCTGGCCCGAATCACGGTCATAAAGCCGTTGCTGGCATAGACGCGCAGGTCTTTGCCCGAAAAGCCGCCCAACCGCGCCAGATCGCGCAGAGGCACGCCCTCATAAGTAAACCGGCGGTGCAGTTGAGGCTGCTCGGTGGTGTAGCGCATGGTGGGCAGGGCCAGCAGTTGTGCCCGCGTCAGCTTCAGGCTGTGGCCCGGACTTTCCAGCGTCAGCATGACCCGTTCGCCGGGTTTGGCCGCAGGCAACGCGGTCTTGCCGGGGCGCAGATACCGGAAGGCACGCGGCGAAGGATCTGGACTGGGCAGCGCCGGGATAGAGGCGGCCTGACGGGATGTAGGCAACCGGGAAGCAGGCAACGCAGAGACGTTCTGGGTCAAGGCCGCCGACCCCAGACCGAACACACCAACGGTTATCGCGAGCGCGGAAGCGGCCCACCGCAGAGGCCGAGACTTCAGAAAGCTGCATTTACGGCTCACCACAACATAGGCCGTCTGAGAAAGGCCGGGTTCATGGTGGGTCACTTCCGCAGTCTAGAGTATTGGGTAGACAAAAACGTCGCCTTGGTTACGCATTAAATGCAATATGGTCAGTTAGAGAATAGGGCTGGGCTGCCACCTTCCCTGAAAGAGCTGAAGATTAAAAGACGGGTCGTTCAACTGGAAGACTCGGCTGCATCCTGAAGTGCCGATGAGAAAAACATCATGATTGAACAGGGGTCAGGTCAGGCCGCCGTCACGCGGGGCGAGCAAGATGGTCTCATGAAGAACAAGTTGACCCTTACTACTGGCGTGACCCTCAGCGTCCTGCTGGCTGCCGCATCGCTGGGCAGCGTTCAGGCCGCACCCCAGATCAGTGCCCAGAGCATCATCGTGAATCCGGTACCCACCACCGTGAATGTGCGCGTCTGGACAGACCGTGACAGCACCGGCACACAGACCCCCAACTACTACCCCGGCGAGAACATTCGCCTGTATACCAGCGTGTCTCAGGATTCGTATGTGTACCTGTTCAACGTAGACCCGCAGGGACAGGTGGATCTGATTTTGCCCAACGGCTACGCAGGCGGCGCGAATTTCCTGAAGGCCAACACGGTCAAAGTGTTTCCCAGCAACGGCGATACCTTTACCTTTACGATTGCCGCACCCTACGGTCTGAACAAGGTGTTGGCGGTGGCCAGCAAGACGGCCCTGAACATCGACCAGATTGCCAATGTGCGGGCAGGCCAGAACACCTTCGCACCCGTGAGTCCTGCGGCGCAGGGGCCAGTGCGGTTGGCGCAGGCCCTCAGCATCGTGGTGAACCCCGTGCCCCAGAACACCTGGGATTCGGCCACCGCCGTCTATAACGTGGCTCAGGGCAATGTGGCCCCCGTTCGCCCCACGTCCATCCAGCCTGTGCAGCCCGCACCTGTGCGCCCCGTTCCGGTTCAGCCTGTGCAGCCCGGCTACAGCGTCGGCGTCACAAAAACCACCTTCAGCAGCAACCGCAGCCTGGGCGACCTGAACACCGAGTACGTGAACCGTTTGCGGAATGAAGGCTTTACGCTGGTCAGCAGCCGTCAGACCGGCAACCACATCCGCAGCGAGTTCAAGAGCAACCGGGGCAGCGCCAACCTCGAAGTGAAGCAGCGTGGCAACCGCTTCGACGTAACGATCACGCGCCGCTAAAGACCTTCAACACATCACCGCCGCTCTCCTGCATGCAGGGGCGGCGGTTTTTTTGGGTTGTGGGATGTGGGTGAGATGTCTAAGAGGCTAGGGTCTAAGGGTCTGAGAAAAGCGTGCTCAGGCTTCTGCTTTGTTCTTTGCAGGACATGACAAGCGCAAGAGCAGAGCGGCCAGCGCCAGCGATTGCCTTTGACCTGCGCTTAGACCTTCAGACCCTCAGACGAAGCACCCACAACTGTCCACCCTCCCCAAACGGGCGTTAGGCAGGTCTGGTAGGCTAGACACCTCAAGCTTTTAGACCAATCGCAGCACTCCCAAGACAGCTCAAGCGAGGGGCAGATCGGGTGATGGAATGACGGTTCACACAGACAAATGGACGGACGCGGCGGCATGCAGCACTGGCCCCAGCTCCAGCACGCGCCTGATGAACCAGCGCCGCGCTCCCTGACTGGGGTAGTTTGGCCGTCTGCTGTTCAGTGTGCTGCACGCCTCTCCCCTTTCAGGAGTTCCTATGACCAAACTCTCCGCTATATCCAACACTGCCGCGCCCACGCCGGACGCTTTGACCGACTTTCCCCGGCACGCGCCCGCCACCGATATTCCCTTTCAGTTGCTTGCGCCCGACGGCACCGCGCCCAACCCGGACGCCCTGCCCGATCCCCAAATCCGCCTGAGCCTGTACCGCCACATGCGCCGGATTCGCCATTTCGACGAACGTGGTTGGGTGCTGTACCGCACAGGACGGCTGGGAGTATTTCCGCCGTTTAAGGGCATGGAAGGCAGTCAGGTGGGCACGGCGGCGGCCCTGACCTCTGACGATTGGCTGTTTCCGACCTACCGCGATACGGGCGCGGCCCTGACGCTGGGCCTGCCGATTGCCCGCACGCTGGCCTACTGGCGCACCAGCCCGCACGGGTGGCACATGCCCGAACACCTGAAGGTCTTGCCCTTTTACATCCCGATTGCCACGCAGTACCCGCACGCGGTGGGCGCGGCGTTGGCCGAGCAGCGCAAGGGCACCAAGAATGTGGCGATGGCCTACATCGGAGACGGGGGCAGCAGCGAGGGCGACTTTCACGAGGCGCTGAACTTTGCCGGAGCACTGAACGCGCCGTGCATCTTTATTTTGCAGAACAACGGCTGGGCCATCAGCGTACCCACCCGCACCCAGACCCGCGCCGTCAATCTGGCCCGCCGCGCCGATGGCTACGGCATTCCCGGCGTGCGCGTGGACGGCAACGATGTCCTGGCGACGTATCAGGTGACGGCAGAAGCGGTGGCCCGCGCCCGCGCCGGACAGGGGCCGACCCTGATCGAAACCGTGACCTACCGCATTGCCGCGCACACGGTGGCCGACGACCCCACCCGCTACCGCACCGACGCCGACACCGCTGGCTGGGCCGAAAAAGACCCGATCACGCGCCTTCGGGTGCATCTGCTGGCCGAAGGAATCTTGACCGAAGACAGCGACGCCGCCCTGCTGAAAGAGATTGCCGAGGAGTTTGAGGCCGCGCTGAACGAGGCCGACACCTACCCCGAACCCGAACCCGCTGAGATTCTGGATCATGTGTTTGCCGAGCCGACCCCACAACTGGTGGCGCAGCGGGCCGAGATTCTGCGTGAGGTGGGCGAATGAGGCGGAAGTTTAGAGGGTGGATCGTGGATTGTAAAAACAGCATCCAGAGCGTCCAATCTCTTGCCCTTCAGCCCACGATCTCCCCAATACGATCCACGTTCCAAACTGAGGTTCCCGCATGACCGCTACCCAAACCCCTCCCACTGCCTCCACCACCCGCACGATGGTGGCCGCCATCAACGACGCGCTTGCCATAGCACTGGAACGCGACCCCACCACCTACCTGTTTGGCGAGGACGTGGGCGTGATGGGCGGCGTGTTCCGGGCCTCGGACGGCTTGCAGGCACGGTTCGGCACAGACCGGGTGTTCGATACCCCGCTGGCCGAAGCGAGCATCGTGGGCATGGGCATCGGCATGGGCCTGGCGGGGCTACGGCCCATTGCTGAAATTCAGTTTGCAGGCTTCATGTATCCGGCGCTGGATCAAATCCTGTCGCATCTGGGCCGCTACCGCCACCGCACCCGCAGCCGTTACAGCCTGCCGATGGTGATTCGTGCGCCCTACGGCGGCGGCGTGCATACTCCAGAGCAGCACGCCGACAGCCCCGAAGCGATACTGGCGCATGTGCCCGGCGTAAAAGTGGTGATTCCCAGCACGCCCACCGACGCCAAAGGGCTGCTACTGGCGGCCATAGAAGACCCTGATCCGGTGTTTTTCCTGGAAGCCATCAAGCTGTACCGCAGTAACAAAGAGAGCGTGCCAGACGGCCATTACACGGTTCCGCTGGGCAAGGCGAGAATAGTGACGGAAGGGAGCGACGTGACGGTGGTGACCTACGGCGGCATGGTGGAAGTCAGCGTGAAGGCCGCCGAAGCCGCCCGCGCTCACGGCATCGGCGTGGAGGTGATTGACCTGCGAACGCTGGTGCCGATGGACTTGGAAACCGTACTGAATTCGGTGGCAAAAACGGGCCGCGCTGTGGTGGTCACCGAAGCGCCCCGCACCGGCGGCTTCCACTCCGAGATCAGCGCCAACATTGCTGAACACGCCATAGACAGCCTGCGCGCCCCGATTCTGCGCGTGACTGGATACGACGCGCCTTACCCGCCGTTTACCGCCATCGAGGACGTCTACCGCCCGAACGCGGTGCGGGTGGCGCGGGCCATTCGGACAGTGATGGGGTACTGAGGGACAGAGAAAACCCCCGAGTCTGCTCTGATCCTCAGCTGTACCAGTCCGCAGCCAGCCCCCTTGAGGCGAGAGCAAAAGAGCTTTGATCCCGACCTATAAGGGGGGCGTTGCGCCAGCAACCGGGGGTTCACCTTCCAGGTCATCTCCACTATTCCCCACAATCCCACCCCAGCAGACCTGAAACGATAGAGAGCATGAGCCTCCGCTCCCTGTCTTTCGGCTTGCTACTGGCCTGTTCCGGTTTGGCTGGGGCGGCTTCTTCCCTGCCCCGATTTGCCAGTGTGCCCAGCATCCGGCACGAATACCAACGCCTGAACAACTGCGGCCCGGTCACGGTGGGCATGGCCCTCAGTCGCTGGGGCGGCACGCTGACGCAGTACCAGATTGCGCCCGTGCTGAAGCCCAACGGCGCAGACGTGAACGTGACGCCGCCCGAATTGGCCGCGTTTGCCCGCAAACAGGGCATGCAAACGCACTTGGCCGTCAACGGCAGCCGGGCCATGCTGAAGCGGCTGCTGGCCGCCGGATTTCCGGTCATCGTCGAAACGTGGTTTGTCACTTCAGACAGTGGCGGCATGGGCCATTACCGCATCCTGAACGGCTACGACGACACCAAGCAAAAATTTACGGCGCTGGATTCCTATCTCGGCAAACTGAGTTTCACCTACGCCCAGTTGGACGAACTGTGGCGGGCCTTTGGGCGCACCTATCTGGTGGTATCGCCGCCGGAACGTGAGGAAGAATTGCGCGGCTTGCTGGGGTTCCGGGCTGATCCGGTATTGGCAAAACGGGAAGCTTTGCGGGTGGCGGTGGCCGAAGCGGATCGCAAAAACGACGCCATTGCCTGGCTGAACGTGGGCAATGCGCGGTTGGCGTTGGGAGATTCCAGAGGAGCAACCCGCGCCTACGATCAGGCCTTTTCCAGCCGCGCAGACGCTGCGCTTGACCCCACCCGGCCTGCCCGCACGGTAGGGGGACTGCCCTGGCGCACGCTCTGGTATTCCTTCGGGCCGCTGGAAGCCTACACCCGCACGGGCCGCACCGCCGATGTGTTGCGCCTGACCAACGCCGTGCTGCAAGACGCCCCCGCCCACGAAGAAGCCCTGTACTGGCGGGGCCGCGCCCTGGCCGCACAGGGTCAGAGCGCCAAAGCAAAAGCCGCTTACCGTGAAGCGCTGAGAGTCCGGCCTACATTTGCGGCGGCGCGGGTGGCGTTGACAGGATTGGCTGCCGGAACGTAAATCGTAGAATGTGGCTCATAGAGTGTGAAGAGTGTTCTGGCCGTTGCCACTTTTTACGATCCACACTCCAAACAGCAGCTAAAAGAACGCCGCCCCGACTATGTAAGCCGGGGCGGTTCTTTGTAGGACTTTCTTACTTCTTGGGCGCGTCTATCGTTTTGGCGACTTTGGCCGGACGCAGAGGCGTTTTCTGTACCACCGTCGTACCGATGCTGGCGGTTTCCTTCTCCACTTGCTTGTTGATCAGGATTTGCTGCCCAATACCGATCAGGGTGCTGAAAATGATGTAGATGGTCACGCCTGCCGGGAAGGTCAGGGCGAAGTACAGGAAGATCAGGTAGATGAAGGCCTGTTGGCGGAACATCGCTGGGTTCTTGCGGGTCATCACGTACAACTGGCCGATGTTCACGATCAGGTAGATCAGGGCCAGGATGTACAACGGGTCGGGAATGGCAAGGTCGGGCAGCCAGAGAAAGCCACTGTCGAACTCGAAGTTACGAATGGTAGACCATAGCGCGATGAGGACAGGGAAAGGCACGAAGGTGCTAAAGCAGCCCGCCGGATTGAAGTTGTAATCGCGGTAGACCTGCTGCATTTCGGCCTGCATGGCCCGCTGCGAATCGGGGTCTTTGCGGTCTTTGTACTTGTCCTGCACTTCCTTGATCTTGGGTTGCATGACCTGCATCCGGGCGGTGGTACGGCCCTGAGCCTGCATCAGCGGCCACATGACAAGGCGCAGCAGCACGGTCAGCAGGATCAGCACGAGGCCCCAGTTGCCAATTACTTTGTACATGGCTTCCATCAACTTGACGATGTACAGGCTGATCTGACCGAAAATGTTGGGGGCAAACAGGCCGGGCAGGGTGGTGTAGCCGCTCTGGTACAGGTGAATCAGTTCGTTGCGGCCACCAAAGACTTCTACGGTGCTGGCGGCAGGCAAGGTGACACTCAGGAGCGACTGTGCGCCGCCGGTGAGGGTCGCGTCGGCGTTGGTTCCGGCCTGCGGGCGCACGATCAGGGCGTGGGCGTTCTGGCCGGGGCCGAAGGTGCCGCCCACTTCCTGAATCGCGGCGTATTGAATGTTCTGAACGGTGGTGGTGCCGCTGCCCTGCACGCTGGCAGGCTGGCCCCCCACAGGAACCGCCTGTACGCGGGGATTGGCCGCTTTGGCGAGGCCGGGAAACAGCATCGTGACGCGCTCAGGGCCGCCTGTCACGGTGGTTTTCACGTCTACCTTGAAGGAGCGGGGCCGCAGCGTCACCGTTTTGGTCACGGTTGCGCCGCCCTGCGTGTAGCGGAACACGGCGTCCTGACGGTTTTGCGGCAAGCTCTGCGTCAGTTGCGGCGCGGTGGCCTCGGCGGGTTGGGCTGGGTCGAGTGGCCCACCCCGGAGCGCAAACGCGCGGCGATCTGCGGGAAAAGCGGCAGCGCCCTCTACCTGGACACTGGGTTGCCCCACCAGATTCATAATGCTTTTTTGCGCTTTCAGGGCCGTGAAATCATACTTGCCGGTGCCGTCTTTCTTGATAAACGGCGTGCCTGCGTACAACTTGACGTACCAGCCGATCACTTCGCCCCGGTCATTGAAGACCACGTCTTGAAGGTTGCTGGTGGCAATGAATTCGTCGCCGGGAAGACCGTCAAAATCGGCCTTGATCCATTCGGGCTTGATCGCGTTGTTGAAGGAGGGAAGCGGGCCAGTGGTACCGCATCCGGTCAGGAGCAGCAAACCTACGGCAGTCAGCGGAAGCAGATGTTTTGGTTTCATGGTTTGGGTTTTCCAGCGGTGGGATGGGCCGGGTCAGCCGCAGGGGTGCGGGCCGCCGAGCCGAGATGGGCCGGGGACGAACTGGGCACCGGGTCAAAACCGCCCGGCACAAATGGATTGCAGCGCATGACCCGCCACGCGGCCAGCCACCCGCCCCGCACGGCCCCGAAGCGTTCTATCGCCTCTAGAGCGTACTGCGAACAGGTCGGTACAAAACGGCAAGTGGGCACGGGCTTCAGTGGCGAGAGCTTGCGCTGATAGCCGCGCACCACGCGCACCATGCCCCGCGCCGCCAGCCCCGAAGATGGAGCGCGGACAGCGGGAGCAGGAGTCGGCACAGTCTGCTTCATTCGGAGGGTTCGCCCTGAGCCGGCACTGGGAGAGGTGACACAGGTTCAGATACGGCTCTGGGGCGGCCAGAGTTCCCGCCCTTTGGCCCGCCCGCACCTTTTTTGACCCGGCCCGGTGCTTTGGCGAGCGCCCGCATCAGGGCCGCCTGAAGCGCCGGAAACGTGGCCGTGAGGACGCCGGGATTGGGCAACAAAATAGCCCGGCAAGGCGGCAAGCCGTCCGGCAGGGTTCGCAGCGCCTCGCGCATCCGGCGGCGGGCACGGTTGCGGTCTACAGCGCGTTTCAGGGTTTTTTTGGAAATAACGACGCCGATGATGGCGCGGGGTTGCCACGTTTCGCCGTATCGCGGGCGGTAATCGGTGAGGCGCAGCGTAAACAGCGGATCGCGCACTGCCACACCCTGCTGACGCACCTTGCGAAATTCGCGGTCACCACGCAAAGAATCCAGCGCCACTGGGCGGCGGGGCCGCTCCTGCATGGCGCTGGACTGATCGGGCGTGACGATAGACGCTTCCTGCCTTGGGGAGGCGCTTACTCGTCGGCGACGGTGAGTTGCTGACGGCCCTTCGCACGGCGGCGTGCAAGGATGTTGCGGCCAGCTTTGGTCTTCATGCGGGCGCGGAAGCCGTGGGTTTTGGCCCGTTTGCGGACATTGGGTTGGTAGGTACGCTTCATGTGCTCTCTCCTTCGTTCGCGGCGGACGGGAGGATTCACGCCCCCGCACCGCTGCTGGCTGTCCCGCTGGGTTCCGGCAATCTGCTGTTACGCGACTGCCTTCCGCCTGCGGCCCTGCCTAGGCCTGTTCGGCCCGCGATCTTGCGCCCCCTTTAGAGGGCAAACTCTGGAAGTGTAGCACGGGGGGCGGCAGGCAGAAAAGGGGGACAGGCAGACAATGGGGAAACCACGACAGAGCAGGGCTCGATAGGCTTAAAGGGTGAAGTTGCGGCCTGTGAGACACAGGTAAAACACAGGAAAGTTAGAACACAGGAAAGCTTTCAGAGGCTCTCTTTCCCAACCCCCTACCGCCGCAGCCACCCCGCCGCCCAGCGCGTTACCACCGGCATCACCAAATAAGTCATGGCAGGAACCACCAACACCATTTGTGGAAGGGCACGCAGCGGCGCGGGCCAATGGCCGATGGCAGGAGCCAGCAAGAGGCCGAGGCTCACGCTGACCGGATAGAGGGCGGCCAACGTCAGCAGCGCCATTTTCCAGCGGGGCGGCTGGCGCAAATTGGGCGCGGCGGGCGGCGTGAACCAGAACTCCAGGCCGGGCTGTTTTTCAAAGCTGACCTGACCGTCTACCAGGGCATTCACACGGGTCAGCCACTCGGCACGTTCGGGCGAGAGTTCCCAATCGGCGGCGCTGTTGACCGTATCGAAGCGGGCGATCAGGGTATATTCGCGCTCGCCGGGGGGCGGCCTGATAATGCCAGTCCCCCGGTGTCCCGGCACCCGCGCCAGCAGCGCTCCACCTTCGGTCAGCAGCGTTTCGTATTCGGCCTCGTGGCCTGGCAAAATGCGGCGGCGCACCACCAGACTCACGGGGTCGGAGGGAGCCATGTCGCGCAGGGTCAGGCGGGCAGAGTCGGGGGCGGCGTTGTCCGGCGAGGCAGGGGCAGAGACAGGGGCAGGGTCGGTCATGCAGGGGTCACCTCTGGCAGCTTCTTGGGCCATGCCACCAGCATCACGCCCATCAGAATCACGCCCAGTGCCACCCAGCCCAGCGCCCCCAATGTTTCCCCGCCCAGGCCCACGCCCAGCAGCACGGCCACCACCGGATTCACGTAGGCGTAACTGGTCGCCAGTGCGGGCCGCGTGTGGGCCACCAAGTACATGTAAGCGCTGTAGGCCACCAGGCTTCCAAACACCGTCAGGTACGCCAGTGCCCACAGGCTGGCCGAGGTTGGCGTCCCCCATTTCTCGCCCATAAGCAGGCTGAATCCGAAGAGCAGCACCCCGCCTGTGACCATTTCGGCGGCGCTGCCCATCAGGCCAGAAGGCAGCGGCAGATGGCGCGACCACTGGCTGCCAAACGTCCAGCACAGCGGGGCCAGGATCAGCAGCAGGGCGGCCAGCGGCGTAGCCTGCAATTCGCCCACGTTCAGCAGCGCAATGCCCAGCAGACCCACGCCGATGCCCAGCCATTCTCGCCCGCCCGTGCGCTCGCCCCACAGCCGCGCGAACAGGGCCGCGAACAGGGGCGAAACGGCAATGACCATCGCCGCTACGCTGGAACTGGCGTCGCGTTCGGCCAGCGTAACGAGGCCTGTGCCGCCGCCCAGAAGCAATAAGCCCACGATGGCACTGGCTCCCCACTGGCGCGCCGTGGGCATGGGCGCACCCCGCCAGCGCAGGAAGGCAAACAGAATTACGCCCGCCACCAAAAACCGGATGCCCAACATGCCCAGCGGGGGCAGGCTGCCAATGGCGATTTTGATGCCAAAGTAAGTGCTGCCCCACACCACGTACACGATGCCCAGCGCCAACAGCACGGCAGGAGTCAGGCGGGCGGCGGGGGCGGAAGCAGCGGCAGAAGACACGCGGGAAAGCATACGCCTGCGCGGGGGCGGGGGTCTCAGGATGTGAGACGCTGGGGTTTCAGGTGGTGTGGCAGCGTTCTAAGGGTCTAGGGTCGAAGGGTCTAAGAAAAGGCGATCGCTGACGCTCACCATCCCTGTCACACGAACATAGAGGGCAACACCCACCCAAAACTGCCATACATCTGCACCTTAGACCCTTAGACTTCCCCACCTTCAAACTTCCTCAGCCACCAGCCTGCTTTCAATCGCCCGTGCGTGTGCTTCCAGCCCCTCTGCGCGGGCGAGGAGGGCGGCGGCGGGGCCGATGCGGTGCAGAGTGGCCTCGTTCACGCCGATCACGCTGATGATGTTCTGGAAGTCGCGCACATTGACCGGACTCATGAAGCGGGCTGTGCCGCCCGTGGGCATGACGTGGCTGGGGCCTGCCACGTAGTCACCCAGAGCTTCCATGCTGGCTTCCCCGATGAACACGCCCCCCGCCCGCTGCACGCGTCCCAGCAGGCTCCACGGGTCGCGGGTCAGCAGGCACAGGTGTTCGGGGGCGTAGAGGTTGGCGAGGTCGAGGGCTTCATGCAGGTCGGCGGCCAGAATGACCTTCATGCGGGCCTGCACACTGTCCCGCGCCCAGGTGCGGTTGGGTTCGGGCAGGTTCTCCAGTTGGCCGCCCAGTTCGGCCTGTACCCGAATAAGCAGGTCGCGGCTGGTGGACACCAACACGGGTTCCGCGCCGTTGTGTTCGGCCTGTGCCAGCAGATCGGCGGCCACGTAGCGGGCGTCGGCGCTGTCGTCGGCCACCACCAGCGTTTCGGTTGGCCCCGGCAGGCTTTCTATTCCGGTCTGGCCGTATACCAGCCGTTTGGCGATGACCACGAACAGGTTGCCGGGGCCAGCAATCTTGTCTACAGCGGGCAATGTGGCCGTGCCATACGCCAGCGCCGCAATCGCCTGAGCGCCGCCCACACGCACAATCCGGGTCAGACCCAGTTCGCGGGCGGCGACCAGAATGGCGGGGTGAATCTGGCCGCCCGCGGCAGGCGGCGTGGCGACCACGATTTCGGGCACGCCTGCCACCTGCGCGGGCACAGCGGTATGAATCAGGGTGCTGATCAGGGGCGCGAGGCCGCCCGGCACGTACACGCCCACCCGTCCCAGCGGGCGAATAAGTTGGCCCAGTGCGCCGCCCTCATCGTGGGTCAGGAAGCCGTGCGCGGGCTGCTGCACATAAAAAGCACGCACGCGGGCAATCGCCAGCCGAATCGCGGCGTGCAGATCGGCGTCCACCGTCGCGTCGGCCAGTTCCTCGGCGCTCACTTCCAGATGCTCGGGGCGCACGCCGTCCAGCCGCTCTGTCCAGTCGCGCAGGGCGTCGTCGCCGCGTGCCCGCACATCGGCAATGATTCGCTCTACGACCTGCGTGGGGGTCAGCGCCTCGCCAAAAGTGCTTTCTATGCGGGCCAGAACGCTGTCGGGCACAGGAATATCGTTGAAGGTACGGGTGAGGGCGGCGCGGGCGTCTGGGCCTTGAAGGACTTGCATGGTTGCTCCTGCGGAGGTCTAAGGGTCGAGGGTCTAAGGGCAAAAGCGGGAGCGTGGGGGTGGAACGTGGGCAGGGCTAGGGACTGGCACAGCCGAGCAAAAGACAGGATCAATGAGCAACGCGAATGCTCTCGCACACCACCCGAAACCCTACCGCCCCAGCACCTTAGACACTAGACCTTTAGACCCTCGTCCCTTAGACGCTCCTACCCCGCCCGCCGCCGTCTGCGTTCGGGCTGAGCTTGCCGCCTCGCCTGAGGCAGATTGGCTTCTACCGGGCCAAAATCGGTGGGCTGAATCAGGCGCAGCAGGCGGTGGGGCGCGTCCTGCTCCACGTACACGTAAGCGTGGCCGGGGCGCAGCAGATACACGTGCGTGGGCGTGCCGTTCACGTCGCCGCCCTGAGCCGGGTGAAGAGTCTGCACATGCACCCGGCCCCCGGTCAGGCGTTGAGGCGGCACATCCTGCCCGTGTTGGCCGCGCAGCCACAGCAACAGACTTACGGGGTCATGATGATCGCCCAGCAGAGGCGTGGTTACTTCGTCTTTGCCTTGCCGCAGCGTCAGCACGCCGTTTTTGCGGTCAAAGGTAGTCTCGAAACTGGGTTTGCCGCGTCCGTCGCCCTCGCTGTAGCTGTGGCTGGCAAAGGTGCGGGCGTGCATCCGGCTGCTCTGCACGCGCCGCACTTCGGGCAGCACGCCGCCAAAGTTGGTTTCCACGCGGGCAATCAGGGCGCTGCGTTCGGGGTGAACCGTCCACGTCTGCTCTCCAGCATAGCGCCCGCCCAACGTCAGGGTCAGCGCAAAGGATTCAGCCCCGATCTGGAAAGATTCTTGGCCCGGATCGTTTATGCGATCAGATTCCAAAAGCTCTCACCCGGCCCGTCCCAGCCTGCGCCCAGCGCGTGTGCGGCGGTGGCCCCCACATCGGCAAAGGTGGCCCGCTCGCCCAGATTCACGGCCCCCATGCCGGGGCGGTAGGTCAGCAGCATCCCGTATTCGCGGGTGTGGTCGGTGCCGCGCCAAGTGGGGTCATTCCCGTGATCAGAAATGATGATCAGTGCGCCGTCAGTGGGTACGGTAGCCAGAATTTCGGGCAGCGCAGCGTCGAAATCGGCCAGACATGCACTGTATCCGGCGGGGTCGCGGCGGTGGCCGTATTTGGCGTCGAAGTCCACCAGATTGGTGTAGATCAAGCCAGAAGTGCCGTCCTGCGCGGCCTGCGTCATGCGGGCCAACGTTTTGCGAATTCCGTCCGGGTTGTCGTCGGTATGAATCTCTTCGGTAAAGCCCTGATGCGCGTAGATGTCGGGGATTTTACCGATGCCGATCACGGCCTGCCCAGCGGCCTTCAGGCTGTCTAGCACAGTGGGCGGCGGCAACAGACTGAAATCGCGGCGGTGTTCGCCTGCCCGCTCGAAGGGATGCTCGCCCCGAAAAGGCCGCGCAATGACGCGGGCCACCGCATATGGCCCCTGCAAAATCTCACGGGCGGCGAGGCACCATTCATACAGCGTTTCCAGCGGCACCACGTCTTCATGCGCGGCAATCTGAAATACGCTGTCGCCACTGGTGTACACGATGGGAGTCCCGGTGCGGCGGTGTTCCTCGCCGTAGTCACGGATCACGTCGGTGCCGCTGTACGGCTTGTTGCACAGGTGGCCGCGCCCTGTGGCGGCGTCGAAGGCGTCCATCACGGCAGGCGGAAAGCCTTCAGGGAAGATCTGGAAGGCGTGTTCCAACTGCACGCCCATAAATTCCCAGTGTCCGGTACTGGTGTCTTTGCCGGGGCTGACCTCGCGCATCCGGCCAAACGCGCCCTGTACGGTTGCATCAGCGGGAATAGTCTGCGGGCCAGTTTGCACAGTGGGAATGCGGCCCAGTCCCAGCCCGGCCAGATGGGGCAAATGGACAGGCGCGGCGGCCAACGTGTGGTTCAGGGTGTGTGCGCCCACGTCGCCAAAGCTGGCGGCATCAGGCAGGTCACCCACGCCCACGGAATCCAGAACGATGATGGTGAGGAGCATGGGGGCAGTGTACCGGGAAGCGGTGTGAATGGTGGGCCGCAAACAGTCAGAACAGCCAAACTCGCCTCTGCTCCTGATCCTCCTCATCGTCATCCCTCTCACGGGCGGTGCGGAAGGCGCGTGGTACGCTTCCAGACGTGACGCTGCCCGCATCTTTCCCCCCCGCCGTGCCTGACGCCGCCCCTGCCAATCCTTTCGCTGGATTGGGACGGCCCGAGTTGGTGGCTTCGGGGTTGTCCAAAAGTTATGGACGGCGGGCGGTGGTGCGGGGCGTGGATTTCCGGGTGCGGCCCGGCGAAATCGTGGCACTGTTTGGCCCCAACGGAGCGGGTAAGACCACCACGTTCTATATGCTGGTGGGCTTTATTCGGCCCGGCGGCGGCAGCATCACCCTCGGAGAACGTGACGTGACGCGCCTGCCTATGCACGAGCGGGCGCGGTTGGGCCTCGGCTATCTGCCGCAGGAACCCAGTGCCTTTCGCAAGCTGACGGCCCGCGATAATTTATTGGCCATCCTGGAATATGGCCCGCTGCCCCGCGCCGAGCAGGAAGCCCGCGCCGACTCGCTGCTGGCCGAATTTGGCCTGACACACTTGGCAGGCAGCTTCGCTTACCAGCTTTCGGGCGGCGAGCGGCGGCGGCTAGAACTGGCCCGTGCCCTCACCACCGACCCCGATTACCTGCTGCTGGACGAACCCTTTACGGGCGTAGATCCCAAAAGCATCCGCGAGATTCAGCGCCTGATTCGGGAACTGCGTGACCGCCGGGGCATCGGCGTGTTCATTACTGACCACAACGTGCGCGAAACCATTGCCCTGACCGACCGGGTGTACCTGATGTTCGATGGTGAAGTGAAGTTCGAAGGCACGCCGCAGGAATTCGCGCAAGACGAAGACGCCCGCCGCCACTACCTCGGCGACGATTTCGAGCTGTAACCGGAGACTGCGATGCTGTGGCTGTTTTTGCCCTTTGTGGTGATCTTGTCGGGCGTGGTGGCCTACGCCGCCGACACCATTGCCAAAAAAGCCGGACGCAAGCATCTGCGCTGGTTCGGGTTGCGGCCCAAAACCACGGCGCTGATTGTGGCCGTACTGTCGGGCATGGGCATCAGCGCGGCCAGTCTCGCGGCGTTTCTGGTGCTCAATTCCAGCGCCATCAATACCATTGCTCAGGCCGACCAACTGCGCCCGCAACTGGACGCCCTGAAAACCGAGATTCTGGGCGTCCAGAACGACCTGAAAACGGCCCAGAGTGGCCGCGACACGGCCCAGCGCGAGGCCGATGCGTTGCGCGAGCAGCAGCAGGCCGCGCTGACCGATCTTCAGGCCGCCCGCAGCAACCTTAAAGATGCACGCACCGCCCAGCAACGCCTTCAGACGGAAGCTGCCGCCTTGCAGGACAAGGTAGAGGCGCTGACTACCCTGCGAACCGACTTGGAAGCCCGCGCCGCGCTCTCCCGCACGCTGCTCACGGCGTCCGAGGCAGCGTTTGCTTCCAGTCAGGCCCGCGCAGAAGCGCTGGACAGCCAAGTGGTAGACCTGAATACTCGCTCGGCGCTGGCAGAACAGGAAGCGCAGTTGGCCCAGAACCGCGCCGCCACTGCCCAGATTCAGACTGAGGAGGCGCAGCAACAAGCAGAGCAGGCGCAGGCGCAGGCCGACGCTGCACAGGTTCAGGCGACAGCGGCTCAGGCCCAGGCCAAAGCCGCGCAGGGACAGGCGCGGGTGGCACGGGCGCAGGTCTTGGCGGTGGCCGCACAGGTGCAGCAGGCTCAGGCGCAGGTGCGCCAAGCTCAGGCCAGAGTGCAGCAGGCCGGAGCCCAGGCCAAAGCCGCGCAGGCCAAGGCGCAGCAGGCTCAGGCTCAGGTAGAACAGACCCGCAGCCTCGCCGCACAGTTGGGGGGACAGGTGCGCCAACTGGAAGCCGACCGCGCCGCCGCCACCAAAGAGCGCGACGCCGCCGTGACCGCCCGCACGCAGGCCGAAACCCAGCGCGACGCCACCCAACGCGAGAGTGCCCGCCTGATCGGCGAGCGAGACCGCATTGCCAACGAGCGTGACCGAGTGGCACAGGAGCGCAACCGCGCCGCCGCAGAACTGACCAAGGCCGCCCAGGAACGCCAGCAGGCCACAGCCGAACGTGACCGCGTGCGGGCCGAAGTGACCACGCTCCGCACCCAGCAAAAACAACTGCTCACGGCCAACGAAGTCCTGTCTAAAGATCTGGCGACGGCCCGTGCCACGCTGGGACAACTGCAAGATGAATACTCCAGCGCCCGCACAGAACTGAGCGCCAGCCGGAACACCGACCTCGCTTTTCCGCGCAACGATCTGGTGTATGCGGGCGTGGTGCCGGGCGTGCGAAACCTGGACGCCTTTTTGCAGGCCGCCGCCACTGCTGCCCAGAGCCGGGGCGCAAAAGGCACGCCCGCCGCCCGCCTGAATGCTGCCGCCCGCACCGCACTGGAAACCAAATTGCGCGGCCTGAACGCCAGCACCTTCGTGCAGTGCCGCGCTGCCAGCAACACCGTGACGGGCTTTCCGGTAGACCTGACCTGCGACGCCCGCCCCAACAGCGTGCTGTACCGCAGCGGCGAAGGCATCCGGCGCGTGAACCTGACTCTCAGCGCCGATACCCGCACTCTTCAGGCCCAGATCAGTGAGGCCGTGCAGGACGTGGTACTCGACCTGACCACACGCGGCGTGCCCAGTGAATACATCAACAATCTGGGGCTGGACGTGAACGAGTTCGTAGACCTGATCACGCGCCTGAACGCCAAAACTGGCCCCACTGCCACCCTGACTATTGCCGCCCGCGACGACGTGCGCCCCGGCAGCCGGGTGGATTTGTACGCGATTGTGCCGTAGGGGAACGCCCTGAACCGTAAGTGTCGGGTCGTGGGCTTTGAGGTGCGAAGGCCCAGAGCCTCAGCCCAAGTAAGCCACCAGCAAGTCTATTCCCGCCCGCAAGTCATCCTCATGCACGGCCTCGACGATGGTATGAATGTAGCGGGTAGGCAGGCTGAGGGTCACGCTGGGCACGCCCGCCCGCGATTTCTGGATGGCCGCGCCGTCTGTGCCGCCCAGCGCTAGCACTTCCAGTTGGTAACGGATGCCCTCGCGCTCGGCCAAATCCACCAGCTCGTCTACCAGCCAGCGGGTCGAGATCATGGTGGAATCGAAGACCTTGATGCCGATGCCGTCGCCTAGGCGGGTCACGGCTTCTTCGGGGGCGACTCCAGGCGTGTCTACGGCCAACGTCACGTCCAGCCCGATGCCCAGCGTCGGCTCTATGCCGTAGGCGGCCACCACTGCTCCGCGCAGACCCACCTCCTCCTGCACGCTGAACACGGCCACCAGATCGTGGCGGGGGCGTTTGTCTCGGAACTGGCGCAGCACTTCCAGTTGCATAAACACGCTGGCTCGGTCATCCATCGCCTTGCCCACCGTCAGTTTGCCCACCTGCCGCGCCGTCTGATCCAGCGTCACCATGTCGCCAATTCGCACGCGCCGTTTCACCTCATCGGCGTCCAGGCCCAAGTCCACAAAGAATTCCTTGATTTCCGGAATCTTCTTGCGCTCCTCCGCACTGGCGATATGCACGGGCTTGCCGCCGGGCGTCAGAATGCCGGGCAATGCGCCGCCCCGCGTATTCACGGTCACGTTGCGGGCAAACAGGTTGCGGGTATCGAAGCCGCCGAGGGCCTGCACACGCACAAAGCCCCGGTCATCCACGAAGCGCACCAAGAAGCCGATTTCATCCATGTGGGCGCTGAGCATCACGCGTTGGCGTTCGCCGTCCGACTTTTTGGCTTTGCGTCCGGCGCGGGTGGCAATGATGTTGCCCAGAGCGTCCACGCGCACGTCGTCGACCAGCCCTTCCAGTTCGCGCAGCACGAGGTCGCGCACGGCTTCCTCGTTGCCGGGCACGCCGTTCAAGTCAGAAAGCTGATGCAAAAGTTCCAGCCGCAATTGGGTTGTAGGCACGCGGCTTAGCATAGTCGTCGGCGTGCACCATATGTCTATCTCAGCGGGACACTTGACCGATTCCATGCCAATTCCATGCCAAAAAAACCGCCCCACCAGTAACGGCAGGGCGGTCTTGAGCGTTCGTCTTACTTCTTCTTGAGGCGGTAGCTGTCGCCGAAGCGCTTGTTGAACTTGTCGACGCGGCCTTCGGTGTCAAGGAAACGCTCTTCGCCCGTCCAGAAGGGGTGCACGCCGCTCCACACGTCTACGTGGATTTCGGGCTTGGTGGACAGGGTTTCCATAATGACTTTGCCCTGAAAAATGATCTTGGTAGGAACGGCCTTGGGGTGGATATCTTTCTTCATGGGGTGCCTCCTCCGTTACGTCAAAGTGCGTAACGGGCAACTCTAGAACTGTAGCACATAGCGGCGCGGCTCAGTACCAGTTACTCAGGGCCAAGTACAGTATTCAGCTCAAGGCCAGATGAAACTGCCCTGCCACAGCTCCCCCCGCCGAATAAAGGGCATCGGCGTTCCGGTAATGCGGTGGCCGCCTTTCACGGCAGCACGCACGATCAGGCGTGGGTCGAGGTGGGGATACAGAGTGCGGGCAAACGCCACATCGTCGCGCACGTCGAGGCTGCCGCCGCTGGCGACGGAATCGGTGCCGAGGGCGATTTCTACCCCTGCCGCCGCAAACGCTGACCACGGAAACACCCCGCATTCTAGGTGGGTATTGCTGCGCGGGCAGGTAACCACGGCGCAGCCTGCGCGGGCGGTGCGGGCCATATCGTCGGGTGTCACGTTCACCATATGCACCAGCGTGGGGCGGGCGGCCAACACGCCGAGTTCATCGAGGTAGCGCACGGGCGTCAGGTCGGATTCGGGGGCGCGTCCGATCACCTCGGCAAATGTAGCGGGGTAGGGAAAGCGGGTCATGCTGTCCCAGATGGGGCCGCCGCCCGTGCGGAACAATTCCACTTCGGCGGGGTGTTCGGCCACATGGATCTGCAGCGGAATCCCCTCGCCCTCCGCATAGTCGGCCAGCAAGCGCATCAGACGGTGGCTGACCGTAAACGGCGTATGGGGCGACAAGCCGAGGCGGGAGCCACCGGGACGCTCCAGCTTGCGGTGGGTTTCTATGACCTGCCTCGTCGCCTGAAATACTTCGTCGGCCCGGTCTGGAAAGGGGCTGAGAACCTCGTAATACAGGACGCCGGACAGGTCGGTGCGGGCCAGCAACGGGGCCAACAGATCTTGTCCATGCGACCACACGATGTCACCCACCGCGCCAACACCCAAACGGGTCAGGATGTCGGCTCCAGCCAGAGCGCCTGCCAAACCGCGTTTTTCTCGCTGGCCCATCGCCACTTCAGGAATCCAGCGAAAGTACGGCAGAGCCTGGAAGTCATACGCGCTCATATCGAGGTGCGTATGGGCATTCACGGGCGGCGGCGCAATCACGCTTCCGGCGCGGCGCTCGCGGGCGTGTGGAAAGTTGCCGCGCAGGGTGTCGGGATGGCCCGTCGCCGCCACGATCCCGCCTGACACCACCACGCCGCCCGGTGACTGTGCGCCGCCCATGCCCGTATACAGGATGTCGCAGGTCAGGAGTTCGGGCGTGTGGACAGCATCAGCGGCGGCAAGATCAGACATGTCCGCCATTGTGCCGCTTGGCACGGCAGACAACAGCGGGCAGACAAAGGGCCGGACAACCCGCAGAGTGTCCGGCCCCCAGCAACTGTCCTCAGCTCAGGCGCTTGATTCGGCCCTCTAGCTCGTGGGCTACAGCATCCGGCCCTTGGCGCAGCAAATGACCCGGCACGTTCCAGCGATCTTTGCTCTCGAATTCGCTGGTAAACAGGCTGGCCACCCCCGTCGCGCGGCGGTCTACTTCCAGGATCACGTCCAGGCCGTCACCGTTGGGGAACATCATCAGTTCCAGTTCGGTCAGCTTGTACTGCCCATGCGGGGGCCGGAAGCTGAGTTCCTGTGCAATGCGCCCGTGAGAATACTCGACTTCGCTTTTGGCCAGGCTAAAGCCGAGGCGCTGCGCCGCGCTGATCAGGGTTTCCATGCCTGCGCTGGGCAAGATGGTCAGTTGATCGTTGTCGCTGGGGTCGGAAGCTCCGGCAATATCGGCGTCGGTGACCAGCCAGACCGACGTGCCGGGGAGGGTCAGGGGCGTGCCTGCCGGAATGACCACACTGAAGGGAAATTCCTGCGTGTCGCCGGGGCGAACAGAAAAACTGCCCGTGATCGGCTGGGTAAACAGTGTGTGGTTCACGTAGGAATCGTCGTGACGGTAGCGGGTGGCGATGCCCAAGTTGATCCGCTCGATGGTCTGCTCCACCGCGCCGCCTTTCACAACCACCACGCCGGTCAGGGGATCACCGATCCGCACCGCCCGGTCACGCAACTGTGCATCCACTTTTGCTGCACCCACACCCACCGACGCCATCATCTTCTTCAGGAATCCCATACTCCCCCCTTACGCGGCCGCGCCAACTATAGTTCCCGTCTCAATTGGGCCACTGACTGGCTTCGTCGCCGCCCTATCAGCTTAAGCGATCTCTTAATAACCTGGGCTTAAGATTTGACATCCATGCGGCTCTCGGCAATCATGGCCGCGCCGACGATTCCGGCGTCGTTCAGCAGAGCGGCGGGTGCAAATTTGCTGCGCTCCAATACCAGCGCCGATTCCCATTTTTCGGCCTTTTTGCTCACGCCGCCGCCGATGATAAACAGGTCAGGCGAAAACAGCAGTTCCAGATGTTGCAGATATTTACTGACCCGCGCCGCCCACTGCTTCCAGTTCAGGTCGTCGCGTTCGCGGGCGCGGTCAGAGGCCCACGTTTCGGCGTGCTTGTCGCGCAACCACAGGTGACCCAGTTCCGTGTTCGGCACCAAAACACCGTCATGAATCAGGGCGCTGCCGATGCCCGTGCCGAAGGTCAGCACCAATACTGTGCCCGCCACACCTGCTCCCGCGCCGAATTTGGCCTCGGCCAAACCTGCGGCGTCGGCATCGTTGATCAGGGTCACGTTCTGGCCGGTGGCTTCGGTAAAGAGCTTATCGGCGTCCAGCCCGATCCAGCCTTTGTCTACGTTGGCCGCACTGAGAGTAACGCCGTGCTGCACGATGCCGGGAAAGGTCACGCCCACCGCGCCCTTGTGCCCAAAGTGCTTGACCAGTTCGGCCACCACCGCCTTCACGTCGTCCGGGCGTGCGCCTTCGGGTGTGGCAATCCGGTGCCGCTCCGCCGTCAGTTTGCCAGTTGCCGTGTCTACTGGAGCGCCTTTGATGCCGCTTCCGCCGATATCGATGCCGAGGATGACCGCCATACCGCATAGGGTACAGGCTGGGCGGGGGGAGCGGGCGATGAAGCGGGACAGTGGGGGCTGGTCTAAAGGTCTAGGGTCTAAGGTGCTGGGACGGGTACGCCGCTGAACTGCCCCCTCTGCTCCGCAACTCTGCGAGTCCCACAAGGGACGAAGGCAACAGCTTCAAGCTGGGTTGGAATCTCCTGCTTAGTCGCTCAGACCCTCGACCCTTAGACGCCCTTCCCCCTTCCAGTTCAATAAAACTCCCAGCTCAACAAAACAAAGCCGCCCCTCCAATCGGAAGGGCGGCCCTGCTTGGTGCTGCTCTAAATTTACTTGTTGCGGGCAGCCTGCGACGCTTCGACCAGCGCTTTGAAGGCGGTGGGTTCGCGGGCGGCGATGTCGGCCAGCACCTTGCGGTTCAGGTCGATTCCGGCCAATTTCAGGCCGTTGATGAAGTGCGAGTACTTCATGCCGTGCAGACGTGCGCCTGCGTTGATGCGCTGAATCCACAGGCGGCGGAAGTCGCGCTTCTTGTTGCGGCGATCGCGGAACTCGTAAGTTGCGGCGTTCAGCAGCGTTTGGAAGGCGTTACGGTAGGTCTTGGAGCGGGTGCCCCAGAACCCCTTGGCCCGCTTGAGCACCTTTTTATGGCGGCGGCGGCGAACAGTACCGGTCTTGACGCGTGGCAACTAAATCACTTCCCCTTCGGCAGCGCGAGCTTCATGCGTGCCCACTCGCTCTTGGCGAGAACGAAACCCTTGCCCTTGCCGCGAATGGTGTCGCCGCTCTTGCCGGTGTTCTGGTGGCGTTTACCGCTCTTGAACGCCATGACCTTGCCCGTACCCGTGATTTTCACGCGGCGGGTGGCACTTTTCTTGGTCTTCATCTTAGGCATTGACTTGCTCCTGTAGCCCGGAAACTCCGCGCACTGCGTCACCTGAGAGGTGGGCTGCATTCGGGTCGCCGTCTGGGGGCGAGGGCCGTTTCTTCGCCGGGTGCGCATTGCAGGGTATGCAGCAGCAGTCTGACGGAAACAGTTGGCCGCCCTGTCCCACTTGGCCGACTTGAGAGTATACAGGGCGGCGGGGCAGGGGGGCAAGTGCCCATTCCCTGCCCCGCCGCCCCACTCCCTCAGAGGAGAAAACTCAGATCAGACTGCCGTTTTCGGCCCTTCTCCACGAGTCTTCCAGAGGCTGACCAGAATGCCGCCCACCAGAATGCTTATGGTTACGGCGAGGCTGACGGCCGGATCCATCTTGCCGAAGAACTGCGTGTAGAAGATTTTGCCGCCGATGAACACCAGAACCAGCGCCAGCGCGGGCTTCAGCGCCTCGAAGCGGTGCACGAGGGCGGCGAGGGCGAAGTACAGCGCCCGCAGGCCGAGGATGGCGAAAATGTTACTGGTGTACACGAGGAACGGGTCTTGGGTGATGGCGAACACGGCGGGAATGGAATCCACCGCGAAGATCACGTCGGCGGCTTCCACGATCAGGAGGGCCAGCAGCAGCGGCGTGGCGTGAAGGCGCACACGGCCAGTCGCGTCGGGCAGGCGCGTCAGGAACTTCTGGCCGTCCAGCTTGGGGCTGATGGGCACGAAGCGCCGCAGCACGCGCACCATGAAGTGATTGGAGAGGTCAGGCGTTTCCGATTCGCTCTCTTTGGTGAACAGGAGTTTGATGCCCGTGAGAAGCAGGAATGCGCCGAAAATCCACATGATCCAGTCGAATTGCGTGACGAGTGCCGTGCCCAGACCGATCATGATGCCGCGCAGCACGATAACGCCGAGGATGCCCCAGAAGAGGACGCGGTGTTGCAGGTGACGCGGAATGGCGAGCGCCCCGAAAATGACGCTGATGACGAAGACGTTGTCGAGGGCCAGCGCCTTTTCTACGGCGAACGCGGTCAGGTAGGCCATGCCACTTTGTGCGCCCAGCGCGTACCAGACCCAAGCGCCGAACAGGAGTGCCACACCGATGTAAAACACGCTGAGCTTCAGGCTGGCGCTGATGCTGATTTCCTGCGGATGCTCTGCGCCCTTTGCTACTGCTTTCTTTTCGCGGCGTTTGCCCAGCACACCGAGGTCGAAGGCCAGCAGAGAAACCACCAACGTCATAAAGACCAGCCACATCCACGCGGGCTTGCCCAACCACAGTTCATATAAGAATTCCATCAGTGACACTCCTTTGGGGAGAGCGCCACACGGCAAGTCGGACGAGAGGCCAATAGGAATTGGGCCAGACATCATCGGACAAGTCACCATGCGGCGATCCTGTCCGGGTCTGGCCCTTACTGCGCGTGACGGAGCAACAATGCCGCTCGTAATGACGTCCACACGCTCCCTACCAATCGAAATTAACAGGGCGGTTACTCCCCCGGAGTTGAGAACAGTGAATCATCTGGTGGGGCTGCGATGTGTATCTCAGCTTACGATACTGGCTCTGCCTTCCCCCCCACCAACTCACGCTGCCAGCCGTGCAGCACCTCTAGCGCCTGCATCGGCGTCAGGCGGCTGAGGTCGAGTGTTGCCAATTCGCGGGTCAGCTTCTGGTCGTCGCCCTGCGTGTTCAGCGCGGTCAGCAGGCGGGCGGCGCGGGCGGTCACGGGCGCGGGCAACCCGGCCAGGCGGGCCACCTCTACCCCGTAACTCTGGCGGGCCGCACCGGGAATGACCTGATGATAGAAAGTCAGGCCGCCCGCGTCAGCGTCCTCTTCGGCAGCCACGTGCAGGTTGATCAGGCCGGGATGGTCGGTTTCTAGCCGAGTCAGCTCGAAGTAGTGGGTGGCAAACAACGTATGGGCGCGGGTGGAATGTAGGTGTTCCAGCGCCGCCTGTGCAATGGCGAGGCCGTCGAGGGTACTCGTGCCGCGCCCCACTTCATCCAGAATGATCAGGCTGCGGGGCGTGGCCGCGTGCAGGATGGCGGCCAGTTCGCTCATTTCGACCATAAACGTAGAGCGGCCCCCGGCAAGATCATCGCTGGCCCCGATGCGCGTATGAATGGCGTCGTAGACAGGCAATTCGGCGCGGTCAGCGGGCACGAAGGAGCCGATCTGGTGCAGCAGCGCACACAGCGCCACCGTGCGGAGGTAGGTGCTTTTGCCCGCCATATTCGGCCCGGTCAGCAGCAGCGTGTGGCGCAAGTCGTCCAGCAGCGCGTCATTGGGCACGAAGCGGCCCCGCGCACTCTGCTCGACCACCGGATGCCGCGCCTGCATTACCCGTGCATACCCCGATACGGTTTCGGGGCGCGTCCAGCCCCGTTCCACGGCAATTTCAGCCAGGGCCGACAGCACATCGAGGTCAGCGGCGGCTCCGGCAGCTTCCAGCAGCGCGTCGGCGTGCATGGCGAGGCCGTCGCGCAGGTCAGTGAAGACCTCCTGCTCCAATCGTCCGGCAGCTCCTTCCAGCCGCGCAATCTCGCGTTCATGGTCGCGCAGGTCGGGGCGAGTGAAGCGGGCGCGGTCTTTGAGGGTGGCGATCTGGCGGTAATCCGATGGCACCTTTGCCAGATGCGCCGACGTGACTTCCAGAAAGTAACCGAACACGTTGTTGAAGCCGACTTTCAGGCTGCCGATGCCCGTGCGTTCGCGCTCCGAGAGTTCCAGCATGGCAATCCATTCGCGGTGTGCCAGCGCTTCCGCCTTCAGTTTGTCCAGTTCGGGGTGAAACCCCTCGCGGATCAGACCGCCGTCGCCTGCCCGAATTGGTGGGTCTTCGACCAGTGCGGCGCGAATCTGCAACACCACTTCCGGCAGCCCGTTCACGCGGGCACGCACGCCGCCCAGCAACCCCTCGTGACCGTCCAGCAGGCGGGCGGCGTCGGGCAAGAGGTCTAGGGTGCGGGCCAGAGACGCCACTTCACGCGGGGTGGCGCGGCGGGTGGCAACCCTTGCGGCAAGGCGTTCCAGATCGTGGGCGCGGTACAGCAGGGCACGCACCGCGTTTCGCAAATCTGCCGCTCTCGTCAGGGTTTCCACAGCGTCCAGCCGCGCCCGCACACTCAGTTCATCCAGCAGGGGCGCACGCAACCACGCCCGCAACCTGCGCCGCCCGCCTGCCGTGCGCGTTTCGCTCAACACGTCCATCAGGGTCATACCCTGCGGAGCCTGCGGCACAAAGATTTCCAGCGCCCGCGCCGCCGCGTCGGGCAGGCGCATGTGTGCCCCCGGCTCAAACCGCAATACCCGCCGCACCATCTCCAGGCGGCCCTGCTGGGTGGCCCTTGCGTAGCCCAGCACCGCGCCGCAGGCCCGCACCAGCGCGGCATTGTTGAGGGTTCCGGGCACTTCGCCCAGTACGGTGTGCAGTTCATGGCGGGCCGCCGCTTCCTCAAAGTTGCCGGGCGACAGCATGGCCGGAAAGCGGGCCTGAAAATCGGCCATCAGCGCGGCGTTTCCGGCCAATTCGGGGGCCAGCAGGACCTCCCGCGCCCGCCAGCGCCCCAATTCGTCGTACAGCACCGAGCGGGTATGAAAGGCAGCGCAGCGGAATTCGCCCGTAGAAATGTCGAGCAGCGCCAGCGCGTAGCCGTCGCCCGTGGCCACCGCCGCCAGATAGTTTTCGTCGGCGGTCAGGTGGCGTTCCTCGGTGACGGTGCCGGGGGTCAGCAGTTGCGTCACCTTGCGGTCGACGAGTGCGCCGCCCGGTTCCTCGATCTGGTCGGCCACCGCCACGCGCACGCCCGCCTGCAACAGCCGCTCTACGTTGTTGTCCAGTGTCCTCAGCGGAATTCCGGCCATCGGCGTAGAGAAGTCGCGGCTGCTTTTGTGGGTCAGGGCAATCCCCAGCAGGCGTGAGAGGCGTTCGGCGTCCTCGCCAAAGGTTTCGTAAAAATCGCCGCACTGAAATAGCAGCAGCGCGTTGGGCAACTGGGCTTCCACCTCATCGCGCATCTGCACGTACTGCGTCAGCATCGGCGGCAATGGGCCATGACCCGTGCCCTTCAGCACACCCTGCGGAACTTCTCTGGGACTCACCAGACCAGTTTACGTCCACAGCAGATTGGAACGGGGGTATGGGGCACGTTGGAAGAAACAGGAAGTCTTCCATTCACAGATTGGCAGAACGACCCCAATCATTCGGGCAAGGCAGATCCGAAACACATTGCTCAGGGGGACAAGTTGCGACTGACGCTGCGGTCAGCTCAGGTTTTATGCCAGAATTCATACCCTTATCAGCCCTGCTGACAGAGGTATGTCAGAGCGTGGCGGCCATGCTGGACGGCATATGGAACTGCTGATGACATTGTTTGTGGTGGGTGCGGTGCTGGTGCTGGCCGTGATTCTGGCTCCGCGCGCCAAGCGCACCCAAAGCCCGACATCTGCTGGTTCTGCCCGGCGTTCCGGCCCCATTTCTTCCGGCCAGCTTCCAGAAGGCCAAGTCCGCTTTTCTACTGCCGAGGCCGAGCGACAGCAGCGGCTCCGCGAGCAGGAGGAAGCCGCCAGCGTTCACCCTTCCCACGTGCCCGGCGGCATCCCCGAATCGCTGCCCATCAAGCTCAAGGGGTACTTTTTCAGCAAAAGCGAACTGGCCTTTTTTCAGACGTTGGAAGGCGCGTTGCCGCAGGGCTTCCGGGTGTTTGCCAACGTGCGCCTGAACGACCTGTTTTTGATCACCGCGCCCCCGCACCAGCGGCAGGGTACCTACGCCCGCCTGCGCGACAAGCACGTGGATTTTTTGATCGTGGCCCTGCCCGATTTCCGGCCCGTGTGCGCCATAGAACTGGACGGCGCAACCCATGACCAGCCCCAGCAGCAGTACCGCGACGCCGTGAAAGACGTAGCTTTCCGCAGCGCGGGCCTGCCCTTGTTGCGCCTGCGGGCCGAGGGCAACCACACCCGCCAGAGCGTGCAAAAACTGCTGGAAGGCTACGTAAGACAGCGCACAGTGGCCTAAAGCAAGTCTGGTTGTCTCGGCCCGCCTCCCCATAAGGCGGGCTTTGTGTGGCCTATGCTCCGGCCAGCCAAACCGCTTGGAGTCCAGATCAGTTGAACTAGAGTGGAGATACACGCAGTATTCACCCTCTCCCCCACCCCGCCGAGGCTCCCATGACCGCACCCGCTGACCCACACGCCGTTCTCAGCCTCAGCGCCTTAGAAGGCCTGTACCCCGCCCCCAATGCCAGCGTTTCTCTGAAAGTCATTGACCACATAGATGACGGCCTGCGCGGCAGCCTGGCCCTGTCTCCGCTGTGTTTTTTGGCGACGGCCAATGCACAGGGCCACCTCGATTGCTCGCCGCGTGGCGATCCCGCCGGAACCGTGCAGGTGCCCGACCCCTACACGCTGCTGCTGCCTGACCGCCCCGGCAACAACCGCCTCGACAGCCTGCGGAACATTGTTGAGAACCCGGAAGTGGGGCTGATTTTTGTGCTGCCCGGCGTGAATGAGGTCGTCAGAGTCAATGGCCGCGCCCGCCTCAGCACCGATCCCGAGTTGTTGGGGCGCTTTGAAGGGGCGGGCAAGTTGCCCCGGTTGGTTATTTCCATCGCTGTGCGTGAGGCGTTTATGCATTGCCCCCGCGCCTTTTCTGCCGCAGAATTGTGGAATCCACAGCGCCACCTGACGCCTCAACAGCGCCCAGATTTCGCGGCCATTTTCAAGGGCCATGTGGAACGGAATACGCTGGCGAGTCAGACCAGCTGAACTCGGAACCTCCAGTCTCAGGGTTTATCAAGCACTAAAACAGCGTTCTCGTCGCTGTGCGGGCTGTTGACCACACAGTAGGCTGAAAACGGCCTTCCCCTGCACCACCCCTTGTCCTCACCGGAAAGCCAGAGGAGACCGACTTCAGATGGCCGCACACTCAGACCAAGCGCCCGAACAACAACGCAAGAAGTCCAGTGCCAAGAAGACTAAAACACCCAGTGAACGCCTGACCAAGCTACTGCCAGCCGTACAAAGCGGCGACCCCAAAGCGGTTCATGAGGCCCGCAAGCTGACGCGCAAAGTGGCCGCAGAACTGGCCCTCACGGACGCTCCGAAAAAAGTGCGGCGGGCCTGGCGGGATCTGCGCCGCGCCGTGGCCCCCATCCGTGACCGGGATGCGGCGGGCGAGCATGTGCGGGCCGCCCTGGAGGAACTGAACGCCTCCGCAACCGAGATCGCGGCGTTCGAGCGGGGCTGGCAGGGCAAGCGGGCCGAGGCATTGGCTGCTCTGCACTTGCCCAGGCTCATCAAGGATGTGCCGCGCCCGAAGCACTTTAAGCGCAAGGTATGGGCAGCGTTGGCCGAGCAGAGCGCAGAGATTCTGGACGCTGCCCCCAAGGTTCTGCGGGCCAGAAAAACGGAGACCTGGCACGAGTGGCGCAAGACTCTGAAGCACTACCGCTACACGCTGGAACTGCTAGAGCCAGCGCCCACCGCCCTGACGGACGTGCTGGACGGTTTGGGGCGATTGCAAGACGCCGAAGTGGTGCTAGACATTTTGACCACAGAAACGTGGCTACCACATTCCAAAGACGCCCTGATAGAACGGGAGCAGAAGGCGCGGCAAGAATCTCAGCAGCAAATCAGGCAAGCCTGGCCCGCGCTAGAGACATTCCTGCACAGCAAATCTCAGCCGGAGAAAACCCGCGGCTGATACGGAAATCGACTTGCAAAGCTACATAGCAGAGCAAGGAGGAACACAGACGGACTCTGCACCCTTTCGCGCCAACCTCCAGATCGCGGAATCCGAAGAACAGAGAAACCAGCAAGCAGGCCCACCTCTTTGTAAAGGCATGGGCCTGTTTAATCTAAGTCTGATTGTTATTCGTCGCAGCCGAGCGCCCGCAGCAAGTCCAACTCGGTAATCGGTGGTAACACTTTTTTCGGAGCAACAGGACGGGGGCGGCGGCCAAATAAGCGGGAAAAGAATGCAGTCATAAGCACCTCGTTAGATGACGAGAGAAGCGATGGGGTGCGGGAGCACAGGCAAACTGATGAACAACTGATCTTATCCTAAGATTTCTTCATGAGAAATGGGTCTACATTACATAGCCCTGACCTGCGTAAAGGGTCAGTTGCCTTAGTCTCTTGAACCGTGTTTCAACTCTGCACGGTGCACCGTGCCGCGCCCTACCATGCTCGGTATGGCTTACGACCCGCGAATGGCATTCGATCCTGAGCGCAAGATGACTGATGGAGATGTGCAAGACCTGAAGCCCGACGGCTGGTGGGGCGGCGAGGGGACGCTTTTCCGTGATGTGACTTTTGAGAGCTATCAGGACGGCGTGAATTTTGCCGTGCAGGTCGCCGCACTGGCCGAGGCGCAAAACCACCACCCAGACATCACCATCCATTTCCGCCGCGTGAAACTGAGCTACTTTACGCACGATGCGGGCGGCGTGACGATGGCCGATATCGAGGGCGCACGGGCTGTGAATGGGCTAATTGCAGGCCTAGAGCCAACCGATGAGCACAAAGGTGAAATTGCCGGGTGAAGCTCTCTATTCCTGACGCCGATGTGCTGTGGGACGGTCTGGCCGACTCCCGCAAGCACGCCCTGACCCTGACCGTTGCACAGACCGACCTGGACGACCTGTCGCACGTGAACAACACGGTCTACCTGACGTGGTGCGAACAGGCCGCCCGCGCCCACGCTGTGCGCCTCGGCATGGGCACCGACGCCCTGATCGCGTTGGGAGCCGTTCCAGTGGCCCGCCAGCACGTCATCGATTACCACAAGCCCGCCCTTCTGGGAGACCGCGTGCGGATTCGTACCGCCCTGACCACCTCGGTGGGCGTGCGGAGCGTGCGGGCCTATACGCTAGACCGCCTGAACGAAGGCGACGCGGAGGATACGAACGGCGTGCGGTTGGCCGAATGTCAGACGACGTGGGTCTGGGTGGACCCCGTGAGCGGCAGGCCCAAGCGCACGCCGCCGGAAGTGATGGAGCGATTTGGATTTTAGGAGGCTGGGATGGTGAAGGCGCTGGTCTAAGGGGCTAGGGTCTAGGAGGACTAAGGGAAAGAGTGGGTGAGGTATCGGGTGGCACAGCCTGTGCCAAAGCTCAAGCACCACCTATTCACCCTGCTTAGACCCTTCGACCCTTGACCTTTAGACTGCTACGTATGACCGACAACGCCCCCCAAGCAGACAAAACCATCGACGCCAATGACCGTGCCCGCCTCGATCAGATTTTTATGCAAGTCGTGATGGACGTGCAGGCGCAGGCCCAGCAGACGCAACCCGCACAGGCGAGCAATCTGGCAGCCATGTTCCATAAAGAACTCGTGACCGACGCGCTTCAGGGCTGCGCCATGCTGATTGCCGGGTGGAATCAGGGCATGATTGACGAAGCGGGGCTGACGCGCAGTGCCAAAGCCTTACGCGGACTGGAATTGCCAGAATTGGCAGCGCGGCTAGAGCGGTTGCGGCAGATAGACGAGGCATAAAGTAAACTTCTAGCAATCTAAAAATGTCTTATCCATCCGCTCGCGGTCAAAGTCAAGTAAATTGGCATTGAAGACTTGATAGAGACCAGCGAGGAGCGAGGCGTCGGGAGCGATCAAGTCCATTCCGCGATCATCGTATGGGTGCGCCAAGAGGCTCTGGAAAATATTGGCAATATAGAGACTGCACTGAAGTCGGGGGCGGATGCCTAACTCTGACGCCAAGACACCCCAAAGCAGTAAATGCAACTCTTCCCGTTGTATCTCAAATAAGACAAAGACCCGGCTCAGCAAATGGCCGTCCTCTTCTAAATGCACCAAGCACACTTCCTGATGATCTGAGGGGAGGAGCACACCGCAAGCCTTCAGAGCTTGTTTGAATGTACGGCGCTGGCTGCGTGTCGGCCCTGGAGGTTCGCTGAAATACGAAAGCGCAACGAGCAGACGCGGTGAACTGCCAAAAGCCTGCGCCAAGATGGTTCGGGACAGGTCATAGGCTCGTGTGAACATCTCAAGGTATGAGCCGCCCCGCGACAGTTCAAAGCGGAGGGCAGAAGGATGCTCATAAAACAGTCCAGCAGTGAAAGCCTTCGCCCCAAAGACATTTTGAATTTGCGTCCAGTAGTCGGCGGTTTCTTCTCTCACTGAGGCTGGAGTGTAACCACTTGCTCTGAGCAGAGTCAATAAATAACCAGAGATTCATAATGTGACTAGGCCACAACGAAACCCCACCCCAAACGACATTCCCACTCGCTGCCGCGTTCTAAACTGCCCCTACCCATGACCATTCGTGTGCTGCCCCCCCACATTGCCCGCCTGATCGCTGCGGGCGAGGTGGTGTCGCGCCCGCTGGACGTGGTGCGGGAACTGATCGAGAACGCGCTGGACGCCGGAGCCAGCCGCCTCGAAATTGAGATTGAGGGCGGCGGCTTGGGGCTGATGCGGGTGCGCGACAACGGTGCGGGCATCGCGGCAGACGGCGCGGCACTGGCAACGGTGCGGCACGCCACGAGCAAGTTGGAACCCGATGCAGACGCCGTGGAGCGCGTGACGACTTTGGGCTTCCGGGGCGAGGCACTCTGGGCAGCGGCTCAGGCGGGCGAACTGCATCTGGTGTCGCGTCCAGCGGCGCAGGTGGGCGCGTCTGAGGTGCAGGCCCACGGCGACGATGTGACGGTGCGGCGAACTTCGGCCCCGGCAGGCACCACGGTGACGGTGCGCCGCCTGTTCGCCCGCCTGCCTGCCCGCCTGCGAACCCAGGCCCCAGCCGCCGCCGAAGCGCGTGAAATTACTGTACTGGTGGGACGCTACGTGCTGCACCATCCCGGCCTGCACTGGCGACTGACCGTGGACGAGGAAGCTCGCCTGACCCACGCCCCCAGCGATCACCGGGGGGCGGTGGCGAGTGTGTACGGGCCGCTGAACGCCAACCGCGTGCTGAAGGTGCAGGCAAACGGCATTTGCGGTGTCATTTCCGGCCCCGAACTGACCCGCGCCCGCCGTGACCGGATGCATTTTTCGGTGAACGGGCGGCCTATCGTGGCCCCACCAGAACTGGAAAAGGCTGTACTGGAAGGCTACGCCGAATTGCTGCCTGCGGGCGTGGCTCCGCTGACCGTGCTGGACATCCGGGTGGCCCCCGAAGACCACAATCCCAACGTGCATCCGGCCAAACAGGTGGTGGCGTTGGCCGACCTTGCGGGCGTGGCGGCGCGGGTCAGGGAAGCCGTGCAAACTGCGCTGGCCACGCATCCTCTGGCACAGGCCCGCCTCGCTCCCGCCCTGAGTTTGCCCACGCCGCCGCACACGCCCCGCGAACGGGCCAACTTTCCGGCGCTGCGGTTGTCGGGAGTGTTTCAGGGCCTGTACTTGCTGGCCGAGGGCGAGGGAGATTTGTGGGTGATAGACGCCCACGCCGCCCACGAACGCGCCCTGTACGAACAATTTGCCCGCGAACTGGGGGCCGCACCGCCGCTGGAATTGCCAGAGCCAGAGTTACTGCACCTGACACCCGAACAGACGGCCCGCCTGGCCGAACGCGGCGCGGAACTGCGCGGCTGGGGCCTGACCATCGAAGACTTTGGCGCGGGATTGGCCCGCCTGCGAACCCTGCCCGCCACCCTTGCCGCGCTGCCTGTGCCCAGGCTGCATCAGCAAATCATTGACGGTGCGCTGGGCGACCACCCCGACCCCCGCCGCGACGTCTTGGCCCGGCTGGCCTGCGCCCCGGCTCTGAAGGCCGGAATGCTGACCCTGGAGCGCGGCGAGGCGGTACTGGCTGCCCTGAACGCCTGCGAACAACCCTGGAGCTGCCCCCACGGACGCCCGACCACGTTGCGAATGTCGGAGCGCGAATTGGCCCACGCCTTCGGGCGGCGCGGCACGCGGGATGTGGCGCGGGGCCGGGACGAGGCCGAACGGGTGGGGCGCTAGGTCAGCGGGTGAGCCTGGGCAGCCGATCTACTTCCCGCGCCGCCAAACCCAGATAGTAGGGCACATACTGGGGCCGCCAATTCGGAACCGTGCCGTGCCAGTCGCGGAAGCGGGCGTCGTACAGCACGGCGCGGTGCAGCAGGGCCAGCGGGATACTTTGGGCCAACAACACCGAGGCATCTGGGCAACCTAAAGTTTGCAGATAGGCCGTGCTCAGCCGGGATTCTAGGTCTGGACAAGCGATTCTGATGGGCAGCTTCGCCCGCGCTGGGTGCAGCGCAAAGGCCAGAAACCAGCCTGCATCCATAAACGGATGTGCCGCGCTTGCCGCCTCGCTCCAGTCGAACCAGAGGCTCTCCCCTACTCCGGTCAGCGCATTCCTAGGATGGGCGTCGCCGTGTGCGGGTAGATCGGGGAGGCCGTGCGCCGCCAATGCCCCAAAACTGGCGCGGATGACGGGCCGCGCCGCTTGCAGGGTGGCAATTTTTTCGGGCTTCAAGCCCCAATCGGTGAGTGTGACCGTGTCGGACAGGAAGGCATCCACGCGCTGCGCCATGTCCAGCAAGGGAAAAGCGGGGCAGCCCAACGTGGCCAAAGCTGGGGCATCGGCTGCGGTTTGAAAATTGGCCAATTGGCGCAGGGCCGCCGTCCAAGCCTCAAGATTCCCCACGCCGTCCAGCAAGATTCCACCAGAGCTCGTAACCAGCGTTGCTGTCGCGGCGTCGGCGTGCAGCA
Source organism: Deinococcus sp. QL22 (assembly GCF_023370075.1). Taxonomy (NCBI): domain Bacteria; kingdom Thermotogati; phylum Deinococcota; class Deinococci; order Deinococcales; family Deinococcaceae; genus Deinococcus; species Deinococcus sp. QL22. The sequence goes on from NZ_CP097149.1 coordinate 701,822, forward strand.
CAGGTGGAAGCAGGGCTGGGTGTTGCTGGGCCAGATGAGCAGTCACGGCCACCTCACGCGGATGGGCGGTGACTTTGAGGAACACCGAATCGCTTGACGTAGCCGCCTCGACCACCATCCCTAAATCGTTGCTAGACAGCAGTTTCAGCAGGCCAGCAGGAGGCAGTCCATACTCGCTCAGCACACCTTCCAATCGGGCCTTCAGAACAGGAAACCAGCCCAGACGCTGCCATTCCCGCGCTCCGGGCAGGGGTGGCACGGCGGCCACCGCCCACGCCCACCCATCTGGAAGGAAGTCAGACAACGCCTGCAAGCGGGGCATACCTTCCAGGCCAAAACTGAGGCCACCGTCGTGCAGCAGCCAAGTTTCCAGATTCCATTCAGCGCGGATCAGGGCGAGCAAGTCGGCCTGCGCCCCAGCAGGCAGCATCGGCCACTCGCCCGCCTGCCGCAACACCCGAACGCCGTCTGGATGCCAGATGATCAGGGGAGTGGGGTTGATGGGCGAGCTTATTTGCGCGACAGTTCCAAACTGCCGCTATTAAAAGCACTGTAATCATAAGATTTGGTGCTGGCCTTGCACACGCTGTGGGTCACGTATCCGGTGGCCCCTGCTCCGGTATAGCGGTTGCCCCGAATAAAAGTAGCGCGAATAACGTACTTGTCGGTAAATCCACCCTCACATACGCTGCCGCTGCCCAGATCGGCGGTCATGTCGGCGGTGACCGGGCTGGCATCGTACACGCTACGGGTGCCGACCACATTGAAGGTTTCTCCCGTATCACGGCTCTTGACCGTGCCCGTCACGCGCAAGTCCTTTTCGGCCACTGTCACGTCCAGCAGGGCGCTTTTGCCATCACTCCCCACGATCCGGCCTACATACTCGCCGCTGATGTCTATGTTGGCCTCGTTGGAGATGCTGCCGTAGTTGCAGGAGGCGAGGGCCAGAGCGGGCAACCACAGGGCAGGCAACAAACGGCGCGAAGTGGGCATGCGGTCATCGTAAACCATCCGGCCCCACCGCGTTGCCCTATCTGCGCCGTATTCCAAGAGGCCGTATCCTGAGCTTATGTCTGACCAGTCTTCCTCTCCCACAACACGCCCCGTCGTGACCCGAATTGCGCCCAGTCCCACAGGTGATCCACACGTCGGCACGGCTTACATTGGCCTGTTCAACCACACGCTGGCTCAGCAAGCAGGCGGCAAATTCATCCTGCGAATAGAAGATACAGACCGCAACCGCTACGTGCCCGACAGCGAAAAACGAATTTTTACGATGATGCAGTGGTTGGGCCTCACGCCCGATGAAAGCCCTTTGCAGGGCGGCCCCAACGGCCCTTACCGCCAATCCGAGCGTTTTGACCTGTACGGCGACTATGCGCGGCAACTCGTGGCGTCGGGCGCGGCCTATTACGCCTTTGAAACATCGGAAGAATTGACGGCCCTGCGGGATGCGGCGCAGGCAGAAGGCCACATCATCGCCGTGCCTTCCCGCGAACTAGACGCCCAGGACGCACAGCGACGTGTAGACGCCGGAGCCGAAGCCGTGATCCGCCTGAAGGTGCCGCACAACGGCGAAACGGTGGTCAGCGACGTGCTCAGAAAACCGATTGCCTTCCAGAACCGCGAAATTGACGACAAGGTGCTGCTGAAGGCCGATGGCTACCCCACCTATCACCTTGCCAACGTGGTGGATGACCGCCTGATGGGCGTCACACATGTAGTGCGGGCCGAGGAATGGATCACGTCCACGCCCATTCATGTGCTGCTGTACCGCGCCTTCGGCTGGCCGGAACCCGTGTTCGCGCATATGCCGCTGCTCAGAAACGCCGACAAGTCCAAGATCAGCAAGCGCAAGAATCCGACGAGTGTGGAGTGGTACCAGCAGCAGGGCTACCTGCCGGGGGCCATGCTGAACTTCCTGGCAACGATGGGCTGGACGCACCCGGACGGGTTGGAAGTGTTCGACCTGGCCGAATTTCGGCGCGTGTTCCGGCTGGAAGACGTGACGCTGGGCGGCCCAGTCTTTGATCTGGCCAAACTGAACTGGCTGAACGGCAAATACCTGCGCGAGGTACTGAGCGAGGACGAGGTCGCCCGCCGCCTGCACGCCTACCTGCAAGATCAGAAACACGACCTGCCGCTCGACGATTATTTCCGCGCTGTGGTGACGATGCTGATTCCTCGCATGGAAGTCTTCTCGGAGTTTTTGGACAAGACCGGGTACTTCTGGTCAGAGCAGTACCCCGTGAACGAGAAGGCGCAGAAGGCCATAGACGACGCCCGCCCGTTGCTGCCCGAACTGGCCTCGCGCCTGAAGAACCTGCCCACCTTTGACGCCGCCAGCATCAAGGAAGCCTTTGGCACGTTTGCCGAGGAACAGGGCCTGAAACTGGGCAAAGTGATGCCGCCTGTGCGTGCAGCGGTGGCCGGGACGATGGAAAGCCCGGACTTGCTGACGGTACTGGAAACGCTGGGCCGCGAGCGCGTGGTGGCCCGAATAGAACGTGCGGCGCGGCCTGCATGAGCTTTGTAGCTGGCCTGCTGGTGGCCCTGATTGCCGTGCTGCACGTGTACATTCTGGTGTTAGAAATGTTCCTGTGGCGCACGCCCCGCGCCATGAAAGCCTTTGGTACGACGCCCGAATTTGCCAACGCCAGCGCAGCACTGGCCGCCAATCAGGGCCTCTACAACGGCTTTTTGGCGGCGGGTCTGTTCTGGGGCTTGTTTACGCAGGCTCCGGCCATTCAACTGTTTTTCCTCGGCTGCGTGGCGGTGGCGGGTCTGTACGGGGCCGCCACCGCCAACCGCCGGATTCTGTTTATTCAGACTGTTCCGGCAGTGCTGGCGATTTTGGCCGTACTGATCGCAAAATAAGCTTCATCGCTCACTAAGCTCTACAGGAGAAGTATGGTTGCCAACAGCAGTGGAGTAAGTCTCGAACGCCTCGCGGTAAAGGTGCTGCTGAAGCTTCAGGCCGAGCCGGGGCAATGGACAGCCCGCAGCCTTGCCCGCGAACTGGGCGAAACGGCCAACCGCGTGAACCGTATCGTGCTGGCGATAGAAGCCGAAATTGGCGTGGAACGGGACGGCGCTTACGGAAATCTGCGGGTGCTGGGTGCTGGCTCAGCGGGGGGCAGCGACGCTGGGACGGTCTAAGGGTCAAGAGTCTGAGGGTCTAAGGTAAAGATCAGGTGGGGTGACGGCGGGGGCAGCTTCGGCAAGGCCAACGCCCAAGCACAAGCTTTTCGCAACCGCCCTTCGTAGATCCTTCGACCCTAGACCCTTAGTCCCCGCGCCAGCAGCTGGCCCCTCCTCGCCCTGCTTGCCTCTACAATGCAGCCAAACGCTCGTTAGGCAATTCGGTGAGGTAAGCCGCGATAGGGAGACACGATGGACACAGAACAGACGACAGACCGCCGGATTCGGGTTCTCATTGCCAAACCCGGCATGGACGGGCATGACCGGGGCGCGAAAGTGGTGGCGCGGGCGCTGCGCGACGCGGGCATGGAAGTGGTGTATACGGGGCTGCGCCAGACCGCCGAAATGATCGTAAACGCCGCCGTGCAAGAAGACGTGGATGCCATCGGCCTCAGCGTTTTGTCGGGCGCACATATGCACTATTTCCGCGAGGTCATGGCCCTGCTGCGCGAGCGGGACGCCACCGACATCATTGTGTTTGGCGGCGGCATCATTCCCGATCAGGATTTGCCGACGCTGAAGGAACTGGGCGTGGGCCGCGTATTTACGCCGGGAGCCAGCACCGAAGACGCCGCCACTTACCTGAAAACGGCAGTGACCGCGCGTTGGCAAGCGCAGGGCGAGGCCTAGATGCCCAAGCTCAGGCGATGAGCGCCAGCAGCGTCCAGATCACCCGCAGCGATTATTTGCGTTTGGCCCCGCTGTACACGGCTCAGGCCCTGGCAACGGGCGCGACCACCGTCAGCACCGTCCTCGCCAGCCTGGTCATGAGTGGGCTGGGCAGCGAACATCTGGCGGGCCTGCCCAGCACCCTGATCAGTGCGGCGGCGGCGTTGTCGGCAGGCGCTTTCGGGGCGCTGATGTTGCGCTCCGGGCGGCGCTTGGGGCTGGGGCTGGCCTTTGCGCTGGGGGCGGCAGGCGCGGTGGTGGGCTTTGCCGGGGCACGGGCAGGCTTGGTGCCTGTATTCCTGCTGGGCGCGGTCATGATGGGCGGCGCTCAGGGCGGCTACCAGCAGGCCCGCTACGCCGCCGCCGAAAGCGTGCCGGAATCGCGGCGCGGCACGGCGCTGGGCGCACTGATGCTGATGAGCGTGCTGGGTTCCTTCCTGATGACGGGCGCGTCGGGTGTGGTGGAAGGCATCGGCGCGGGCCTAGGCGTCAGTGCCGAAGTGGGCGGCTGGCTGATGGGCGGGCTGCTGCTGGCGGTGGCCGCCGTGCTGATGGTGTTCTGGAAACCGCTGGTGGCTCCGGCAACTGTGGCTCCGGGGGCTGCGGTGGCTGCCGCGCGCCTGCACCTCCGCGCCGCCATGTCTATGCCGGGCGTGCGGTCTACGGGGCTGGCATTGGCCGCCGCACAGGGCATCATGGTCACACTCATGAGCCTGACGCCGCTGCGGGCGCACCATGGGGGCATGGATCACACCGGAATTGCCGTGCTGATTTCGGGCCACATTCTGGGCATGTTCGGCTTCGGCTGGCTGACCGGGCCGCTGATAGACCGCTTTGGGCTGCGGCTGGGCTATATCGGCGGCTCGGTGCTGCTGGTGGCGGCGGCGCTCACGGCTCCTCTGGCGGGTTCGGCGTGGTTGGGGGCTAGCATGTTCCTGTTGGGATTGGGCTGGAATCTGGCGTTCGTCAGCGGTTCCAAAGCCCTGACCCGTTTTCCCGCAGTGCAGGGCGTCACCGATGGTCTGGGCTACGTCGCGGCGGGCACAGGAACCCTGCTGGGCGGCTTCGTTATTGCCCGCGCCGGATTCCCGCCCCTTGCCTACGCCTGCGCGGTGCTGGCCCTCCTGCCGCTGGTGAGCGCGTGGCGGGTACGGCGCTAGACCTTTACACCAAAGCAAAAATTAGGGCCGCAACCTCTTTGGGATTGCGGCCCTGCTTTAGTCCAGCCTACTCTTAGGCAAGCTCTTTTGGCGGAACGGGAGAGATTCGAACTCTCGAACAGGTTGCCCCGTTACACACTTTCCAGGCGTGCTCCTTCAACCACTCGGACACCGTTCCAGCGCACGCCAATCTAGCGGAGGCGCGGCCAAAAATCAAATGCCCGTTAGGGTGACTGGCAGAGGAAAACGGGCAAAGCGTGTGCTAGACGTGCTCAGGCGCTTTTTCGGAAGTGGTGGGAGTGACGGCCTGCGCGGGCTGAGGCGTGACTTCCTTTGCCATAACCACACCGGGCGTCACGCCAGAGGCAACGATGGTCTGCACAGGCGCGGGGGCCACCGATTGGGCCGGGTCGCGCATACTGCCCTCAAACTCTTCTTTCAGGCCAGCGGTTCCTTTGCGGAATTCGCGGATGCCTGCGCCCAAGCTTTTGCCCAATTCGGGTAGCTTGCGGGGGCCGAACACCAGCAGGGCGATCAGTAAAATAACGAGGATTTCTCCGGGGCCGATATTGGGCATACTAGGTACCTCCGTGTCGTACATAGAGTGGGTGGGCGGCGTCGTGCGCCTATCTTACGCCGTACCTCGCCCCGCCAAACGCAGCATGGGTGATAATTTGACAGCCATTGCCGAGGCTAAGGGGGCCGCGTCAGGGGGGTGTCTGCGTTAGGGGGTGTCTGGCTCTATACAGAGCCACGCCCCGCTGTAGCCCTTACGCTAGAGGCATGGCCGACCCCAGCCTCGCGGTTCTGACAGCCATGATTACGCCCGCCGTACTGATTAGCGGCGCGGGCACCCTGCTGATGAGCACCAGCGCCCGCTTAGGCCGCAGCACAGACCGGGTGCGGGCACTCACCGCCCGCTTCAAGTTCTTAGTCAGTGAAGAAGGGCAACGGGAGCCGCTGGCCCGCGACGAAAAACGCATGATCATTCAGCAATTGCCGCGCCTGACCCGCCGCACCCGCTATATCCAGCGGGCCATGCAAGCCTTCTATCTGGCCGTCACGCTGTTGGTCTGCACCAGCATCCTGATCGGCGCGGGCAGCCTCGGCAGCTTCGACACGGGCCTGATGCCCATTCTCCTCGCCATTTTGGGCGCAGGCGGGCTGGCCTATGGGGCGCTGCTGCTCAGCTACGAAGCCACCCTCAGCGCCATTACCACCCGCGAAGAAATGCGCTTTTTGGAAAAACTGGGAGCGCATTATGCGGGATTGTACGACGAGGGTGCGGAAGGTCTAAGGAGCGAGGGACTAAAGGTCTAAGGAAAAGAGTCAAACGCTGGCTAACGCTTTTTGCCCTTCCCTAGATCCTTCAACCCTTGACCCCTAGACTCGCCCCGCTACAACACAAACCCAAAAAAGCCCCCACCCGTTTCCGAGTGGGGGTCTTCCCTACTAACTTAAAGCTTTAGCCGTTGAAGCTGATGGTCGGCGTGCTGGTGGGGCGGGTGTCGTCGTAGCGCTGGGTTCCGGTGACGGCGTCGGGGCTGACGCTGCCTTCGCCGTATTTTTCCAGGGTGCGCTCGTCGGCCACCTGCATCTCGCGCACGGTACGGAGGCCCGTTCCGGCGGGAATCAGTTTGCCCAGGATCACGTTTTCCTTCAGACCGATCAGTTCGTCTACCTGACCCTTCATGGAGGCTTCGGTGAGAACGTGGGTGGTGTGCTGGAAGCTGGCCGCGCTGAGCCACGACTTGGTGGTCAGGCTGCTCTTGGTGATGCCGAGCAACACGGGCTTCCACGAGCTGGGGGTCTGGCCTTCGGTGAGGGCCTCGTTGGCCTGATCGACTTCCCAACGCTCGACGGTCTGGCCTTCGAGCAGTTCAGTGGAGCCGCCGTCGATAACTTCCACCCAGCGCAGCATCTGGCGCACGATGATTTCGATGTGCTTATCGTGTACCTTCACGCCCTGAGAGCGGTAGACGCGCTGGACTTCTTCCACGAGGTAGTGCTGTGCCGCGCCGCTGTCTTTGTAGAGCAGCAGGTCGTGGGGGTTCACAGCGCCGCGCGTCATGGCCTGTCCGGCTTCCACGCGGTCGCCGTCCTTCACGATCAGGCGCAGAGTCTTGGGCACTTTGGTCGCGGTCTTGGCCGAGTACTGATCGTCGTCGGCCTCAATCTTGATCATGTAGCGCTCTTCCTCTTCCTCGATCCGCACCAGGCCGTCGCGGTCAGCCACAACCGCCTGCGTCTTGGGCTTGCGGGCTTCGAACAACTCGATCACGCGGGGCAGACCCATCGTGATGTCGCCGCCGCCTGCCACGCCACCGGTGTGGAAGGTACGCATGGTCAGCTGGGTGCCGGGCTCGCCGATGGACTCGGCGGCCACCACACCCACTGCTTCGCCCATGCTCACGGGCTTGGCCTGAGACAAATCGTAGCCATAGCACTTCTGGCACACGCCCGCTTTCACGCGGCAGTTGAGGGGAGTACGGACGTACACGCTTTCCAGGGCGCGGGCCTGCTTGGCGATCAGCTTCACGTCTTCGAGGTTCAGCATTTCGCCGGAAGGCACCACGCGGCCATCTTCGAGGGTCACATCTGCGGTCAGGGTGCGGCCATAGATGCTGGTTTCGATTTCGCTGGCCTTGCGCGAACGCCATTCGCCGGTGCGCTCGTCGGTGGCCCCAAGGAAGATTTCGGTGTAATCCGTGCTTCCGCAGTCCACGTCACGCACCACGACTTCGTGGGCCACATCGACCAGTTTACGTGTCAGGTAACCGGAGTCGGCGGTACGCAGAGCAGTATCGGCACCACCCTTACGGGCACCGTGCGTGCTGATGAAGTACTCGGCCACGGTCAGACCCTCACGGAAGCTGGCCTTAATCGGCACTTCGATGGTGCTGCCGTCAGGACGGGCCATCAGACCGCGCATCCCCGCCAGCTGACGAATCTGCTGGGGGTTACCACGCGCACCCGACTGGCTCATGATCCAGAGGGGGTTGAACGGGTAGTTCTGGCTGAAGTTCTCGAACACCGCGTTCTTCACTTCGTCGGTGGTGTCGTTCCAGAGCTGCACGACCTGCTTGTAGCGCTCCTCGTGGGTCATAAAGCCGAACTCGTAGTTCTGCTCGATTTCCTTGAGTTTCAGATCGGCGGCGGCCAGAAGCGCGGGCTTGCTGGGGGGCAACACGATGTCGTCGATGCCGATGGTGATGCCCGATGTCGTGGACAGCTTGAAGCCGCTGTCTTTCAGACCGTCGAGCAGACCCGCCGTGGCTTCGATGCCGAGGTGCTTGAAGCAGGCCATGACCATATCTTTCAGGGCGTCTTTTTCGTAGGTGGTGTCCAGATCCACCAGCGTATCGACGAGGCTGGCCTGAGTGCCGAGGGCTTCCTGCACGATCCGGCGGAAGCTGACGCGGCCCGCGCTGGTTTCGTACATCTTGCCGTTCAGGCGAATCAGGACGTGATCCTGGTTGTCGATGGTGCCGCGCTCCACAGCCATGATGGCTTCATCAGGGCTGGAGAACACGTAGCGCAGACGACCGGGGCTAGTTTCCTTGCCGCGCAACATCACAGGGCTGTTGAGGCTCAGGATGCCGCTGTCGAGGGCGGCCAGCACGTCCTGTTCGCTGCCGTATTCCGTGCCTGCGCCGGGAATGTCGCGGCGAAGCTGGGTCAGCGTAAAGATGCCGAGAATGATGTCGCGGCTGGGCTTCACGTTGGGTTCGCCGTTGGCGGGCGAGAGCAGGTTGTGAGAGCTGAGCATCTGAATGCGGGCTTCAGCCTGCGCCTGAGCGCTGAGGGGGACGTGAATCGCCATCTGATCGCCGTCGAAATCGGCGTTGAAGGCTTCACAGACGAGGGGGTGCAGCTGAATGGACTGGCCTTCCACCAGCACCGGCTCGAAGGCCTGAATACCGAGGCGGTGAAGTGTAGGCGCACGGTTGAGCAGCACGACCTTGTCTTCAATCACTTCTTCGAGGGCGTCCCACACGCTATCGCGGGTGTCGCGGTAGCGCTCCAGCATCTTGCGGGCCTGCTTGATGTTGGTCACTTCGCCCTTCTCTTCCAGCACCTTGAACAAGAAGGGCTTGAAGAGTTCGAGGGCCATGCGCTTGGGCACACCACACTGGTGCAGGCGGAGCTGCGGGCCGACCACGATGACCGAACGGCCCGAGTAGTCCACACGCTTGCCCAGCAGGTTCTGACGGAAGCGTCCCTGCTTGCCGCCCAACAGGTCGGTCAGCGAGCGCAGGCTGCGGTCAGAGCCGGGGTTGGTCACGGGGCTGCCGCGCCGTCCGTTATCGATCAGGGCGTCCACAGCTTCCTGAAGCATCCGCTTTTCGTTGCGAATGATCATGTCGGGTGCGCCCTGTCCGATCAGCTTTTTCAGACGGTTGTTGCGGTTGATCAGGCGGCGGTAGAGGTCGTTCAGGTCGGACGTGGCAAAGCGTCCACCGTCGACCTGCACCATCGGGCGAAGGTCTGGTGGCATGACCGGAACCGTGTTCAGGATCATCCACGAGGGGTGGTTGCCGCTGCGCTTGAAGGCACGCGTGACTTCAAGGCGCTTGCGGGCCTTGGCACGCTTATGACGGCTCGAATCCTTCATCATCTCGCCGAGTTCGGCTTCCAAGATGTCGAGGTCGAGTTCGTCCAGCAGTTCCTTGACGGCTTCCGCGCCCATCTTGGCTTCGAAATCGTAGGACTCGATCACACGAACTTGCTTGCGAACGAGGTCGATCTCGATGCGGCCCGAAATTTCTGAACGCAGGTTACCGCTGTCAGCCAACTCGTCGCCGGGTTCCACACGGTCACCGATGACCACCAGGGGTTCATCGTTGTACGGGTACACCTTGGCCTTGCTCACGATCACGCTGGCGGGCGCGTGCAGGGTAATGACCCCGGCGGCCTCGGCAATGATTTCTTCTTCCTTGTCAATTGCGCCAACGACCTTCTGACCCTTCTTGACTTCGCTGCCGTCGCCGACCAAGACGTGCATGGTGGGGTTGATGGGGTACTCGGCGCGGCGCATCCAGTGAGCCGTAACCGTGACGTCGCCCTTCTTTTTGGGGAAGGTAACGGCGCTCAGGCGGCTATCGCGGCTGACGCGCAGTCGGCTTCCAGCGCTGGCGTCGGCCAACACTGCGCCTGCTTCCACGATCTCGCCCTGCGCGACCTGCACGTTCATGCCGTGAGGCAGGTACACGCGGGCCAAAATTTCGCCGAGGGGTGCGGCGGCCACTTCTTCTTCGCCGTCTTCGCTGGGTTCGGGGGCCTCCACGCTGGCGCGGATATCCACCATCACGGAGTCTTCACCCAGTTCGTGCAGGAAGGCGGTGCCGTCTACGGGGGCCGTAATCGTCACGTCGGCTTCCAGTTCAGCCAGGATTTCTCCGGCCCGGAAGGTCTCTTGCTCCACCAGCACGTCGGCGGGCAGGGGCAAGGAGGCTTCGACTTCTTCGCTGTACGCGATTTCGGCGCGGCGCGGGAAGCGGTACTGGGCGAGGCCGTCCATCTTGGCGACCACGTTGCCGCCCAGAATCTGCCCACGCGTCACGTACTCACCGTCACGAATCACGGCTTCTTGCCCACCGGGAATCGTGTAGGTTTCCTGACGGCCATAGCGCAGTTCGCGGTACTCGTCGTCGGTCAGCAGTTCGCCGCGCTTCAGGGGCCGCCCATCTTTCTGGGCGTTCAGCGGCTGCGTCACGAGGAACGAGGAAAAGTACAGCACTTTCTCCAGCTGGCCGGCGCTCAGGTCAAGCAGCGTGCCGATCTTGCTGGGCGTGTCCTTCACGTACCAGATGTGCGCGGCAGGCGTGGCCAGATCGATGTGGCCCATGCGGTAGCGGCGCACCTTGCTGGACGTGACTTCTACACCGCAACGCTCGCAGACTTTGCCTTCATAGCGCTGGCGCTTGTACTTCCCGCAGGCGCACTCGTAGTCCTTGATTGGCCCAAAGATTCGCTCGTCGAACAGACCTTCGCGTTCGGGCTTGAGGGTGCGGTAGTTGATGGTTTCGGGCTTTTCGACCTCGCCAAAGCTCCACTCGCGAATCTTCGCGGGGCTGGCGATGGCAATGCGTACCTTGCTGAAATCTTTCAAAGCAGTAGCTCCTGTGGTGGGAGGCGTGGTGGTGCTTGCTGGGGCGCGGTCTAAGGGTCTCAGGGTGAAGGGTCTAAGGTGCTGGGGCGACGGTGTTTCTGAACTGCCACCCCATCCAAACTAAAAAACTCTTGCTTGCTGCCCTTCTTAGACCCTCGACCTTGAGACGATCTGTTCAGTGACGATCTGTCTGGCCCCGCTCAGCGCTTGGGCATCATGCCTTCAAAGATGTCCACGTTCTTGTCGTAGCTGTCGAGCACTTCGACATCCAGACCGAGCGAGTGGAGTTCCTTGACCAGCACTTTGAAGGATTCGGGAATGGTGCTGCCCGACACTTCTTCGCCCTTCACGATGCTCTGGTAGGCGGCGTCGCGTCCGTCGATGTCGTCGGATTTGATGGTCAGCATTTCCTGAAGGGTGTGCGCCGCGCCGTAAGCTTCGAGCGCCCACACTTCCATTTCTCCGAAGCGCTGTCCGCCGAACTGCGCCTTGCCGCCCAGAGGCTGCTGGGTAATCAGGCTGTAAGGGCCAGTGGAGCGGGCGTGCAGTTTGTCTTCCACCATGTGGTACAGCTTCATGACGTACATGGTGCCGACGACCACAGGGCCGCTGATCGCTTCGCCGCTGCGTCCGTCGTACAAGACGCTCTTGCCGGTGCGGGCCAGTTGCATCTGTGCAGCGTCGTAATCGCCGTTGGGCGAATCGATGACGCCCGTTTTGCCAGCGCGATCCAGAACTTTTTGCTCGCGGGAGTCCAGCTCGAAGCCTTCATCCTTGCGGGCCTGCAGGCGTTCGGCAGAAGCCACTTCCAGCATTTCCTTGATGGTCGCTTCGGTCACGGAGTCGAACACAGGCGTTTCGAACTTCTGGCCGGTGAGGCGGGCCACTTCTCCAAGGTGGGTTTCCAGAATCTGGCCGAGGTTCATGCGCGAAGGCACGCCCAGCGGGTTGAACACCAGGTCGACGGGGGTGCCGTCTTCGAGGTAGGGCATGTCTTCGGGGGGCAGAATCTTGGAAACCACGCCCTTGTTACCGTGGCGGTTGGCAACCTTATCGCCCACCTGCAACTGACGCTTCTGGGCCACGTACACGCGCACCATCTCGCGCACGCCAGGCTTCAGGTCAACGCCTTCATCGCCCCGGCGGAACCGCACGGTCTTGACGACGATGCCGCCCTGACCGGACTGCACGCGCAGCGAGGTGTCTTTCACTTCACGCGCTTTTTCACCGAAGATGGAGCGCAGGAGGCGTTCTTCGGGGGTGGGTTCGGACTCGCCCTTGAAGGAGGTCTTGCCGACCAAGATGTCGCCGGGTTTGACTTCTGCACCCACGCGCACGATGCCGTCCTCGTCGAGGTCGCGCAGGGCAGCTTCCGAGAGGCCGGGAATGTCGCGGGTGATCTTCTCTGGCCCCAGCTTGGTATCGCGGGCTTCGATTTCATCTTTCTCGATGTGAACCGAGGTGTAGAAATCTTTGCGGATCAGGCCTTCGTTGATGCAGATGGCGTCTTCGAAGTTGAAGCCGTCGAAGGGCATGATGGCAATCGTGATGTTCTGGCCCAGCGCGAGGCGGCCCAGGTCGGAGGCGGGGCCGTCGGCGATGACCTGTCCGGCCTTCACTTCGTCACCCGTATCCACGATGGGATGCTGGTCGAGGTTGGTGCCCTGGTTGGAGCGGGTAAAGCGCACGAGTTCGAAGGTACGGACGTTGCCCTTCACCATTCCGGCGGTGGCAGAGTCCTCGCTGAGCGTGACCTGAATTACGCGGGCGTCCACGTAGCTCACGCGGCCCGTCACGTCGCTGACCACGCTGGTTCCGGAGTCGGTGACCACGCGGGTTTCGACGCCCGTACCCACGGCGGGGCTGTCGGCACGCACGAGCGGCACGGCCTGAGACTGCATGTTCGATCCCATGAGGGCGCGGTTGGCGTCATCGTGCTCGAGGAACGGAATAAGAGAGGTGTTGATGGACACGATCTGCTTGGGCGAAACGTCCATGAAATCGACGTCTTCATGCTCGTAGTAGGTCGGGTCGCCTTTCTTACGCGCCAGCACACGCTCTTCGGCAAAGGTGCCGTCGGTGTTCAGCGCGGTGTTGGCCTGCGCGATCACGTAGCGGTCTTCGATGTCGGCGGTCATGTAGATCACTTCGTCGCTGACGACGCCGTGGTTCACCTTGCGGTAAGGAGCCTGAATAAAGCCGAGGCTGTTGACTTTGGCATAGCTGGACAGTGAGGAAATCAGACCGATGTTCGCGCCTTCCGGCGTTTCGATTGGGCAGATGCGCCCGTAGTGCGTGCGGTGAACGTCGCGGACGTCGAAGCCTGCGCGTTCGCGGGTCAACCCGCCTGGCCCCAGTGCGGAGATTCGGCGCTTGTGACGCAAATCGGACAGAGGATTGGTCTGATCCTTAAACTGTGACAGCTGGCTGCGTCCGAAGAACTCGCGCATGGCGGCCACGATGGGACGGTTGTTGACCAGTTTGGTGGGGGTCGCAGCGTCGGGGTTGCCGAGCAGCATCCGCTCGCGCACACCACGCGCCATCCGGCCCATGCCTACGCGCAGTTGGTCGGCCAACAGTTCGCCCACCGTCCGCACCCGGCGGTTGCCGAGGTGATCGATGTCGTCTTCGGCCACAGGCACTTCCAGCGCACCCTCTTCGATCTTGACGGTTTCCAGTCCCTGCTGAAGCGCCAGCAGATAGCGGATGGTATCCACCAGTCCGGCGTCGCTGAACTTGCCGTCCACAAAGGTCAGCAGGGTGCGCTCAGGACGGTTGACGCCCAACTTGGTGTTCATCTTGAAGCGGCCCGGCTCGCCCAGATCGTAGCGGCGGGGGTCGGCCAAGAGGCCATACAGGTACTGAATCGCCTTGTCGCGCTTCGGTGGATCGCCGGGACGCAGCACTGTAAACAGGCGCAGCATGGCTTCATCGGAACCCATGCCCGCGCTCTTGTCTTCGGGCAACTCCAGGTTGGGGTCAAATTCGGTAAACAGCGCTTTCAGGCTGGCGTCGTCGTAGCCCAGCACCCGCAGCAGCATGGCCACGGGGAATTTGCGCTTGTTAACCTTCATTTCCAGCACGCCGCCGTTGGATTCGAGTTCGATCCAAGGGCCGCGCTTGGGCATCGGAATAATCGCGCCCGTGTACATCTTCTTGATGCCCTTGTAGGAGCTGGTGAAGTACACGCCGGGGCTACGGTGAATCTGCGAAATAACTACACGGTCTGCGCCGTTGATGACGAACGAGCCGTCAGCGGTCATCAGGGGCAAGTCGCCCAAGAAGACTTGGTCTTCTTTGATCAGGCCGCTGTCTTTGTGGATCAGTTGAAGCTTTGCGTACATCGGGGCCTGATAGGTGAGGTCTTTTTCGCGGCACTCTTCGGGCGTGTAGGGCACGTCTCCGAGGCGGTATTCCAGGAAATCGAGAACCAGGCCCGTGCTGCGGCCTTTCTCGGTCTCGTCAATGGGAAACACTTCGCGGAAGGCGCTTTGCAGGCCTACGTTATCGCGGGCGTCTGGTGCGCGGTCGGCTTGCAGGAACGCCTGAAAGGAGTTCATCTGCACTTCCGTCAGATTAGGAAGCGGGATTACTTCGGTGATCTCACCAAAGCGTTCGATGCGGGGCTTCTTACCAATAAAACTCATGCACACCTCGCGGGGCACCCTGATGGGAATATTGCACTCTTCCGGGGCAGAGAACAGCGCAAACGGGACAGCAACCTTTGGCTTAAACTCGCTCGCGGTTGCGTCCCAAACAATCTAATTAGTTGTGAAGTCCAGCCGGTGTTGACGCCGTACTGATTGGCACATCACTCCCGTCCAACCCATCATGGTCGGCCACAGAAGAATATAGGCTGTTTGGTGTTAGGTGTCAAGGGGTGTACGGCCAAAGGATGATCTAAGGGTCGAGGGTCTAAAAGTCTAAGAACGGCTCTCAATTCTGATCAGGGCTTTGGCCCCTCGCACTTCCAGACCAGCCTCATTTCAAGACAAGTGACTCACCCACCTTCTGTACAGTGGGGGCATGAATGTCGGTTCTATCTTTAACCAAGCGCCGTGGCTGTTTACGGTTTTTTACGTACTCAACATCTTGTTCTTGGTGCACGCCATCGCCACCCGGCGCGGCGTGATCTGGATAGCCGTGCTGGGGTTCAGCCTGTTTGTCGGTGGATTTTTGGGGCCGCTGATCTACTTTTTCTTGGAGTTTTTGCCTACGTTGCGCGGCAGTCGGCGGGCGGCCAGCAGCGCCCTGCAAAGTGGCCTGGAAGCCATCAAGCCGCTGGATACCCGCATTCGGGAAGCGCAGGAAGAACTTGCCGAGAGCGATACGCTGGCCCACCGCGCCGATCTTGCCGGGCTGCTGGCCCGTGCAGGCCGCAACGACGAAGCGCAGGCCACGCTCAATCCGCTGTTGGCAGGCATCTACGCCGATGATCCGGTGGTGCTGCTGACCAGTGCCGAACTGGATTTGGCACGCGGCAACCCCGCCGACGCCGAAGGCCGCCTGACCCGTGTAGACCTGCGAACCAGCGCCGCCACCCGCACCCGCACGCTGACGCTCTTGGCACAAGCTCAGGAAAAACAGGGCAAAATGGCTGAGGCCGACGCGACCTATGTGCAGGCCATGACGGCTGCCACCACCGAAGAACCCCGCGCCCGCTACGCCGCTTTTTTGGTCGCGCAAGGCCGCCACGAGGAAGCCGCGCAATTGCTGGAAGCCCTCGCCAGAACAGAGCGCCGCGCCACCAATCTTTATAAGCGGCAGGAGCGCGAGTGGTTTGGGCTGGCGGCAGAGTTGCGGCGCAACTTGAAGTAAACTCTGTACTCCAAACAGCTCGTCCCAGACAATGCAAAATCCCCCGGCCTTTCAGCTGGGGGATCAACATTTAAAATGTCAGAGGGTGTTGGGGATTACCAGCGGTCGTCGCGGCGGGGGCGGTCGCTGAACGCAGGTGCAGGAGCAGCCTTCGTGACAACGATGTTCTTGGCCTGGGGGCCTTTTCCGCGCTGGCCTTCTTCAACTTCGAATTCCACTTCGTCGCCTTCGTTCAGCTTCTTGAAGCCGCTGCTCTGGATGGCGCTGAAGTGCGCGAACACGTCGGGGCTGCCGGGTGTTTCGATGAAGCCAAAGCCTTTCTCTGCGTTAAACCATTTCACTTTACCTGTAGCCATCTGATACTCTCCTTGCTGCTTCCAGCATTCTCAACCCAGCGGTGTCGGGCTTGCCAAGAGCTTTTCCTGACCTGCCGTCTCAAAAGACCCACCGGAGTAGAACCCGTGGAGAATAGTGCGCCCCTCATCTACAGATAGTACTTTGTCTTACATTGTCTATAGTTAAGTCAAGAGAGGTCAAGGGGGCCAAAACCACGCGGCAAAATAGGAACCCCCAACCAAAGACGGCTGGGGGCTGCACTCCCGGTGATGCTCTTAAAACTGGTCTTGCTAGAGCGAATTTAGAAGATTACTTGAGTTCGACGCGTGCGCCAGCTGCTTCGAGCTGGGCCTTGATCTTCTCGGCTTCTTCCTTGGGCAGGCCTTCTTTCAGTGCGCCGCCCTTCTCGCTCATGTCCTTCGCTTCCTTCAGGCCGAGGCCCGTGATGGCGCGGATTTCCTTAATGACGTTGATCTTGCTCGAACCAGCGTCGATCAGGATGACGTCGAATTCGGTCTTCTCTTCGACCACTGCGGCGGCAGCGGCGGGGCCAGCGGAGGCCACGACTGCGGTAACGCCCCAAGTTTCCTTCAGGCCGTCGATCAGGTCGGCGAGTTCCATGATGGTGAGGGTGCCCAGTTGGTCGATAAGTGCCTGTTTGTCGTATGCCATGATGTCTTCCTCCGAGGATTGGTTTGGGTGGTGCTGATTGTTAAAGCAGGGGGACAGAAGGGGTCAAGACGCGCCGGAGCGGTCTTAGACGCTCGCTTCCGGGGCGCTGTCGTCGGGAGCGCTGGCTTCGGCAACAACTGCATCTGCGCTAGCGACTTCTCCATCGGCGGCGGCTGGGCTGCTGTCGGCAGGAGCGCCCGCTTCCAGCTTGGCCTTGTAGGCTTCCAGAATTCCGACGAAGCCCGACAGGTGGCTGGAGAGCACACCCACGAACTCGGCCTGAAGGCTCTGCTTGCTGCCGAGGCTGGCAAGGCGTTCGATAACTTTCACATCGACGCGGTTGCCTTCCACGAGGCCGCCTTTCATGGTGGGAATGCCTTTGTCGTTGGCCTTGGCGGCATCGCTGAGGGTCTTGGCGACTCCAGCGGGGTCTTCATGGGCCAGAACAAGGGCACTGGGGCCTTTCAGGGCGTCGGCAAAATCACGGCCACCATCCTGAAGGGCGATGTTGATCAGGGTGTTCTTGGCAACGATGAGCTGCCCACCCTTTTCGCGGATGTCTTTACGCAGTTTGCTCAGTTGCCCTGCGGTCAGGCCCTGGTAATCGACGACGTAAAACGTGTCTACTCCCGAAAGGCTGCCCCGAAGGCTGCTGAGGTTCTGCTGGTTTTTTTCGTTCGCCACGCGGTGAACCTCCTTTGTGTCGAACAAGTCCGGGTGCGGTAACTGCGCCCTGACAACTCGGCGGGATGTTTAAACTTGGCAAGAGTCCCCGCTGTCACGGAAGCCGGTCTAACGGTGATGCTGTTAAAAGGTGCAGAACGCACCGGGGTGCTGAAGTTGGCGGGGGTAGAAAGAACCTACCCCCCTAGAAATTACGCCGTAGTGAGCGAGAGGGGAATGCTCGGCCCCATCGTGCTGGTCATGAATGCGCTCCGCACAAACACGCCCTTGGCGCTACCGGGTTTGGCGGCTTCGACAGCCTGAATCAGGGCCGCGTAGTTGGCGGTCAGATTGGCAGGATCAAAGCTGGCCTTGCCGATAGGCGCGTGAACCACGCCTGTCTTGTCGTTGCGGAACTCGATACGTCCGGCTTTCAGGCCGCGCACCATGCTCGCCACGTCGGGGCCGACGGTGCCGCTCTTGGGGTTGGGCAGGAGGCCACGGGGCCCCAGCAAACGCGCAAGCTTCTGGCCCACCTGGGCCATCATGTCGGGGGTGGCAACAACAGAGTCGAACTCCATGAAGCCGCCCGCAATGCGCTCGATCAGGTCATCGCTGCCGACGACATCTGCGCCAGCGGCTTCTGCGAGCGCCACGTTTTCACCCTTGGTGATCACGGCGACGCGCACAGTGCGGCCCGTACCGTGAGGCAGGGCAACCGTTCCACGCACGTTCTGATCGCTCTTGCGAGGATCGATGCCGAGGCGGAAGTGGATTTCGACCGTTTCGTCGAACTTCGCGGTGGCGATGTCCTTAACGAGTGCGGCGGCTTCGTCGATGGTGTACTGCTTGTTGCGGTCAACCTTTTCGGTCAACGCGCGGTACCGCTTACCGTGCTTAGGCATTCGGGGCCCCCTCGATGGTCACGCCCATAGAGCGTGCCGTGCCTGCCACGGTGTACGCGGCGGCCTCGACGCTGCCTGCGTTCAGGTCGGGCATCTTGGTTTTGGCGATTTCCAGCACCTGATCCCAGTTCAGTTTGCCAACTTTGGCTTTGTTGGGGGTCGGGCTGCCCTTGGTGAGACCTGCGGCCTTGCGGATCAGGTAGCTCATGGGGGGGGTCTTGGTGATGAACGTAAAGGAACGGTCGGCGTAGATCGTGATCTCGACGGGGATGATCGCGTCACCCTTGTCGGCGGTCAGCGCATTGAACGCCTTCGTAAATTCCATGATGTTCGCGCCGTACTGACCGAGCGCGGGGCCGACTGGCGGGGCGGGTGTCGCCTTGCCTGCCGGGAGTTGGAGTTTCACCATTCCGGTAATTTTCTTCATGTCTTGCCTCCTTAGCTCCCCCAGAACGCCCTCAAATGTGGCGGTGGGGTGCTGACGCTAAGTTCTGCCTGCCCGGTAAGGAGCTTCACCCTGAGAGTGAATTGACAGCAACTTTTTGATTTTACTGCCTGTTGCCCATTTTGACTAGTGGCACAGTTTGGATGGTGCCTGACCTCAGTGGGAACAAACAGGCCTTATTTGCTGACCTGTGCGAAATCGAGTTCGACAGGGGTTTCGCGGCCAAAGATGCTGACAAGCACCTTGACCTTGGCCTGAGGAGCATTGACTTCGCTGATGATGCCGCTGAAGTCCGCAAATGGGCCGCCCGTGACCCGAACCATATCGCCAGGTTTGAGGCTGACCTTGATGCGCGGGGCTTCTTCGACGACGGGCTGAGCAGCCACGCCCACCGAGGCCAGCAGACGCTGAACCTCATCGTGAGAGAGGGGTACAGGGCGCGTGGCGGTGCCGACAAATCCGGTCACGCCGTTGGTGCCGCGCACCACTTCCCAAGACTCACCCAGTTCGCCGGGTGCGTCATCGTCTTCCACGTCCATCTGCACGAACACGTAGCCCGGAAACAACTTGCGCTTGACGGTTTCTTTCTTGCCGCCTTCACGCAGTTCTACAGCTTCCTCGCTGGGCTGCAACACCTGAAAAATCTTGGTGTAGTACATGCCCAGCTTTTTGGCCCGATCCATCAGTTGGTCTTGCACGCGGTCTTCCTGACCCACGTAGGTATGCACGGCGTACCATTCAATACTCATGTCAGCCGCCTTATGGGAGGAGCGCACGAACGGCGGTGCCGAACACGCGATCCATGAAAAACACGATCAGGGTGAGTGCCACGACGAAGATCAGCACGGCCTGCGTGCCTTCCAGCACTTGCTGGCGGGTGGGCCACGTCACGCGGGACAATTCCGCGCGGGCGTCCCGGAAGTACTGAATCAAGTTCATGCGTTCACCTGCGCCTCAAAGCCTGTACTGAGGAAAAGAAAGCTGACCCAGTGGAGCCGCTGAACCCACATACGGGTAGGGCGGCCCCAGCAGATCAGACTTTCTTCTCCTTGAAGACGACGTGCTTTTTGGCAACGGGGTCGTACTTACGCAGTTCCAGTTTGGTCTGCGTGGTGCGGCGGTTTTTGGTGGTCGTGTAGTAAAAGCCTGTTCCAGCGGTGCTTTCCATCTTCACGATAATACGGGGGCCGTCTTTCGCCATGTTCAAACTCCTTTCGCGGGGGAGGGCGCACGCACCCTGAAACCCTGCTCCCAGCACTCCGCTGCTGCGGGAAAACCGTTGGGGCTACTCCGTCCGTTCTGGTCAGGTGTCCTCTGGTTATGCTGGTAAAGAACCCGCCTTCTGGCGGGCAACATTCTAAGTATAGAGATACAGGGGGCGGGTGTCTAGGGTTGGCTTACCTTCTGAGAGCCACTCAGTTGACCTGAAGCGCCGCCCAGGCCGCCTGCACCGCCACCCCGCGCTGCACTTTCACGCCGAGGCTGGCAAAGGCTTCTTCCAAGATTCCGGCAATCGCCAGAGCGTCGTACCGGTCGGCGTAGCCCATCGTGGACACGCGGAACACGGTGTCCTCGTGCGGCGCCTGACCGGGCAGGGCGCGTTGGCCCATTTCAGCCAGGCGGGCCGAAACCTGACGCCCCGTGATTCCGGCAGGTGGGGTCAGAACGGCCACGGCGGGGCTGGTGCGGGCGGCCCACGCAGGCGCACCCAGCGCGGTTCCGGCAGCAATCAGCGCGTCGGCTTGACGGCGCTTTTCGGCCCACAGCACGTCCAAGGGCACGCACAGCAACCGCTCCAACGACAACGACAGGGCGTAGATCAGATTGATGGCAGGCGTCTGGGGCGTGCTGCCCGCCTTTTGCCCGGTCAGTTCTCGGTGCATATCGAGGTAAAAACCGCGCGGCGTGTTCTTGATCAGTCGGGTCTGAATTTCGGGAGAAAACAGTACGAAGCCGAGGCCGGGGGGCGTGGCCGTTCCCTTCTGGCTGCCCGACACGATCACGTCTACACCCCAGGCCGCCGGGCGCAATTCGGCCACGCCGTAGCTGGTGATGCAGTCGGCAATGATGATCAGGTCGGGGTTCTGGGCACGGGCCGCCCCCGAGATGGCCGCCAGATCGTGCAGCGCTCCGGTGCTGGTTTCGCTGTGGGTGATCAGCAGGGTGTGGGCATCTTTGGCAGCGTCGGCCACCTCCTCTGGGTCAAGAACTTCGCCCCAGGGTTTCGCCACGATCTGCGCGTCGTAGCCCAACCGTCCGGCCATTTCGCCCCAGCGTTCGCTGAATTTGCCGGCCTGCGCGTTCACAACTTTGGCCCCTTCCGGGACTAAGCTGACGAGTGCGCCCTCGAAGGCTCCGGTACCGCTGCTGGTGGTGATCACAGCGTCATAGGGATCGCCCAAGAGCTGCGTCAGTTTGGCGCGGGCTTCCATCAGTTTTTCGATGCCCGCCGCCGCCCGGTGGTGCATCTGAGGCTGGGCCAGTTCCAGCAATACGCGGGGATCAACCTCGACTGGGCCGGGCGCGATCAGGCGTTCCCGGTTGAGGGGGATATAGGCGGGCAAATCAGCTGTGGTCAAACCGGGGCGGGCAGCGGTATCGGTCATAGCTGCATGGTAACGGTGCGGCAGGCCCGGCGCGGTAGCCTGCCTGTATGGGCGCAACATCGGCGGCGGGCAGCACCGGCAGAATCGTGATCATCGGCGGCGTAGCAGCGGGCATGAGCGCGGCCAGCCGGGCCAGACGCTTCGATCCGGCGGCGGAAGTGGTGGTCTTCGAGCGAGGCGACTACATCAGCTACGGCGCGTGCGGCCTGCCCTACGTGATAGGCGGCGAGGTCGAAGACTTTGACGACCTGATCGCCCGAACGCCGGAACGCATGCGCGGGCAGGGCATCGGCGTCCGTACCGGGCATGAGGTGACGGGCGTGGACGCGGGGGCCGGAACCATCACTGTGCTAGACCGCGCCGCTGGACGCACCTCCACTGAACCCTTTGACCGCCTCTTGATCGCCACCGGCGTCAGCGCCGTGCGGCCCGATTGGGCACAGACCAAACTGGGCGGCGTGCATGTGCTGCGCGATATTCCAGACGGACAGGCGATTGAAGCCAGCCTGCAAGGGGCAGGCGGCAAAGCGCCCAAACGCGCCTGCATAGTGGGCGGCGGCTACATCGGGCTGGAGATGGCCGAGGCCCTGCACGCACGCGGCCTGAGCGTGGTCTTGTTGGAAAAAGGGCCGGAAGTGGCCGGGCGCATGCTGGACAAGCCATTGCAACGCCGGGTGCGCGCCGAACTGGAAGCCAAAGGCGTGGATGTGCGCTGCGGGACGTCAGTAGAAGGCTTGACCGGAGACCATCACGTGACGGGCGTGCAGACTTCCGGAGGGCTGGTGCGGGCCGATCTGGTGATCGTGGCCGTGGGCGTCAAACCCAATACCGAGCTGGCAAAAGCGGCGGGCGCACGGATTGGCAAAACGGGCGCGGTGGCGGTGAATATTCAGCAGGAAACCAGCGTGGCAGGGATTTATGCGGCGGGCGACAACACCGAAAGCCTGCACCGGGTGACAAAGCGCAAGGTGCATATTCCGCTGGGCCTGACCGCCAACCGCATGGGCCGCGTGGCAGGCGTGAATATGGCGGGCGGAGACGCCACTTTTCCCGGCATCGTGGGCACGGCCATTTTCAAGGTGTTCGAATTGGGCGCGGCCCACACCGGACTGACGCAGGCCGAGGCCGAGGCGTTAAGCCTGAACGCCGTGAGCGTGGACGTGGACAGCACCGACCACGCCGGGTATTACGGCGATTCGCGCCCGATTCATGTGCGCCTGACCGCCGAAGTGGGCACGGGAAGGCTGCTGGGCGTGCAGTTGGTCAGCCCGCGCCACATCAGCGTGAAGCGGGTGGATGTGGTGGCCGCCCTGCTGCACCGCCGCAGTACCGTTCAACATCTATTCGACACTGACCTTGCCTACGCCCCGCCCTTTTCTGGTGTGTGGGACGTGTTGCTGGTGGCCGCCGACAAGCTGAACCGCAAGGTTCGGGACGCTTGAGCCTGGGCAGGCGGGCTGCTTTTGAGCCTGCTGTTAAAGCAACGCTCCACACCGAGCATTAACATTCCTGACATTTCCGGCTTAGAATCGGGTGCTTCAACTCCAACTCACTGCTGTTTTCCAAGGACGCTATGAAACGAACCCTGTTGACCCTCACTTTGCTGGCGGGCCTCGTGGCCTGTACGCCCGTCCCCACGCCCACTCCCGAACCCACGCCAAACGGCACCGCGCCCATCGTGGCCCTGACTATCAACGGCATCGGCACGCAAGTTTTGGGCAGCAGCCTGAAAGTCGTGAGCGGCAGTTTGACCGCGCAGGACACGGCAGCCCTGACCTTTACGCTGGACAGCGTTCATACGTTTACGGCCACCGTGAATGGGCAGGATACGCGCCACTTCCACGCCGCTTACCGGGTGGGCAATGCAGGCAGTGCGCCGCTGGCCTTTGTGCCCGTGAGCCTGTCGGACGATTCGGGGGTGGAAGGCCTGGGCAGCCCCCTGACCGAAGGCAACACGCCCTACACGCTGATTAAGTTGTTCAACGGCACCTCTGCGCCTGCTTACGCCTCATCGTTGACGCTGGGACAACCCAAAACCTTTAATGCGGCTACAGGCCTGGTCGAAGACGTGACGACCCCTGGCGCGAGCGCCTACAACGACGTTGCTCTGACCACCACAGGCGCGAAGAGTCCGGCGGGCACTGTCGTAGGCTATCCGGCGGGTACCTTCGCAGCAGGAACCTACACCGGAAAAGCCTTCGTGACGCAGGGCGGCGGCGATACCCGCCCCCTGAACGTCGGCCTGACCCTCAACCGCACCGCTCACCCCGGTGCTGAACCCTTCTCGGTGACGCTGCTGCTGGCCGCCGTAGAAACTGCACCAACCGCCGCCACACCACTGACCCTGCCCACACGGAGCCAACACTAATGCCCACCAAACGCCTGATTCTTGCCGGACTCTTGGCCCTGACCGCCTGCGGCCAACCCAACGTGCAGACGCCTGCGGCCAATCAGCCCAACGCCAGCCAACCCAGTGCCAATCAGCCGGGCCGCGCTGCTCCAACCAGCCTTGGAATATACGAACTGCGGGTCACGGACGCCACTTCTGCCACGCCCACCATCAGCGTGCAGGCCGTGAAGGGACTCGCTCCGCAGGCCACCGACGTTACCGACCTGCTGTACACGCCGCTCTCGGCGGGCACGCTGACCGATGAGGCGAACCGGGTGCGCTACCTGCGGGCCTCCTTCCGGGTGAAAAACACCGGAACCGCCACGCTGACGGCCCCCACCTTCGTGCCCGTAGATACGGCGGGCGGCGACGCGACCAACACGGCCACCGTCTCCTCTACCCCATTTAAGGATGTGAAGCGGTTTGACGGCTCCCCCGTACCCGACGCCCGTGCATCCGCGCTGAAACCCGACACGGCCCGCGAACTGACCTATGTGGGCAGCGTTCCCACCTTTGCGCCCGACCCTAAAGCGACGCCGCTGGTCACCGGGCTGAATACGGGCGACCTGACCGTGACCCTGCCCGCTGGCCTGCAAGTCGCGGGCGTGGCGCATCAGGGCTGGCAGAGTATGTCCACCCTCGCGCCCGGAGCCGAAACGGTGGTCACCTTTGCCACCCAGATTCCGATGGCCGCCACCGCCGCCGAAGACCCGTTCGCCTTCAGCCTCGTGTTCAGCGCCACCGACAACCCCGGCACCATTGCCCTGAACAACATCGGAGCCGTACAGGGCAGCACCCCCAGCGGCAACGCGCCCAGCCCCCTGACCGGAGCCGTGAACGTGGAGGGTGTGGTGACCAGCAATCTGGTGGCCGGAACCCTGCGCGGCTTTTTTGTGCAGGAAGAAGGGATAGACGCCGACAACGACGTCCAAACCAGCGACGGCGTGTTTATTTTCTGCGGCTCTACGGGCGGCAACTGCCCCACCCTGACCACCGGCGACCGCGTGCGCGTGACCGGAAACGTGAGCGAATTCGTGACCGCCACGCAGATCAGCCCCGCCAGTGCAGCTGACGTGACTGTGCTGGCCAGCGGCACCGCCCTGCCCGCGCCGCAAACCCTAACCTTACCCCTGCCTGTAGCCGAGCGCGAACGCTTCGAGGGCATGCTGGTCACCGTCAGCGGCACCGTGACCAACAACTTCACGCTGGGACGAGGCGGCAGCTTTGATCTGGCCGACGAGCGCCTGTACACCTTCAGCCAGATCAACGCGCCCAGCGTCAGCGGACTGGCGGCCTTTAACGCCAACCTTCCCAACCGCTTTATTCGGATTGACGACGGCACACGGGCACAGAACCCCAACCCGCTGATTTTTGGGCGCGGCAACCAACCCCTGAGCGCGGCCAACACCCTGCGCGGCGGCGATACGGCCACCGCAACGGGCGTGCTGAGCTACAGCAACGATGGCTGGACGGGCAGCGGCAGCCTCGACACCTACCGTATTCATGCCACCGCCGCCAGCACCACCATTACTGCCACCAACCCGCGCCAGCCCGTGCCCGAAGCTGTGGGCGGAAGCCTGCGCGTGGGCAGCATGAACGTGCTGAACTACTTCACCACGCTGCTGACCACCAACACTGGCTGCACCCCCAACGGCATAGGCAGCACGGCACGCGGGGCCAACAATTGCGACGAATTCCTGCGCCAGCGGGCCAAAACCGTAGATTCTATCCGCAAGCTGAACGCTGATGTGCTGGGCATTCTGGAGATGCAGAACGACTACGCCAAAGGTGCCAACAGCAGCCTCGCCAATCTGGTGAATGCGCTGAACGACCCGGCCACCGGCGGCACGGCGGGCGCTTACGCCTACCTCAATTCAGCAGCCAACATCGGCACCGACGCGATCACGGTTGCCATGATCTACAAACCCGCCGCCGTGACCCCGGTGGGCAATCTGGCGATTCTGGACAGCACCTTCGACCCGGCCTATATAGACACCTGCAACCGCCCCACGCTGGCGCAGACCTTCCAGAGCAATGCCAACGGCGGGCGCTTTACGGCGGCTATGGCCCACCTGAAAAGCAAGGGCAGCCCCTGCGCGGGCGACACCGATCAGTTGGACGGCCAGGGGGCCAGCAACGCCACGCGCCTCGCTGCCGCCGACGTGATCACCAAGTGGCTGGAAACCAATCCCACCGGTGTGGCCGACGCAGACCGCATCCTGCTGGGCGACCTGAACGCCTACCGGATGGAAGACCCGATCATGCGCCTGTTGCGCGGGGCCGACAACACGGCGGGCAACGCCGACGATCTGGTGAGCGTGTTTGGCCCCGAAAGCTACTCCTATCAATTTGACGGCACGTGGGGCAGCCTCGATCACGCCATCGTGAGCCAGAGCCTGAACGGGCAACTGACGGGCAAGACCAAGTGGCACATCAACGCCGACGAACCTGTGATTCTGGACTACAACACGGAATTCAAGGCTGCCGATCAGCAGGCGTCCTTCTTCGCGCCCGACGCCTTCCGCAGCAGCGACCATGACCCCGTGCTGGTGGGCCTGAACCTAACGGCAGACGCACCTATTACTACGCCGATTGCCAGCCTGACCCTGACGCCAGAAGCGGGCAGCGCCACCGTAACAGTGGGCGGCGTGGCAGCAACCCAGAGCTTTACAGCCAGCAACGTGAACGCCAGCGGCCCCATCACCGTGACCGTGACGCCCACCGGCGGCGCACCCGCCATCGTGACCGTACCCGCCACCGTTGCCAGCGGCGCGGCCTTTAATGCCACCGTTTCAGCTCCGGCTGGCACGGCCCCCGGCAGCTACCAGTACACCATCACGGCCCGCAATGGCCTTCTCAGCGACAGCAGCACCCTCAACGTGACCGTGAACCCGGCGGCGGCAGTGGCAGGCGGCGCACTGGTCATCCGTCAGGTGTACGGCGCGGGGGGCAACACTGGCGCTCCGTTCCTCAGCGACTTTGTGGAACTGTTCAACCGCAGCAAGCAGCCCGTCAGCACCGCAGGAATGAGCGTACAGTACGCTTCGGCGGCAGGCACCTTCGCTGCAACGGCCACCGCTTCCATCGCCCTGCCCACCTTTAATGTGCAGCCCGGCCAATCCTTCCTGATCCGTATGTCGGACGGTGCAGGCCCAGCGGCGGCCCTGCCCACGCCTGACGCCAACTTTACGGGCACGGGTGTGGCGATGTCGGGCACCAACGGCAAAGTCGCGCTGGTCGGCAATGCGGTAGCGATTACCGGACTGGCCGATCCCGACGTGCTGGACTTCGTGGGCTACGGCAGCGCCAACGCCTTTGAAGGCAGCGCGGCGGCTCCGGCCCTGAGCAGCACCACTGCCGCCACCCGCGCCGGAAACGGCTGCACCGACGCCAACAACAACGCCAGCGACTTTGCGGCGGCAGCGCCCACGCCCCGCAACAGCGCGAGTCCGGTGACTCCTTGCCCCTGAGTTGAAGCTTGAGCCCATGACCGCCGTGCCCTGTATGGGTGCGGCGGTTTTGCTGTGCCTCTAGACGCTGGGTGCGCTACCGTTTCCCCATGACCAACCCCGTGACCCTGATTACTGGCGCAACTGGCGGCATCGGTGCAGCTCTCGCCCGCGCTCTGGCTGGCGCACACGACCTGATTCTAGTAGGCCGCGACCCGGCCAAGCTGGAAACTTTGCACGGCGAAGTGGGCGGCCAAACGTTATCTCTCGACCTGACTCGGCCCGACACATTTGCGGGGGCGGTGGCCGGACTGGGGCGCGTGACCAACCTGATTCATAACGCCGGAGTGGTGGAATTGGGCGCGGCGGCCGAACAGAATCACGCGGTCTGGACGCACACGCTGGCCGTAAACGTGGTCGCCCCTGCGGAATTGACCCGGCTACTGCTCCCGCAAGTGCGCTCAGAGCGCGGAACCATCGTTTTTGTGAACAGCGGCGCGGGCCTGCGGGCCAATGCCGAATGGGCCAGTTACGCCGCCAGCAAGCACGCCCTGAAAGCCCTGGCCGACGCCCTGCGCGACGAGGAAGCCCCTCACAGCGTGCGCGTCACCAGCCTGTATCCGGGCCGCACCGCCACCGAAATGCAGCGCAAGGTGCGTGGGCAAGAGGGGACAACGTACGACCCCGCTGCCTTCGTACAGGCCGAAACAGTGGCCGACGCCATCCGCACCGTATTGAACTTGCCCCGTGACGCCACCATGCCCGACCTCAGCATTCGTCCGGGGCCGCGTTGATTCCAGTACGCGCCGTTTTGTTCGATCTGGACGGCACCTTGCATGACCGGAACGCCACTGTGCAAGGCTGGCTGAGCGGGCATATAGAACGGTTTGGTCTGCCTGCCGGATATGCCCAGCGGTTTACCGAGTTGGATGACTTCGGGTATCGACCCAAGCGGGAAGTCTTCCCAGCCTTGATCGGGGAATTTGGCTTGCTGCACGACACCGAACACTTGCTCCAAGACTTTACCGCGCATTTTCTGACTGCTCCGGCCCTCATGCCCTACGCGGTAGATATGCTTGGTGAGTTGCGAGCGGCTGGAGTCCGAGTCGGCGTAGTCACCAATGGCTGGAAAGACGTGCAGACCGCCTGTTTGGAAGGCTGTGCACTCTGGCCCCTCGTAGATGATGTCGTGATCAGCAAAGATGTGGGGCTGAGCAAACCTGACCCGCGCATCTATACGCTGGCGCTGGAGCTGTTGGGCGTGTCGGCGGCGGAAACGTGGTTTGTAGGCGACTCGCCCAAGAATGACGTGTGGGGGCCGCAGCAAGTCGGAATGCGGGCGGCCTTCTTGCCCACCGGACACGGGCTGAATGGTGAAACGCCAGACGCCGTGCTGAATGACTTGCGAGATGTGTTGCGGCTAGACGGACTACCTGTCCACCCGCGCTAGCATGCCCCTCGTCATGCCTGTTTCTCCCCTGCCTCCCACCGACTTGCCGATTGCCGAAGTGATTCCGGCAGTGCGGGCGGCGTTGCAACACACGGCGTTGGTGGTGGTGCAGGCCCCGCCCGGCGCGGGTAAAAGCACGGCGTTGCCGCTGGCCTTGCTGGACGAACCCTGGCTGGCGGGTCAAACCATCGTCATGCTTCAGCCTCGGCGGGTGGCAGCGCGGGCGGTGGCTTCCCGCATGGCCGAAACGTTGGGAGAGGAAGTGGGCCAGAGCGTGGGCTACCGCGTGCGCTTCGAGTCGCGGGTGTCGGCGGCCACGCGCATAGAAGTCGTGACCGAGGGCATTCTGACCCGCCGATTGCAGCGCGACCCTGAACTGGCGGGCGTGGGGCTGGTCATTCTGGACGAGTTTCACGAACGCAGCCTGAACGCCGACCTTGCGCTGGCCCTGCTTCGGGAAGTGCAGGGAGCCTTGCGCGACGACCTGCGCGTGCTGGTCATGAGTGCCACACTAAATGCCGACCTGCCCTCACGCCTGAATGCGCCGCTGATCGAGAGCGCGGGGCGGGCTTACCCGGTGGAGGTGCGCTACCTGAATGCCGACCCGGTTGGGCGAGTAGAAGACGCGGTGGCGCGGGCCGTGCGCTCGGCGCTGGAGACCGACCCCGGCGACATTCTGGCCTTCCTGCCGGGCGTGCGCGAGATTCGTGGGGCGGCGGGGCAGTTGGCCGATCTGGAAACTTCGGGGATTGCGATCTTGCCCCTCTACGGAGATTTGCCTTTGGCCGCGCAACGGCGGGCGCTCTTGCCTGACCCAAATGGGCGGCGCAAAGTGGTTCTCGCTACTTCTATTGCCGAAACCAGCCTGACCATCGCCGGCGTGCGGGTGGTCGTAGACGGCGGGCAGAGCCGCACCCAGCGCTTCGACCCGGCATCGGGCCTGTCGCGGATGGTGACGGGGCGGGTCACGCGGGACAGCGCCACGCAGCGTGCAGGACGGGCCGGACGCACTGCACCGGGGGTGGCTTACCGCCTGTGGAGCGAGCGCACCCACGCCCTGTTGCCCACCGCCAGCCTGCCAGAAGTGCTGGAAGCCGACCTTGCCCCGCTGACGCTGGAATTGGCGCAGTGGGGCACGCCCGACCCTACAGCGCTGCACTGGCTGGACGTGCCGCCCGCGCCCCGTGTGGCTCTGGCCCGCACGCTGCTGCACGATCTGGACGCACTGGACGGGGCTGGACGCGTCACACCAGTCGGGGCGAGACTGCTGGACTTTCCCACGCATCCCCGGCTGGCGCACCTGCTGAATGGAGCCGAAGATGGGGCACTGGCCGCTGACGTGGCCGCCCTGCTGGAAGAACGCGATCCCTTGCCGCCCGGTTCCGGGGCCGACCTGACCGACAGAGTGGCGGCGCTGCGGGCCTGGCGACGGGGCGAGCGCACAGCAGCAGACGTAACTGTGCTGGAGCGGGTGGAACGCTTATCGAAACAGTGGCGCACGTTGCTGAAGGTGCGGCCCGATTCCAGCCCCCCAGACGGGTACGACGTGGGCGCACTGGTGGCGCTGGCCTACCCGGAGCGGGCGGCACTGGCACGGGAGGATGGACGCGGGCGCTTTCTGCTGGCGGGCGGGCAGGGCGCGGCTTTGCCCGAAGGCGACCCGCTGGCCGGAGCCTTGGCATTGGCGGTAGCCCATCTGGACGCGACACCCGGAGCGGCGGCTAAAGCGTCTGGCAGCGCCGAGGGCCGGATTTTTCTGGCCGCCCCATTAGACCGCGCTGCACTGGAAGCCCGCGCCGAAGCCGCCGATGTGGTGCGCTGGGATTCCCGCACGGGCACGCTGCTGGCCGAGCGGCAGCAGCGGGTGGGCGCATTGATCCTAAGCAGCCAACCCCTGCGCGATTTGCCTGCCGGGGCGCGGGCCGGGGCATTGACCGGAGCCATCCGCGCCGAGGGAATGCATCTGCTGAATTTCTCGCCGGAAGCCGCGCAACTCCGCGCCCGTGTGGAGTCGGTGCGGCACTGGCGCCCCGCAGAAGACTGGCCTGATTTGTCGGATACGGCGCTGCTGGACACGCTGGAAACGTGGCTTGGCCCAATGCTAGGGAGCGCCCGCAGCCGCGAGGATTTGAACCGCATTCACTTGCTGGCCGCGCTGCAAGCCCTCTTGCCCTGGCCGCTGCCCGCGCAACTGGACGAGTTGGCCCCCACGCACCTGAGCGTGCCCACCGGGAGCCGCATCCGGCTGGAGTACCGCCCCGGCGACGCGCCCATTCTGGCGGTGAAGTTGCAGGAATTGTTCGGGCTGGCCGAGACGCCCACCGTGAATGGGGGCCGGACGCCGGTGCTACTGCATCTGCTGTCGCCCGCCGGACGGCCCGTGCAGGTCACGCAGGATTTGCGCTCGTTCTGGAATTCCAGCTATTTCGAGGTTCGCAAGGACTTGCGGGGCCGCTATCCCAAGCACCCCTGGCCCGATGATCCCTGGACACACGCGCCGATGAAGGGCACCAAAAAACGGGGCGTGTAGCGGGGCCAATCACAGCAGGAAGCTAACGTGGGCGGAGTGGCTGGCGCTGTTTGCGGCGTGTGGATTGGTCGTTCAGCACGAGGAGAGCTGGACTTCCCGGTATGGCTTGAGGGTGGCGCATACGCTGTTTGTGGTGGGGAAAGGGAGTGGCGGTGGAAGGTGAACCCCCCGTTGCTCATGCAATGCACCCTTCGAGGGGAGGCTGGCTGCGAAGCAGACTGGGGGGTTTGCTCGGATAATTGCCCCTCACACCGCAGGCGGACTGATACGCCCGGCTGCCGTTTCGCGCCGCCCGCTGGCAGGCACCAATTTGCCCGCCTGACCCAGTCCGAACGCGGGCATGTCCACATACACCGTTTCGTATTGGCCCGCTGCCACACGGTAAGTTTCGTGCCAGATGCCGACTGCACCTTTAGCTCTGCGGGCGTTTTGATTGAAGGCCCGCCAAGCCGGGAGATGCTCGTTCTGACGCGACTGGGCATAAGCGTTCAGATGTTCGGTGCTGCGCCAATACTGAATGAGTGTCAGGCCCGCAAAGCGCCCTCCCAACAGGCCCATTTCTGGATGTTCCGCCAATTCCTTGAGCATCTTGGGCATGGCCCGGAACACAGGCAACCACGCGGAAATCCTCCACAGAGTATTGATGCGGAAGCCGATCAGAAAGACCACAAAATCGCCTTCGAGTTCTGCCGTGAGCCGTGTTGTGGGGTTCATTTAGCTTTCTCCTTCGCCGCAAGCCACCATCCATTCTGAATGGTCTATTTTGGACGGTATGAAGTGAGTGTATGCTCTGGTTATGTCAGATGCAAGTCCTGTTGCGATTCCTGCGGCTGCCGATGAGCAGGCCAGCCTTGGCCCGTCGGCCTACATCGTGCTGGGGCTGTTGGGTCAGTGTGGCCCCGGCACTTCTTACGATCTCAAGCGCTGGGCCGACGAATCGGTGGGGTATTTCTGGACATTCCCGCGCTCTCAGCTCTACGCCGAACCTCAACGCCTCGTGGGATTGGGCCTGCTTGCAGAAACGCAGGAAGACGGCGGGCGGCGCAAACGCACCTACAGCATCACGCTGGCCGGGCGTTCGGCGCTCGCGCACTGGCTGGCGCATCCGGCCGGGTTTCCCGAACTGCGCGACGCTGGCCTTCTCAAGCTATTTTTTGCGGGGCAGGGGCCGCCAGACCTCCTGCCGCAACTGGCGCAGGAGCAGTTGGACTTACACCGCGCCCGCTTAGCCGAGTACGAGCATCAGGCGGCGTGTGTGCCCGAGGGCAGCTTTGAAGCCCTGCCGCTGCGGATGGGGCTGCTCTACGAACGAGCGAGCTTGGCATTTTGGGCCGAATTGCTGGCTTGAGCATCGGCCCTCATTCGGGATCTTGGTCAGAGGAAAGGCGTGCTAGACAGATAAATTAAGCTCTAAGGCCACCAGATGACTACGTTTGGATAGTCTACACAAACCAGCAACAACCCCGCCTACCGAATACACGGCAAGCGGGGCTATGGGGTTCTAACTCTTACAGCATCCGGGCAATCGCGCCGCCCAGCAACATCAGACCAAAGAGGGCCAACATGACCAATCCGGTCTGGCGGGGCGTGGGAGGACTCACGCCGCCTGCCCGGTGCCCTGGCTGGGGTGAATACTGCCCAGCGCAGCTTTCAGGTGCTTGTACACTTCGCGCTGAAGGTCAAGGTCTTCGGGCAACTCGTAGCGCAGTTGCTCCATCGCCTGAACCAGATGCGCTCCACCGGGGCTGCGTTCGTGGTCAGGGCGTGCCCATTCGGGCAGTTCGGGCGGGGTCACAGGTTCGCGGCGGCTGTCGTTCCAGTCGGCCCAGACTTTGGGCAGGTCGTACAGGTAACGGCCAATCCCGAAATGCACGGCGCAGCGCTTCAGGGCGTCGCTACTGGCGGCCTTCAACGTGCCGAGGTCGCCTTCCGGGGCCTCTCCGATATCTTCACGAATGACGCCCAGCACGGTCAGGCGGCCCTTCACGGTGGGGCGGGCGGCTCCAGCGATCACTTCGATTTCAAACATCCAACCATCGGGGCAGATGGCGTCGAGGCGGTCTTGTACGGCGCGGGCGTCCACGTGGGCGAGCATCAGGGCGCGGCTGCGGTCTTTGGTAAAGGCCTGAGGTTTCCACGCCACCACATGAGCGGGAAACGGGGCTTGGAGTCGTTTCTGAACATCGCTCAGCTTCATGCATTTAGTCTATAACAGAATACGATTACGGTCAAGACAGAATAGGCTTACCAGAGTTCCAATTCTGCACATCCAGCCTTCACGTTCGCAAGGCCGCTAAAGCAGCAGGTCAGAGGCGAGATTCAGGCGCACCCACACGCCGAATCCCGCCCCCAATTGCTTAAAGATTACTTGGTTTCGACCAGCGTGTAATTGCCGCTGCCGCCGTAGGCATACACTTCCCAGCGGTAGGTGCCGCTGCCCGCCGCATAGGTGATAGCTTCCGTGCTGCTGCTGCCCTCGCTGCTGGCCACATCGGCCCACGCGCTGCCGTTAAATTTTTGCAGATACAGGTCGAAATCGGTGCCGCTGGCTGCGCTCAGGTTGCCCTTGAGGGTACCGCCCGCGTAGCTGAAGCCGCCTGTGCCAGGTTTGTAGCTGCTGGTGCGGCTGCTGACGCTGCCCGTGTAGGTGGTGGTCGTACCGGTGGGCGGAGGCGTGGTGCCGCCTGTTCCCGTAAACAGCAGGCGGTTGGGGCTGCCCGTGCCCGCACCCGTGACCTTGTTGGGCGTGCTGGCGCTGATCAGGCTGGAGGTGATGGCGCTGCTGGTGCCGCTGGGTGTGCCTTGCAGGAGCAGGGCCACCGCTCCGGCCACATGGGGGCTGGCCATGCTGGTGCCGCTGATGGTGTTGGTGGCGGTGGTGCTGCCGATCCAGGTGCTGGTAATGTCGCTGCCGGGCGCAAAAATATCGACGCAGGTGCCGAAGTTGCTGAACGAACTGCGGGCGTCGGTGCGGGTGGTGGAACCCACCGTGATGGCGCTGGCGGCGCGTGCAGGGCTGACGTTGCAGGCGTTCTGGTTCTCGTTTCCGGCAGCCACCACCATCACCAGATTCCGGCTAGAAGCCGAGTTCACAGCGTCGTCTACGGCCTGGCTCGCGCCCCCGCCGAGGCTCATGTTGGCTACGGCTGGGCCAGTCTTGTTGGCTACCGCCCAGTTGATGCCTGCAATGACGCCCGAATTGCTGCCGCTCCCGGCGCAGTCCAGCACCTTCACGG
This sequence comes from Deinococcus sp. QL22, assembly GCF_023370075.1. NCBI lineage: Bacteria > Thermotogati > Deinococcota > Deinococci > Deinococcales > Deinococcaceae > Deinococcus > Deinococcus sp. QL22. Next base: position 736,463 of record NZ_CP097149.1, read on the forward strand.
CCACGAGTTTCACGGCTTTGGCAACCCCCCAGGTCGCGCTGCCTACCGTTCCGGCCACGTGTGTGCCGTGCCCCTGACAATCCGAGTTGTTGCCGTCGCCTGTGGTGTTGGTTCCCCACACCGCCCGTCCGCCAAAGTTGGTATGCCCGGTGTTGATGCCCGTATCGATGATGTACGCCGTGACACCGCTACCTGTGGGGGTGTAGCTGTAGCTGCCGTTCAGGGGCAGGTCGCGCTGGTCTATGCGGTCAAGGCCCCACGTCGCGCCCGTCTGGGTGGCGTTGGCCCGCATCACGCCGTCTTGTTCTATGTATTTCACCCGTGGATCGGCCCGCAAGGTCTGGAGGTTCTGGGCGCTCAGCTTGCCCGCGAAGCCCTCGATGGCCTGCGTATACACCTGCTGCACCGTCACGCCCTGCGGATCGAGGGACAAAGACTGAATCAGGCTTCCGGCGTTCTGTGCGCTCAGACCCTGGGCACTCAGACCACTGACACTGCCCTCACTCATGACCACGATGTACTGGCCCGGAATGGCGTCTGGGTTGGAGGTTCCCAGCAATGGCGCTTCTGTACGGATGGCACGGTCAGGGCTGGCAGCCTGCGCTGCATCGGGTGCGGCAAGTGCAGTTTCGGTGGGCTGGGAGCCGCAGGAGGCAAGGAGCAATGTCAGGGCGAGGGTGCAGCTTGCAGCAATAGGGGTAAGACGTGCCATCACAAAACCTCCAAAAGGTAGATGGAATGCGTGTGGAACCGTTGAATTATGCCGACGTGGGAGGTCTAGCACGTTTAGAATCGGCCAATTGTTACAAACAACTAGGCAACTTATCAGATGTAACCCAACACGTTTCATATGAGACACAATTTGAGAAAATGGAAATCATCTACAAGGAAATAATAGATATATTGGCTCTGGAAAAATTAGATGAGCATCGGGCAAGAAAGGTTGTGATAGGGCTGTGATGTAGAAAATTCGAAAAATAAGATTGCGGTTCTAATTTTTATGGTGTGAACAATTTCCTGTATAGCTGGCGCAGTTGTAGGCTTTTGCACTACCCGAAGTTTCTTAGAGAGACGACTAGATAGTTTGATTTGTTGTAGCAACACATACAAATTAAATCGATACAGTTCAGGGATCATAGGGAATTTCTTTGCCAAAGCTCTACCAATTGACCCAGTTGAGTATAACTACCTATGTGGGGTATTTCACTCACATAGCTTCATAAAGACGTCAAGATTAGAGAGGCCAGTTATAATTGTTGCGCTTCGAATGGATGCTTCATGAACGGTCTACCACCTGCTTGATGTAGGTTAGCTTCACGCTTCTAACTTTGAAAAGTAAGTACATGCCAGTCATTTTCAGCATTAATCGCTCTAATGGTACGGTGTAAGGTTTTAGCTGACGCAAAGTTCATCAGACGCTCTATACTTTTGCAACCTGACCAGCCTGATCTCTGACTGTGTGAACTTTCTTACTAATGATGAAGTGGTGATCTAAAGTGGAATTCACCTCCACGGACAGCTATTGACGATCGCAAGGTGCAGAATCCATTGATAGAGTTAAGTCTCCCATTGCTCAGCTGAAAAATGAAACTGTGTTCAGCAGAAAGGCGGTCTAATATGAAAATATCCGATGTCATGACAGAAGAACGCTCCAAACGCACCCGCGCCCGTTCGCCGCAGGCCAAAGCTGCTATGCGCACCCGCCTTCTCGATGCCACCCTCGCCTCGTTGCACCATGCGGAGGGCTGGAGTGTTAACGCCGCCGCACGCGAAGCAGGGCTGAGCAAGGGCACCGTTTACCTCTACTTTGATAATGCTGCCGCGCTTTACATAGCCCTGCTTAAAGAAGTTATTGAAAACCGCGACAACACCCAGGAAGCCGCACTGGTATTGCGTCACGCCCACGTGTTGGCCGACGCCAGCGAGGACGAGCGCCAGGAAGCGGCCCGCCTCGTGCAAATTCTGGAATCGCGCCTGACCGGGCAGCCCGCCCCCGACGACGGCAACTGGCCCGCCTGCGCCGCCCTGATCGGCAGCACGATTTTTAAAGAAAGTGGCCTGCGCGAACTGATCTAATCTGAGGTTCTAGACCCAAACTGATTCAGCCAGATTGCCTTTACGGGCAGTTTGGCTGATTTCATGTGGAGCGGCCCAAGCTCAGGCTGTCCATGTTGCGGCCCGCACGCGCTTCCCGTTCCGCCGTAGCATAGAGGCATGAGCCACCCGGCCACCCCCAATTCCACTACTCCCACGTCTGGCCGCAGCAGCCACGTCAACCGCCGCACCAGCGAAACCGACATCACCGTGAACCTTGACTTGAACAGTGTGCTATATCAGCCGCCCGCCACCGGTCACGGGTTTTTTGACCATATGCTGGATGCTCTGGCCCGGCATTCCCGCATCGGCCTCAGCATTCAGGCAGCGGGCGACCTGCACATAGAGCCTCACCACCTGATCGAGGACACCGGAATTACGCTGGGGCAGGCGTTGGCGCAGGCACTCGGAGACCGCAGGGGCATCGAACGCTACGGCAGCGCCTTCGTGCCGATGGATGAAACGCTGGCCCATGTGGTGCTGGACTTGTCAGGCCGCGCCCACCTCGCCTTCGAACCCGAAACGCTGGACGTGTGGGGCACGGCGGGCGGCATGACCCACTACCATTTGCGTGAATTTTTGCGGGGATTTTGCAACCACGCCGGGGCCAACCTGCATGTGCGCGTGCTGGCAGGCCGCGAGGCGCACCACGTCATAGAGGCGATTATGAAGGCGTTTGCCCGTGCCCTGCGCGACGCGGTACAGGTCACGTCGGATGGGATGGCAAGTACGAAAGGATCGTTATGAATGACCAACCAGAAGTCCTTCTCCTCGACTACGGCGCGGGCAATGTCCGCAGCGCTGCCAAAGCTCTGGCGCGGGCCGGAATGAGCGTGAAGGTCAGCGCCGATCCCGCCGATGTGCCGGGAGCGCGGGCGTTGGTGGTGCCGGGTCAGGGCCACTTCCGGCAGGTGATGGACGCCTTCGAGAGCAGCGGATTCCACGCCCCCGTGATGGCCGCCGCGCACGCGGGCACACCCATTCTGGGCATCTGCGTGGGCATGCAAATGCTCCTCACCGATTCCGAGGAAGCGCCGGGGGTGGCGGGCCTGAACCTGATTCCCGGCACAGTCCGCAAATTTGAGGCCGTGTCAGAGCGCAAAGTGCCGCAGATGGGTTGGAACTCGATGCAGAGCGTGGGTGACAGCGCCCTGCTGCGCGGTTTGCCTGCTCCGGCGCACGCCTACTTTGTGCACAGCTATTACGTGCCCGCCACTGTAGCCGTAGATCACGGGGCACTGACCGACTACGGCGTCCCGTTTTGGGCGGCCTTCAGCGTGGACAACCTGCACGCCACGCAGTTTCACCCGGAAAAAAGCGGCGCGGTGGGATTGGCGATTCTGGAACGCTTCCGGCGCAATGTCTTGGAAGGCTCCGGGTCAGTTTCTTCTCCATAAAGTCTTCATATCTGCCGGACGTATGCACGCCGCGTCTTCTGGGTGAACTGCTTCCCGCTAAACTCCCCTCATGAGCCAAACCCTGCCGCTAGACCATGAGCATCTTCAGAAGTTGGTGACCTCCGATCTGGTGCGCCCCGACCAGATGTTGGGGGCACATCAGGTCACGGAAAACGGCGTGGCGGGCGTGCGCTTCGGCGTGTGGGCACCCAACGCCCAGCATGTGAGTATGGTGGGGGATTTCAACGGCTGGAACGGCTTCGACAACGCCATGCAGCGCCTCGATTTCGGCTTCTGGAGTGCGTTTGTGCCGGCTGCCCTGCACGGCCAACGCTACAAGTACCGGGTGACTGGGGCCAGCGGCCTGACCGAAGACAAGATGGATCCCTACGGCACGTTTTTCGAAGTGCGCCCCAGCACCAGCTCGATTGTTTGGGATCAGCCTTACGACTGGCAGGACGGTGCATGGATGCAGGCCCGCACCCAGAACTTTGACCGCCCAGTGAGCGTGTACGAGGTTCACGCGCCCTCGTGGGCCAAGCGCGACGACGGCTGGTTCCTAAATTACCGCGATTTTGCCCACCGCCTCGGCGAATATGCCAGCTATATGGGCTATACGCACGTGGAATTGTTGGGCGTCATGGAGCACCCGTTCGATGGCTCGTGGGGCTATCAGGTCACGGGCTACTACGCGCCGACCAGCCGAATGGGCAGCCCCGAAGATTTCAAATACCTCGTGGATCACCTGCACGGGCTGAACATCGGCGTGATTCTGGATTGGGTTCCGGGCCATTTTCCCACCGATGTGGCAGGCCTCGCCAACTTTGACGGTGGGCCGCTGTTCGAATACGCCGACCCACGCAAGGGCTACCACAACGACTGGAACACCCTGATCTTCGATTATGGGCGCAACGAAGTCGTGATGTTTCTGGTCGGCAGCGCCCTGAAATGGCTGCAAGACTTCCATGTGGACGGCCTGCGGGTAGATGCGGTGGCTTCTATGCTGTATCTGGACTTTTCGCGTACAGAATGGATTCCCAACATTCATGGGGGCCGCGAGAATCTGGAAGCGATTGCCTTCCTGAAGCGCCTGAACGAAGTGACGCACCACTTGGCCCCCGGTTGCATGATCATTGCCGAAGAAAGCACCAGCTTTCCGGGCGTCACCACGCCTTCTCCGCACGGACTGGGCTTCGATTACAAGTGGGCGATGGGCTGGATGAACGACACGCTGCGTTACTTTGAAGAAGACCCCCTGTGGCGCAAGTACCACCACCACGCCCTGACCTTTTTCAATGCCTACCGCACCAGTGAAAACTATGTGCTGGCGATCAGTCACGACGAAGTGGTGCACCTGAAGAAGTCGCTGGTGGCGAAAATGCCCGGTGACTGGTACATGCAGCGGGCCAACTACCGCGCCTTCCTGGCGATGATGTGGACGACTCCGGGCAAAAAACTGCTGTTTATGGGACAGGAATTTGCCCAGCCCACCGAATGGAACCACGACGCGGGCCTGCCGTGGCATCTGGCCGACGTGCCCGACCACCGGGGCATCATGAATCTGGTGCGCCGCCTGAACGCCCTTTATGTGGGCCGCGCCGACTGGCACGCAGGCGATACGCTGGACGAGGGGTTGCAGTGGATCAGCGCCGATGACGTGGAAAACAGCGTGTACGCGTATATCCGCCGTGATCCGGGCAGCGGGGCCTGGTCGCTGGTGGTGGCGAACATGACGCCCGTGTACCGCGACCTGTACCCGGTGGGCGTGCCCGAAGCTGGAGACTACCGCGTGTTGTTGAGCACCGACGACGGCGAATACGGCGGCTTTGGCACCCAGCAACCCGACCTGACCGCCAAAGCCGAGGGCTGGAACGGCCAGAGCCACCATCTGCGCCTGAGCCTGCCGCCCACGAGCGTGCTGGTGCTGGAACTGGTGCAAGATGAAGACGCCAAAGCCGCTGCCGTCCCGACCACCAAAGCCGCGCCGAAGAAGGCCGTAGAAATAGAAGCCATGCTGCCCAAATCCTTGCAGGTCACGTCCATTGAACCCGTCTGAGCCGCCCCGCAAAGCTAGCCCCGACGCCCTGACCGTCGCCAGTTTCGTGCTGCTGGGGCTGGTGGCGGTGGCGCTGCTGCTGCCGCTGTTGGGTGGCCCCACGCCCAGTCCTTATCTGGTGATCGTGCTGCTGATCGGACGCTTGGGCGTGCAGTTCCTCCGCTCGCGCCGTGACCCGAATCTGCGCCGCCCGGCAAGCTGGGCTTTCGACGTTATCCTGATCGGGCTGCTGTTTTATGTGGCGTCGAATCAGCCGGGGGGCTAAACAACGTGCCTAAACACGCCTTCCCGTGCTGGCCCCCGCCGCGCTACTATGCCCCTATGACCGTAACCGGTGCGTGGTGGTGGCCCAGCTCTGCTTGGGCTTAAGCTGCGCTGTCCTTTTTTGCCGACTGCAACGCGCCCAAGTGGAGATCAATCCACTGGGCGCGTTTTCTTTTGATTCCCGATCTCAATCCCAAGGAGCCCTATGACTGCACCTTCCGTCTCTGCCCCACGCACCGCCCTGAACGTGGCCGTGCGCGAACTGAATGCCGATTTGGACACCCCCGTGACCGCGTACCTGAAGGTGGCGCAGGGCGAACGCGTCAGCTTTTTGCTGGAAAGTGTGGAGGCGGGCGAGAAATTGGGCCGCTACTCCTTTATTGGCGTGGGCGAAAGCGGGCGCTTTGAATACCATGCCGGACAGGTGAAGAGTACGGGCGCATTTGGCGACTACGAGGGCGCGGAGGCCGACCCACTGGCCCGCCTGTACAACTCGGTGACCCGGCCTGTAGCAATTCCCGCTGGACTGCCCGCCCTGATCGGCGGCGCGGTGGGCTACGCGTCCTACGACATTGTTCGCGCCTACGAACGCCTGCCCGACACCAACCCCGACGAACTCCACGTGCCCGACGCCCTGTTTATCGCGCCACGCGGCATGGTGATTTATGACCACTTGCGCCACCGGTTGTTGGCGGTGGCGACTGCTGAGGCTCAGGAGGACGCCGAAGCGCAGGCCGACGCCCTTTCGGTCAAGTTGCGCGGCCCCATGCCCGCAGAAATTCCCGGCACCGAACCTACCCAAGCGCCGCAATTTTCCAGCAACTTCACGCCGCAGGGCTACATGGACGCCGTGGAGCAGGCGTTGGAATACATCCGGGCCGGAGACATCTTTCAGGTGGTGCCCTCGCAGCGGTTTAGCGCCGACCTGACGGTGCATCCATTCGCGCTGTACCGTGCCCTGCGCCGCGTGAATCCCAGCCCCTATCTGGGTTATCTGGCACTGGGAGACGTGACGCTCGTTGCCAGCAGCCCCGAAAGCCTGCTCAGAAGTGACGGCCAGACCATCATCACCCGGCCCATTGCGGGCACGCGAGTCCGCGGCCAAACCGACGAGCAAGACGCCGCACTGGCCGACGAGCTGTTGGCCGACGAGAAGGAACGCGCCGAACATCTGATGCTGGTGGACTTGGGCCGCAACGACATAGGCCGGGTCAGCAACTACGGCACGGTGCGCGTGCAGGACGCCTTTTCTATCGAGAAATACAGCCACGTGATGCACATCGTGTCTACGGTGACGGGCCAGTTGCGCGAGGGCCAGACGCCGCTGAATGCCCTTGCCAGCGTGCTGCCGATGGGTACGGTGTCGGGCGCACCCAAAATCCGGGCCATGCAGATCATCGACGAACTCGAACCGACCCGACGTGGGCCTTATGGCGGCAGCTTCGGCTACATCGCCTTCGACGGTAGTTTGGATATGGCCCTGACTCTCCGGACGATGGTCATTGCGGGTGGCAAAGTGCATATTCAGGCCGGAGCCGGAATCGTGGCCGACAGCGACCCCGCCAGCGAGGAGCAGGAAACGCGCAGTAAAGCGGCGGCGCTGATGCGGGCGGTGGAGATGGCGGCGGGGGGGCTGTGAATGGGTTGCCCCTGACCGTTTGTAATTGACCTCAGCGCCCACAAGTCTCGTCGCCCACAGGCTTAGACCGCTTCTGCATCACGCTTTACTCCTCTAGCCTTCCCTCTCAGGAGACCCCACTGTGACTTCTTCTCTCCCCGCCATCCGTGTCCTGCTGATCGACAACTACGATTCTTTTACCTATAACCTCGTGCAGTATTTTGGAGAACTGGGCTGCCACCTGACCGTGTGGCGCAACGATGAATTTACGCTGGAGCAGGTGCGCTCTCTGAATCCGGATGCCATCGTGGTGTCGCCGGGGCCATGTACGCCGCTGGAAGCAGGTCTGAGCGTGAACGTGATCCGCGAGTTGGGGCCAAGCGTGCCGATGCTGGGCGTGTGCCTGGGTCATCAGAGCATTGGCGAGGCGTTTGGGGCGACGGTGGGGCGGGCCATCTTGCCTGTGCATGGCAAAACCAGCCCCGTGCAGCATGACGGTTCGGGCCTGTTCGCGGGGCTGGAAAACGGCGTGACCGTGACCCGGTATCACTCGCTGGTGGTGCGCGATTTGCCGCCCGAATTGGTAGCGACGGCGTGGACAGAAGACCCTGAGGAGCAGATCGTGATGGCGCTGCGTCACCGCGATTATCCGGTGTACGGCGTGCAATTCCACCCCGAAAGCATTGCTACGGAAGGCGGCATGGCGATGCTGGGTAACTTTTTGGATGTGGTGCGGGAACACCGAGCGGCTAAGGTGGGGGCATGATCTCGGATTTCAGGGGAGCCTGCATCCCCACTCCATCGGAGTTTTTATGATTCATACCCGCCTGATGAACAGCGAGCAACTGACCCAGGAAGAAGCGGCGGGCTTTATGCGCGAGGTGATGGCGGGCGACGTGAGCGGCGTGCGCTTGGCGGCGGCGTTGGCGGCCCTGCGCGTGCGGGGCGAAACGCCTGCCGAGATTGCCGGGTTCGCGCAGGCCATGCGGGAAAGTGCCGTGCGCGTGAACGTGACCCCGCGTGAAGTCCTGCTGGATGTGGTGGGCACGGGCGGCGACGGGGCACACACCTTCAATATCAGCACCACGACGGCCTTTGTGGTGGCTGGGGCAGGCGTACCCGTCGCCAAGCACGGCAACCGCGCCGCCAGCAGCCGCGCCGGAAGTGCCGATGTGCTGGAATCGCTGGGCGTGAATCTGGACGCCGGGCCAGACCTGATTGCCGAGGCCGTGAATACGCTGGGCGTGGGCTTCATGTTTGCCCGCAATTACCACCCGGCCCTGCGCCACGCCGCGCCCGTCCGGGCTGATCTGGCGGCCCGCACGGTGTTCAACATTCTGGGGCCGCTCTCCAACCCCGCCGGAGCCACGCATCTGGTGGTGGGCGTATACAGTCCGGCCCTCACACGCCCGATGGCCGAAGTGTTGCGGCTTCTCGGAACAAAGGGCGCGATGATCGTCAACGGCAGTGGGCTGGATGAATTCACGGTCAGCGGCCCCAATACCCTGACCACGCTGCACGGCGGCGAACTGACCGATTCGGTGCTGCATCCCGAAGAGGTAGGCGTGAGCCTGCACCCTAAAGAGGCGATTGTGGGTGGCAATCCCGCCGAGAATGCCGAAATTACCCGCGCCCTGCTGACGGGCGGCGGAACCCCGGCCCAACGCGACATCGTGGCCCTGAATTCGGGAGCGGCCCTGTGCGTGGCCGGGCGCGTAGGCAGCATTCGCGAAGGCGTGGTGCAGGCGCGGGCAGTGATGGCAGGCGGGCAAGCGTGGGAGTTGTTGCAGCGGTACGCGGCGTTGACGCGCAGGGAAGCGCTGGCCTAGAGCTGTCTCAGACTGCGGCTCGGCAGGCCCGGTCTACCCGCCCCAAAAGCGTGGGCATTCGGTAAGGCCCGGCCATCTGGCGCAGATGCTCCGCTGCGTCCAGCACATCTATTCCGGCGGCGGTGACATAGAGGGGCCGAAGGGCCGACCCACGCTGCACGGCCTGTGCATGGGCCGACCCCCGAAAAGCCGTTTTAGCCACCCCGATCACCGGAACCGCCCCGCCCAACGCCTGAAACAGGTGCCAGCCCAGGCCGGGGCTTCCCTCAGCGTCCAGCGTCACGTACCCGTCTATGACAATTGCGGCCAGTTCCGGGGCCAACGGCTCCAGCACAGGCAGCAGGCAGGGCAATTCCCGCTTATAAAACGCCCCCGGTTCGTAGGGCGCGGCCAGTGGGACAGTATGCAGCCGGAGTTCTGTTTCTAGCTCATCACTCCAATGTTGGAACAGCAACGCGGCGGTGCGGGCGCTGCCATCTTCGCGGTAATCCACGTCCACACAGGCCAGTAATCTCATACGAATTCCGTCCAATTCCCGGCCACTCAGTACCCCACCGGGTAGCCGTCCATTTCCCAGAGTCCGTATTCGTTCCCGCTCGCTTTGCTTGAACTGAAGCCCAAGAAACGGGCTTCAATCAGAACTCTTCTCACTTCGGCGGCAGCATCAGCTTGCCTTCCAGCGGGGTACTCAGCACGATGCTGGTATCGCAGGTAAAGCCCATCTGAATCAGTTCTCCCAGCATGGTTTCCAGTGCGCCCACATCAGGCACAGCCACCTTCAGGATGCAGGAATTGTCGCCCGTGACCGAGTGGCATTCCAGCACGCTGTCGCTGCGGGTGGCCCAGCGCACCAGCGTGGGATCGTTGCGCCCGCTGTCCTGCACGCCAATAAAGGCCGTAATAGTGCGGCCCAGCGGCTTGGGGGCCACGCGGATGCCGTAGCCGAGGATGATTTCGGCGTCCTCGAGGCGGCGCACCCGCTCGGTCACGGCAGGGGCGCTGAGGCCCACGCGCCTGCCCAGTTCGCGCATAGACAGGCGGGAGTCGGTTTGCAGTTCTCCCAAAATGCGGTGGTCAAGAGGATCGAGCGACCCGCCGGAATGCTTCATATTCTTAGCCTAGCACCCCTTATTGGCATTTGAAAAGCGGAGCATGGCGTTTGAGAGTTTTATATGCGGCTTACCCGCTGCTCTGCCCGGTGTCCGTGCCTTCCAAGTTGGGCGGTGGTAGGCAAGAATGAAGGTCGATCAGATCACGTTTTCCTTCTCCCAGACACCCGGAGGCGTCCATGCCCAGTCCCCACACCCTGCACCCCCAAGCCACCACCCGCAGCCAGATGATGCTGCCCCGCAACCACCGCGCTCCCAAATGGGCCGACGTGCCCGACGAGCAGTGGTACGACTGGAAATGGCAACTGAAGAACCGCATCAACACAGTGGCCGAGCTGGAAGAAGTGATCCGCCTGACTGAGTCCGAGCGCATCGGGGCCAGCGCGGAAGGCATTTTCCGGCTGGACATCACGCCCTATTTTGCCAGCCTGATGGACGCCGAAGACCCGACCTGCCCGGTGCGGCGTCAGGTCATCCCGACCCACCACGAGTTGGAACCGTTCATGTCGATGATGGAAGACAGCCTCGCGGAAGACAAGCATTCGCCGGTGCCGGGGCTGGTTCACCGCTACCCAGACCGCGTGCTGATGCTGGTGACGACGCAGTGCGCCTCCTATTGCCGCTACTGCACCCGCAGCCGGATCGTGGGCGACCCCACCGAAACGTTTAACCCTGCCGAGTACGAGGCGCAACTGAACTACCTGCGGAACACGCCCCAGGTGCGCGACGTGCTGCTGTCGGGCGGCGATCCGCTGACGCTGGCCCCCAAAGTGCTGGGCCGCCTGCTGGCCGAACTCCGCAAGATCGAGCACATCGAAATTATCCGGATTGGCACCCGCGTGCCCGTGTTCATGCCCATGCGCGTGACTCAGGAACTCTGCGACGTGCTGAGTGAAAATCACCCGGTCTGGATGAACATTCATGTGAACCATCCCCGTGAAATTACGCCGGAAGTGGCCGATGCCTGTGACCGCCTCACGCGGGCAGGCGTGCCGCTGGGCAACCAGAGCGTGCTGCTGCGCGGCGTGAACGACCATGCGGTCATCATGCAAAAGCTGCTGCGCGAACTGGTGAAAATCCGGGTGCGGCCCTACTACATCTACCAGTGTGACCTCGTTCACGGCGCGGGCCACCTGCGAACCACCGTCAGCAAGGGGCTGGAAATCATGGAAAGCCTGCGCGGGCATACCAGCGGTTACAGCATTCCGACCTACGTGGTAGACGCACCCGGCGGCGGCGGCAAGATTCCAGTGGCCCCCAATTACGTGCTGAGCCACAGCCCCGACAAGCTGATTTTGCGGAACTTTGAGGGCTACATTGCCGCCTACAGCGAGCCGAACGACTACACCGGGCCGGATATGGCTGTGCCCCCGGAATGGCAGCGCAAGGAACCCGGCCAGAGTGGGATTTACGGCCTAATGGAAGGCGAGCGCATCTCGATTGAACCCAAAGAATTTGCCGAAAGCCGCCACCGCCCCGGCTCCACGCAGCACCGTCTGAACAGCCGCGAAGACAAATGGGCCGCGCACGGGATTGGTGTAGAAGTGAGTGTCACGGATACCGCGCCGGACGGGATGATTCAGGTGCCGGTGAGTGGGGACTGAGCGAGAATAGAGGTATGGGAGCTGTCAATATCTTGAATGTCATTGCCCCGTGCCCTCAATGTGAAAACGTAATTAACAGGCGCTTTCAATTCAAGTACAGCGAGTGCGGGCAGCACGAATATCAATTGACCGATCAATTCAAGCGGGGCGGAAACCAGCGAGGCAACTTCCATGGTGGTCTAGTGGTGATTGATTTCTGTCAAGAAGAATGCCCCATCTGTGACTTTGGCGAGGAACTCGCTGTGATCTATGTTCAAGCTGGACGGCTCGTTGGGGTGGGGAACAATGAAGGCTAATTTGACTTTTCCCGCCCCTACGACGTTATTGAGTTGAAACCCGCAGCACTATCTATGTTTAAGAACCCGACAATGGAGCCAAAATCATGACCACCATTCCCCAACCTAAAACCCAACCCCGCCAACCCATCCTCAAAACATCTCTCCCCGGCCCCAAGACCGCCGCCATCATGGAGCGGGACAGCAAGCACCTCTCCACGTCCTACATGCGCCCCTACCCCTTCGTGCCCGATCACGGCGAGGGCGTGTGGCTGACCGATGTGGACGGCAACACCATGCTGGATTTCTTCGCGGGGATTGCTGTAAGCACCACCGGACACGCGCACCCGCATGTGGTAAAGGCCGTGCAGGAGCAGATCACCAAGTTCGCCCATGTATGCCTGACCGACTACCCGCAGGAAATTACGACCAGTTTGGCCGAACGCCTGATCGCGCATGTGGAGAAACCCGGCGAGAAATGGCGTGCCTTCTTCGGGAACAGCGGCGCAGAGGCTGTAGAGGCTGCCGTTAAGTTGGCGCGGAATCACACTGGGCGCACCCACATTATTTCCACGTTGGGCAGCTTTCACGGGCGCACCTACGGCGCAATTACCCTCACGGGCAGCAAAACCAAGTACAAGCGCGGCTTCGGGCCGCTGCTGCCGGGCGTGTCGCATGTGCCGTACCCTAACCCCTTCCGCCCGCCGCTGGGCAGCGACGCTCAGTTTTGCGGCGACGCCGTGCTGGATCACATCAAGCTGCTGTTCACCACCGTGATTCCTGCCGATGAAGTGGCCGCCATCATCATCGAGCCGATGCAGGGCGAGGGCGGCTACATCATTCCGCCAATGGGTTTCCTGAAGAAGCTGCGCGGCCTGTGCGACCAGCACGGCATTCTCCTGATTTTTGACGAGGTGCAGTCGGGCATGGGGCGCACCGGAAAAATGTTCAGCTTTCAGCAGTTTGAGGAATATGGTGGCGTGCAGCCCGACATCATCACGATTGCCAAGGGGATCGCGTCGGGCATGCCCATCAGCGCCATGCTCGCCAAAGAAAGCGTGATGACCTGGCCGGTGGGATCGCACGGCAGCACCTTCGGCGGCAATCCGGTGGCAGCGGCGGCAGCCCACGCCACGCTGGATTTGCTGGAAGGCGTGGTCAAGCACCCCGGCTGCGGTTCCGACCTGATGACCAACGCCGCGCAGGTGGGCGACTACATTCTGAATGAGCTGCGGCAGATGCAGACCGAGTTCCCCTTTTTGGGCGACGTGCGCGGCAAGGGGCTGTTTATCGGTATGGAATTTGTGAAGCCCGATGGATCGCCCGACGGCAAACTGCGCGACGCAGCCAGCATGGCGATGTTCGAGCGCGGCCTGCTGAATCTGGACTGCGGTGAATCGGTGATCCGAATCAGCCCGCCGCTGACCCTGACGCGCGAAGAGGCGGCAACGGGGTTGGAAATTATGCGGGAGGCGCTGAGAGGACTGTAGGACGTGAAACGAGACCTGTAGAACAGGCATGACCACCGGGCGGGGCAGGGCAGAAGGCGGGCGTTTCACCTTCTTCCCTGCCCTGCCCGTGTTACGCTGTGGTCAGAACGGCGTACACTTTTGCCCCCTCAATCATGCCCCCAAAAGGAGGACTGCTCATGACCGCCACCCAGACCGAATCTCCCTCCGCACCCGCATACGGCGACCCGACCCGCACCGGGTACGCTGCCGAGGTGGTGGCGAATGCCTTTCTGGAATTGGCACGGGCAGAGGGCCGCACGCTGACGCAGATGCAGGTCAACAAATTGGTGTTTATCGCGCATGGGTGGGCCTTGGCACTCATGGGCCGCCCGCTGACCTACAACACCTTTCATGCGTGGCAGCGCGGGCCGGTGGCCCCAAGGTTATGGGAGCATTGGCGCACGCTGGGGCGGCAGCCTATCCGTGATGTTCTTCCCGTGTCGGCAGCCGAGCCTCGCCTGGAAGACGACGCAGACGCGTTGAATCTGATCCGGGGCATCTGGGTGACGTATGGGCAGAAAAGCGGTGAGGAATTGTCGAATCTCACGCACCTGCAGGGCACGCCCTGGGCACAGACCTACGGCCTCTCCAACGACCTGATTCCCAACGAGATTACCCGTGAGTATTACGTGGATCTCCTGCGTGGCGCGTGAAAAGAACTGGCGCTGAGGCAGAGCGAACCAGCGGAAGAAGCCACGCTCACCGGAGTAACTCGGGATGACTTCGGAGCCGACCAGTACCCAAACATCTGGCACGCCCACCCCGACAGTTCCCCCAACCCTGGTGCAAACGCTGCAAGGAGGCCTGAACCGCGAAGAACAGCGCACCCAGCAACAGCGGCAACTGGATCTGGCCCGCCGCACCGAGGAATTCAATCAGTTTCGCGCCCTGTACCGTTGGCGGCTGTGGATCGGCAGCGCCGTGTTTCTGATAGCGGGAACATGGTTGGTGGCCGATGTGGTGCTGACGCTGGCGGTGGGCTGGGGCACGCTGAACGGCTCGCCCTTCCGGCTGGAAAGCAGCGTGGTCATCGCCTTTTTGACGACCAGCACAGCCACGGTCATCGGTCTGTTTTTGGTCTTCCTGCGCTGGCTGTATCCGCAGGGGCCAGAGCGGAGTAACGAGCGCCCAGAACCGAGAGACGAACCGAAAGGGACTGACAGGGCGGGCTGAAGCTAGAGCAGTTTCTCGCCCAAGACTTCAGCCAGCACCCGACGTGCTTCTGCCGCCTTTATCTCATCACTCAAACGGTATTCGGCCAGCGTAATCAACGCTTTCCAGAGTGCCCAGCCTCGGCCCCTTGCCCAAGTCCCCTCATCCAGTGGCAAGGCAGCGCGGAAAGCCTCGCAGCTCTGGCCCGAAAACAGCGTCCAGGCGATGCTGAGGTCACAGGCGGGATCGCCCACGCCTGCACAGCCGAAGTCGATGACGGCGCTCAGGCAGTCCCCCTGCACCAACAGATTTCCGGCGGCCACATCGCCATGAAACCAGACAGGCGGGCCGTGCCAGGTGGCAGACAGGGCCGTGTCCCAAACCTCTAGCGCGGCCTGTGCCTCAATCTCGCCACCCAAATCGGCTATGGCCTGCCGGGTTCCGCTGTCGTAGGTGGTCAGCGGCCCGCCCCGAAAGAAGTTCTGCACACCGGGCGGCGGGCCACCATTGGCGTCTATGCCTTGCAGAGCGGCCAAAAAGTCAGCCAACGCCTTTGCAAACGCAGTCAAATCGTGGGGCGGATTCTGGAGCGCACTCTCCCCTTCTAACCAGCCATACACCGACCAGGGCCACGGGTAACCCTCGGCAGGCCCACCCAGGGCCAGCGGCGCGGGAATCGGCAGCGGCAGCAGCGGAGCCAACAACGGCAGCCAACGGTGTTCCTTGGCGACTTGAGGCACGTACCCTTCAGCACTCGGCAGGCGCACCAGCATTTCTGACCCCAGATGGAAGGTTCGGTTGTCCCAGCCGCCCCACGCAACACGGGCTACAGGCAAGCTGGCCCACTGGGGAAACTGGCCCGCCACGAGTTGCCGAACCAAAGAAACGGTGATGTCCAAGATGGGGCCAGTGTAGAAGCAGGACGCCAAACCAGCCTCAGCCAGATGGCCTGCCGCAGATAGACCTGCCCCGAACTCACCCAAGTTCTTAGACCCGCACGATGTACGCCGAGTCGATCACGTCAAGATCACGGATGGCCTGCAACTGCTCCGGGTTCAGGCCGTCGTCCAGCGTCAGGGTAAACAGCGCCTCGCCCCCTTTTTGGGCGCGGCCCAGCGCCATGCCTGCAATGTTGACGCCCCAGGTGCCCAACAGGTTGCTGAGTTTGGCGACTGCGCCGGGCTTGTCCTGGTTGCTGGCGATCAGAATAAAGCCCTGTGGTTCCAGTTCCACGCGGTAATCCCGCAGGCGCGTCAGTCGGGGGCTGCGGCCAAAGACCGTGCCGCCCACCGTACGGGTGCGCTCTTTTTCTTCGCCTCCACCGCTGAACACCTTTACGATCACTTCGGTCTGGTAGTCGGGGCTGTCGGCCACTTCGCGGATCGCCACGTTCAGGCCGCGTTCTTTGGCGAGGGCTCGGGCATTGATCATGTTGGGCAATTCGTCGGTGCTGCCGCTCAGATAGCCCACCAGCACCGCCGTCACCACCGGGACAGGGTCTGCCGGGAATTCGCCCTGAAAAGTCACTTCTATATTGTGTGCGCCGGGCAGCAGTTGCGCCAAGATGCGGCCCAGTTTGCCGCCCAAATCCAGATGCCCGCCCAACAGTTCCAGCGTTTTGGCGTCCAGCGCGGGGGCGTTCACGGCTCCCTTGCTCACGTCGCCGTGCAGGGCGGCCAGTACGCGGGCCACGATTTCCGCGCCCACTCGCTCCTGTGCCTCACGGGTATTTGCGCCCAGGTGCGCGGTAATGCCCAAATTGGGGGCCGACAGAAAGATGTGGTCGGGGGTGGGCGGCTCGTCTACGAACACATCCACGCCCGCGCCGAACAGGTGGCCGGAATGCAGAGCATCTACGAGTGCCTGCTCCTCGATAATGCCGCCGCGTGCCGCATTCACCACGATGGAATCGGGACGCATGAGGGCCAGTTCGCGTGCGCCGACCATGCCAGTGGTTTCGTCGGTCAGGGGGGTATGCACGGTCAGAAAGTCCACCTGCGGCAACAGTTCATCCAGCGTGGCGGCCCGCTTCACGCCCAGACGTTCAAATTTGCTGTCGGGCACGTAGGGATCGAAGGCCACCACATTCAGGCGTAACCCTTGTGCCCGGTCAGCCACGATGGAGCCGATGCGCCCCAGGCCCACGATCCCCAGCGTGCGGTCTTTGAGTTCCAGTCCCAGAAATTTGCGATCCCACACGCCCTGCCGGGTCTTGCTGTCGCTGCGGGTCAGGCCACGCGCGGCGGCCATCAGGTGCATGATCGCCAGTTCTGCGGCGCTCACGTTGTTGCTTTCGGGCGCATTCAGCACCAGCAACCCGCGCAAGCTGGCGTAATCCAGATCAATGTTGTCTACGCCCACGCCGCCGCGTCCGATCACTTTCAGGCGCGGGCCAGCGGCGTCGATCAGTTCGCGGTCTACTTTGGTACGGCTGCGGGTAATCAGCGCGTCGTATTCGGGCAGGAGGCGCAGGATTTCTTCACGCGGCATATTGCCTTCATAATCAAGCTCAAAGCCGCTGTGCACGAGGTTTCCAGGGTTCATCTCGTCGCAGATCAATACGCGCAGTGGCGTGACGGGCACAGCGGGAGCAGTGGGCAGGGGCGCAGTCATCCTGTCAGGGTAAGCGTCTGGGCGGCTGTGTGCAGGCAGATGGCTAGGGCAAGCGTAGGTTTCTCTGCACTCCATTAGTCTCATGAAGCCTTCATGGGTGTGCCGGGGGATAGCTATTGGTTTTAGGCGACCCTAAACTCCGGGTCATGTCTGTGCCGCCCAGTTCTCAGGCCTCGGCCCCGGATCCACCGCCTTCTACCCTGGACAGCCGCATGACCGCCCGCGCCACCGAGATTTTGGGCAAGCGCGGTGGGCGGCGCGGCGTGGCCGGAATCCTGCCGTTTATGGGGCCAGCCATCATCGCCTCTATTGCCTACATGGATCCGGGCAACTTTGCCACCAACATTCAGGGCGGGGCACAGTTTGGCTACGCGCTGCTGTGGGTCATTCTGGCCGCCAACCTGATGGCGATGCTGATTCAGAACCTCAGCGCCAAACTGGGCATCGCCACCGGAAAAAACCTGCCCGAACTGATCCGCGAACGCTGGCCCCGCCCGCTGGTGTGGGTGTACTGGGTGCAGGCCGAAATCGTGGCAATGGCCACCGATCTGGCCGAATTTCTGGGCGCGGCGCTCGCCATTCACCTGCTGACTGGCCTGCCCATGATCTGGGGTGCGGCGATTACAGGCGTCATCACGTTCTGGCTGCTGACCCTGCAAAACAAGGGCTTCCGCCCGCTGGAGATCGCCATTGGCGGCTTCGTGCTGGTCATCGGCGTGGCGTACCTGGTGCAACTGCTGATTGCCCGTCCGGAACTGGCGGCGCTGGGCGGCTTTATTCCCAGTTTCCAGGGACAGGCCAGCGTGTATCTGGCAGTGGGGATTATAGGTGCAACGGTCATGCCACACGTCATTTATCTGCATTCCGCACTCACTCAGGGGCGCGTGCCCACCGCCAACGACGCCGAAAAGTTGCGCCTGTCGAGGCTGAACCGGATAGACGTGCTGGTGGGGCTGGGATTTGCGGGCCTGATCAACATGAGCATGCTGGCCGTGGCCGCCGCCACCTTTTTTGGCAAGGGCATCGAGGACGCCGGGAACCTGGAAACCGCCTACCGCACGCTGACGCCCCTGCTGGGGCCAGCCGCCGCCGTGGCCTTTGCGGTGGCCCTGTTGGCCAGCGGCCTCAGCAGCAGCGCGGTGGGGACGATGGCGGGTCAGGTCATCATGCAGGGCTTCGTGAGTTTCAGCATTCCGCTGTGGCTGCGGCGCACCATCACGATGGCCCCGGCCTTTGCCATCATTCTGGCCGGGCTGGACACGACCAGCGTGCTGGTGCTGTCGCAGGTGATCCTCAGCTTTGGTGTGCCGTTTGCGCTGGTGCCGCTGCTGATGTTTGCCGCCAACCGGGGCGTGATGGGCGTACTGGTCAGCCGCCCGATCATCACGGCGCTGGGTTGGTGCTTTGCCGCCATCATCATTGGCCTGAACGGGTTTTTGCTGTGGGGAGCGTTTACGGGCTAGCAACGCCCTTCAGACTCACATCCTGAGCCAACGCCACAGCCAATTTTCCCCGGTACACTTTGGCGCTGATTTCATGCACGCCGAGGCGGGCGAGATGTGGATTTTGAATCTGGGCATCGAACAGAGAAAAACCCTGCCTGTGCAGATGCCCCGCCAACTCCACCAGCGCAACTTTACTGGCATTGGTGACGCGGTGAAATTTACTTTCGGCAATAAACGCGCCGCCCAGGGCCAGGCCCAGAATACCGCCCGCCAGTTCGCCGCCCTGCCAGACCTCGAAGGAATGGGCCAGACCGGTGGCGTGCAGGTGGCTGTACATATCGGCCAGTTCGTCGCTGATCCACTCGCCGTCGCGGGGGGGCGCACCGGGCAACAGGCCCCGGCAGCCCTGCACCACGTCGCCAAAGGCCGTATCGATTCGGACTTCAAAGCGCCCCAATTCGCGCCTCAATCGCCGCGCAATGTGCAGGCCTTCTTCTTCGGTGAGGGGCACCAGCGCCCGCGTAGACACCGTGTACCACTGCAACCCGTCGCCGTTATCCATCAGGAATGCGCCGCCTGCGTACTCCCGCGCCACTTCACGGGTCAGGGGGTCAGGGTGGCGCAGGAATGGGTTAGCGGTGGGCATAGGTGGGGGAGGGCCAGCGGGAGAAGGAAGTCAAGTTGTCCTGAATCTACCTGATGTTCCCGCTCCACACTCCCCACTGAGCTATTACGGCTTGTACAGCACCGCCTGCGTACACCGGAACAGCGCCATCACTTTGCCGTTCGGTGAGCGCACTTCAGCGTCCCAGACCTGAGTGGTGCGCCCAGCATGAACACTGCGGGCCTCGCAGGTCAGCGTGCCTTCGCGGGCCGTGCCGAGGTGGTTGCTCTTCAGTTCGATGGTGGTAAATCCGGTCGCCGTGTCGGGCAACAGCAGGCGCGTGCCGTAGCCGCAAGTGGTATCGGCCAGCGCAATCACGGTGGCCGCGTGAAGAAACCCGTTGGGGGCCAACAGTTCACGGCGCAGGGTGAGTTCGGAACGCATCAGGCCCGCTTCGACGTGCGTAAAGCGGATGCCGATCAGTCCGGGCAACATGCCTTCACCCTGCGCGTTCAGTTCTTCTAGGGTGGGCAGTGGGCGGGTGGATGAAGTAGACATGGAGCCAAGGGTAGCGTGAGTGGGCGGGGGGGGCCAGGTCTAAGGGCCGAGGGGCTGAGGGTCTAAGGAAGGACAATCGCTGGCGCTCACTCACTCCCTCTCCAGCCCTCCCCCATAAATAGGGAGGGAGCAAACACCACGACACCGCCACCTCTCAACCTCCCCGCCCGAATCCCTGTGAGGGCGTCGTGCGTACAACGCGCGGGCCAATTCCATCTTGGAATAAATAGGCGCTTCCGCTTCAAATGGACGAGCCAGCTGACTTAAAGCGCGACAAGATCAATCTTCCTCAGCGGACTCGTAGAGCTGCGGAGCAGAGTGACCACTCCCCTCCTCCGTTTGGGGACGGGGGCTGGGGAATCCAACGTGGCACAAGCCCGGAAATTTCTAATCAAATCAACCCTAATGCCTCGGCCCAGACGACTCCTCGCCCGCCCACATCCCCTGCCGCTTCAGCGCCGCCCGCAAGCTCGGTTCGCGCCCCTCCATCCCGCCACCCGCGCCAAAGTACGAGCGCAACAGCCTCAGCCAATCGCCGGGTTTATCCCCACGCGCCGCAATCGGATTCATAGTTTCTATCCCTGCCAGGAGTTCTTCGGGAGCAGCGGGACGGTAAGCGTCGGTGTGAATGACCAGTTCGCGGGCAAGGCGGGGGCGATGCGGGGCTTCTTCGGCGGGCGTGCCGATGGTCAGGGCGGCAAAGGGCAGCACTCCGGCGGGCAGCGCCAGCACGTCTATCAGACCGTCCAGCCCGTTCATCACGCCGCCGATCCAGCAGCCCTGATAGCCCAACAGTTCGGCAGCCAACAGCAGATTTTGCCCGGCCAGCACCGAGTCGCCAATTCCAAAATGCACGGCGATGGCGGGAAAGTCTCCTCCGGCAGACCCGCCCGCTTCCAGCAAGCGCGAGACCCGGTGAACGTCGGCGCACACCACAAACGCCTCGGATGCAGTAGCGATGTGCGCGTTGGTGGTCAGGTCGGCCACCGCCTGCCGCACCGCCGGATCGACCAGCCGAATCAGCGAATACAGTTGCGCGGTGGCGTCGGTGGGGGCACGCTGAGCCGCGTGCAGGATCACGTCCAGGTGTTCGGTCGGTAGGGGCAGCGGCGAGCCGTCTTCCTGCGTGCGGTACTGCCGAACGGTGCGGTGGGCATCAAAAAAGGCGCGGACTTCTTCGGGAGTGCGGGAAAGCATTGCTGGAGTGTAGAGGGTGGATCGTGGGCATAGAAGAGCGTGTAAGCGGGACAGGCTATCCACACTTCACCTTTGCCTGGCCCACCCGTCACTCCCCACCCATGGCCTTACTTCAGATTGGCAATCGCAAAGCCTGCCGCCGCCTGATCGCACCAGATGACGACGCTGGTGTACTTGGCAAGGTCTCTGGCGGCAATCTTGTAGGTAAAGTTGCCGCTGAATTTCTTCAGTTCGCCCACCTGCACGTACTTGCCCGCCACTTTGGGATTGGCACCCGCACTGGTCAGGTTGCCCGCGAACAGAAGGATTTTCAGGTCTGGGCCGGGTTCGGTTTTCAGGCCCGTCAGAGTCAGCGTGTATCCGGTGGCGGTTTTGGTCAGGGCGGCCTTGCCCTGTGTGGGGGCTTCCAGGGCGCGGAAATTGCCCTGCCGGACGGCCTGCATGCTGCCCGACATACTGGTTGTCATGGGTGCGGGGTCTTTCATGGGCATGGTGTCGGTCATCGTCTGGGCAACGGCGGCGGCGGTGAGGGTCAGGGCCAGGGCGGCGGTGATGGTGCGGGCGAAGTGAATCTGGGTCATGGTGGTTCTCCTGTGTGGAATGAAAGGGCGGGGAAAATCCGCTTGGTTTATTTGGCGGTCACGGCAAACATCAGCTGGACGTCGGTGTTTTTGTCGGCCCCGCGAATCTGAACGCCGTACTCCCGGAGCGGAATGTCGAACTGCGTGGCAACGATGATGCGGCCCGAAGCTTCTCGCCGCAGCGTGACAGGCGCGGAAAGTGCACGTGTGACCCCGGCCAGCGTGAACTCTCCGCTGACTTTCCCGCTGACCTCTTGCCCTACCGGAAGCGCGGTAATGCCGCTGAGCTTGCCCACCCGGAAGGTAGCGAGCGGAAATTGCCCCGCCTTGAGGTAATTGCGGGCATGTTCGTCGCGCAACTTGATGCCCGTCATCAGCGTTTTCAGGGCAACTTGCACGGTTCCGGTCACGTCCTGGGGCCGCAGTGGGTCAAGCTTCAAGCTGGCCGTCACTTGTTGCACTCGCCCCGGCACCGGAATCAGCGTGACCCGGAAATTGAATTGGGCCTGAGGTGTGGTGGAGGCAACAGCGGTGTATGGCTTGGCCTCTTGCGCCGCCGCGAGGCTGCCGAAAGCAAGGGTCAGGGTCAGCACAGCGCCGAAGGCTGCGCCCATTGGGGGCTTCATCGTTGTTCTCCTTTGAGTGGTGGGCGTCGGTACTTCTGAAAGCTTGTACGCCGGGGTAGGGCAAAAGGTTCAAGGCCTGTGCTGCGCCCCACCCGGCCTGTCCTGCTGATGACCTGTACGCGGGAGCGGGGGCAAAGGTTCAATCCGGGGCCAGACACGCCATGAGCCGAAAGCTCTGGGCCACGAACAAGCTTTCTTTCACGTCTATAGGCCAGAGCTGATGGCCCCTCTGAACTTTCCCGGCGCGGCGGGCGTATAGGTCAGCATGAGGAAGAAGCGCGGGCCAACATGTTGAGCGTGTGCAGGGAAGGCTTGCGCCCGCACCGGCCACGTGGCGGCGCGGCTGTGGCGGTTTCGGGTAGTGTGTCAGCGATGCGCCCCAGCGAGCAGGTCGCCCCCCTTCAGACCCTGCCGGATGAACCCGACACGGGGCTGCTGGCCCGCTTTGCCCTGCGCGACGAGGCGGCGCTGGCTACGCTGTATGACCGCCACAGCCGCGCCGCTTATGGAGTGGCCTTCTACATCCTTAAAGACGCGGCACAGGCGCAGGACATCGTTCATGACGCCTTCCTGAAGGTCTGGGAGAAACCGGGGCTGTTCGATCCGGCGCGGGCGTCGTTTCCCACCTTTTTTCTGACGGTGGTGCGCCACGCGGCCATTTCCAAACTGCGTGGCGGGCGGGTGCATCTGCCGCTGGACGACGCCGAGGGACTGCCTCTCCCCTTCCCCGATGAGCGCGTGAGCTTGCAGGCCGGAGCCGAGGAACGTGCCCGCGCCGAACACATTCAGGCCGCGCTGCATACCCTGAAACCCGTGCAGCGCGAAACGGTGGAGCGGGCCTTTTTCCGGGGAGAAACGCGCGAAGACATCGCGGCGGCCATGTCGGTTCCGGTGGGCACAGTCAAAAGCCGACTGAAATACGCGCTAGACCGTCTGCGCGGGGTACTGGGCGAGGAAGGAGAGAGCTTATGAACGGGCAGGAATGGAGCGGAAAGGGCATCGACAATTCAGACTGTGAAGCTTGCCGCGAAGACCTGAGCGCCGTGCTGCTGGGCATCGCCTCTGAAGCGGAGGCGGAGCGGGTACAGGCACACTTGCAAACGTGCGCCACCTGCCAGCGTGAAGCTGCCGAACTGCGGCAAGTGCTGGGCGGCGTGCTGCAAGCTGCCCCCGAAATCGCCCCACCTGCCGAACTGCGTGCGCGTGTGCTGAACAGCGCCCGCAGCAGCAATCTTCAGCACCACCCCATACCCCAATCTGCCCCACGAAAGCGCCCAAACCTTGCCCTCTGGCTGCCCACCAGCCTCGGATTGGCCGCCGCCGTCGCCGCCTTTGTGCTGTGGCCCCAGCCTGCGCCCACGCGGGCCGATGTGGTGGTCAGTGCCGGAGACAGCGTGGTATTTGCCTCCAGCAAAAGCTCTGGCGCTCCGCTGACGATTCGCTCGGCGGGCGGCCAATTGCGCCGCGTGAACATGGAGACACCCCAGCCCGCGTGGTTTACCGAGGCCGTGTTCGCGGTGGGCCGCGCCTACCTGCTGGACGCCGCCAACAACCAATTGATCGTGCTGAACGTGGCTCAGGGCAAGATAGAACGCCGATTCGCTACACCGGGCGGCGCGGCGGGACTGGCCGTAGAAGATGGCCGCGTGTTCGTCAAAACAGCGTCCAGCGGTGAACTGTTGGTGTTCGGCGGCCCGAATGACGCCGCCACCACGCGCCGAATTCTGGCCAAAGCCGCCCCCATGCCCGAAGCCGAATGCATGGACGCCGTGCTGCACGTCGGCAACCGCCTGTGGGCAACCAGCCACAGCACCGGGCAAGTGTTTGTGCTGTCTGCCGATGGGGGGCAACTGCTGGACACTTACGCAGTGGGCGGCGCACCCGTTGGCCTGGAGCAGTGGTCGGGCGGCGTGCTCGTGCTGGACGTTCAGGGCCGTCTGCTGGAACTGGCCGAAGACGGGCAGATCAGGCGCACGCTGAAGCTGAAGGGCAATCCCGACAAATTTAGCGTGATGGACGGCAAAGCTTACCTGACAGACCGGGGCGGCACGGTCAGCGTGGTCGACCTGCAAACCTTCCGCGTGACCCGCCAACGCACCTTCGGTACCCCGATGGACATTGCCGCCCTGCCCGATGGACACCTGGCTCTGGCTGACGCCACACGCGGCCTGCTGATGCTGATGCCCGATCTGAGCGACGTGTAGGGGAAGGGATCGTCAGCCTCTAAATCCGTGCATCGTGGAGTGAATAAATTGGGTTGATGGACGGTATCCACAGCTTGGTTTACCTCGTGGCACATCCAAAACACCACTGCCCAAGTCCGTATGAGGCCGTCGTCCACGCAGTGGGCAGGCCAATTCCATTTGAGAATGAACAGGCGATTCCGCTTCAAGAGAAGGACTCAGCCGACTCAAAATGCGACAAGATCAATCCTGCCTAGCGCAGCGCCGCTCCCCCTACTTGGTGGGGTATGGGGTTGGGGGTGGGGCAAAACGTGGGAGAAGGCAAAAAACATCCATTCAAATCGCCTTTTCATTTCCCACCAACGCCCCACCCTAGTCCTCCTCCCCATCCTCCAACGGAGCAAACAACCGATCCAGATCATGCGTCGTCAGCTGCGTGGCGTCACTTAAACCGCCGTCCAGAATCCCGCGTGCCAGCGCCGCCTTCCGGGCCTGCAAGTCCAGAATCTTTTCCTCCACGCTGCCCGCCGCGATCAGCTTGTACACGAACACGGGCTTGTCTTGCCCAATGCGGTAGGCCCGGTCAGTAGCCTGATCCTCGGCGGCAGGATTCCACCAGGGGTCGTAATGGATGACCGTATCGGCGGCAGTCAGGTTCAGGCCCACGCCGCCCGCCTTGAGCGTGATCAGGAACACGTGCGTTTCTCCCGACTGGAACGCGTCGATCTGTTCCTGACGCTTCTGCGTTTGCCCCGTGATCTTGGAGTAGGGAATATTGCGGGCCTTGAGGGTGTCCTCCAAGTGGCCCAGCAACGTGGCAAATCCGCTGAAAATCAGCACACGGCGGCCTTCCTCGATCATCTGCGGCAGGTTGGATTCCAGCCAGTCCAGCTTGGCGTTCCCCTTGACCTTGCGGGCAGCCTCCAATTTCACCAGGCGCGGATCGGTGACGGCCTGCCGGAGTTTGAGCAGAGCGTCCAGAATGGCGATGGTCGAGCGGGCCAGTCCCCGCGCCTGCAACTCCTCGCGCACGCGGCTCTCCATCGTCACACGCACAGTTTCGTAGAGGTCGCGCTGATCGCCGTCCAGGGTCACGCGCACCGGAATTTCGGTTTTGGGTGGCAACTCACGGGCTACATCGCGTTTTTCGCGGCGCAGGATGAAGGGACGAACGCGGGCGGCCAGCGCGGCGCGGCGGTGGGGATCACCCTTCTTCTCTATGGGCGTACGGTACAACTCGCGGAAGGTGCGCTCATCGTGCAGCAGCCCCGGCGAGAGGAAATTGAACTGCGACCACAGCTCGCCCAGATGGTTTTCCAGCGGCGTTCCGGTGAGGCACAGGCGGTGGCGGGCGTCCAGGCTTCCGGCGGCTTTGGCAGCAGCCGTTTTGCTGTTTTTGATGTTCTGGGCCTCGTCCAGAATCAGCATGTGGAAGGCGTGCCCGTTCAGCAATTCCACGTCACGGGGCAGCAGCGGATAGGTGGTCAGGATCAGGTCGGCGTCGGAAATGCGGCCAAATTCGCTGCGGCGATCCTTGCCGTGCAGGGTCAGCACGCGCAGGCTGGGAGCGAACCGCGCGGCCTCGGCCTGCCAGTTACCGATGACGCTGGTGGGGGCCACGACCATGCTGGGACGGTCTGCACGGCCCGCCGCCTTCTCGGTCAGGAGGTGGGCCAGCGTTTGCACCGTTTTCCCCAGCCCCATGTCGTCGGCCAGAATGCCCCCCAACTCGTACTCGCGCAGGAATTGCAGCCACGCCAACCCCTGCAACTGGTAGGGCCGCAATTCGGCATTCAAACTTGCGGGCGGCTCTACAGGCTGAATCCCGCCAAAGTCCCGCAGCTTACGCCCCAACTCCAGCAGACGTTCCGCGCCCACCCAGCGGGCCTGCAAAGCTCCTTCCAGTTGGGCCAAGCGGGCGGCGTCCAGCAGAGGCAGGCGCAGGGGGCCATCGGGAATATCGCGTAGGTTCAGTTCTACCAGCACGCTGAGAATGGCCCGCACCCGTCCGGCAGGCAGCGCCACGCGGCGGCCATCGCCCAGCGCAGCGTAAATGGTTTCGTCGTCCTTCAGTTCGTTCAGGGCTTCTACCGTAAATAGGTCGGGCTGGCGAGCAATCAGATCGGCCAGCACGGGAATCAGGCTCACGCGCTCGCCGTCTACGACAATGCCCAAGTCCAGCGTGAACCAGCCGTTGCCGCCGCCTTCTTCGGTTTCGCCGTACCAGTCGCTAATTTCGGCCACAGCCAGCGGAAAATCAGGGTGAATATGGATGGTAAAGCCCCGCGCCTCCAGATCGGTGCGGCCATCGCGCATAAATTCCAGCCACGATTCGTCGTCGCCCAACGTCAGGTGATCGCGCAGTTCTCTGGGCACGGCATACTCCTCGCCGTACACGTCCTGCATGGTCGCAAAGCCTGCGCGGGACAGGGCGCGGGTGGCCTGCTTCTCGGCGGCGGGGTCGCGGGGCACACGGGTCAGAATGCCGTCGCGGTACACGGTGGGCACGGGCAGAGTGGACACGTCGCGCCCGGCGTCGCGGCCCCGGTTGGCCGACGACACCACCGGCTCCTGCGGGATGGGCAGGCCGCCGTATGCAGGGCGCAACTCGGCCAGCGGGAAGGTTTCGGTCTTCATGACCATCGTCCAGCGATCGTAGGTGGGAATGGTCACGGTGCGCCCCATCAGGTGCAGTTGCGGGGTAAAGGGCAGACGTTCTTCCCTTACCTGTACGGTTTGGGGCACGGGCAGGGGTGCGCCCGCCGCCGTGATCGCGTGGGCCAGGGCCGCCGCCTGCGCGGGCGACACGGTGGGGCCAGCCAGAAAGCGGGCCACCTGTTCCGGCGGCGTGTGGGTGGTGACTCGCACCAAGAATGACTCGGTGGGGCGCACCAGCCAGGGCCGGGGCAGGGGCAGCACCACGCCGCCCGCCGCGCCCTCTACCGTCAGGGTCGGAAACTGCATGCCGCGCTCGTCGGTGGCCCAGCCCGGCATGCCCTGAACCGACTCGCCCCGGTGCAGCACGGCGTCGGCGGCTTCCCAGCACAGGCGGCCCGAATCCAGCATCAGCTCTATGAGCAGGTCGGTGGCTGGATGGTCGCCCAAGGCGTGCAGGGTTTCGTCCCAGCGGCCCGGCAGATGTGCGGCGGTAGAGGCCACTTCCAACAGGCGCAGCAAGTCGGCGTCTCGGCGAGCAAAAGCCGGGGCCGCCGACAGGTTGCGCGGCAGGCTGTAATGCTCAGCAGAGCGCACCTCGGCCACGTCGCCGCGCACCGGCACGCGCACGACGCCCACCGCCACCCGCCGGATGCTGCCGGGGCCACCCTGGGAGGTCACAGGCATGATCCTGAGCACGTAGCGCAACTCATATTGCCGCCCGCGCCCGCCGGATTTCTTGTCGTCAAAGCTGGCGAGCCACTGCTGGGCGCGGGCATCCAGCGGTTCTACGGCTGGGGCGCGGGCGGGCCCTCCTTCACCTGCCGCAGAGCCAGAAACCCCGTTAGACCCTGATTTCAGCGCGGGGCGCGGCGCATCGGGCGGGTCGGCAGACAGCACCAGCGCCGCCACATGACGGCAGCGGTAGCGCCCGCAGGTGCAGGACGTGGAGCGGAGCACCGGATCGGGCGGCGGCGTCAGTTCGGCCATCGCCTGAAAGTCGTTGCCCCCGTCGCGCACGGTGGCGGTGGCCTTCCAGCCCGTGTCCGTCCACTCGCGCATCACGTCCGACACGGCTTCCTGCCGCAACGCGAGGGCCTGAGCCGCCGTATCCAGCCCAAATCCCGGCGGCAGACGACTGAGCTTCACAGGAGCACCCTGACCAGCGGGCAGCGGTCTACACGGCAAGCAACAAGAACAAACACATCCTGAAGTCTAGCGCACACCGGGATTCAAACTGCTTGCCTTGCTTCCTTTTGACCGGCGTATGAAGAGAAGACTGCGAACAACCTGTCAGAGGACAGCCCATTCATGGCCGATAGCTCAAGACCCAGCCCCAATTCCCGGTCTGCTTCGTAAGCCAGGCGGCAACTATTCACACCTTGGGCGCGTACTTTAGGGAATATGCCGGACTTGAACGCTGCCACCATCATCACTGTTGCCCGCACCGGCTCCCGTGTGGTGCGGTATCTGATCCGTCCTGCACAGCGTTTGCCAAATAGCTCAGTCGTCCTGATGACGGGCGGGCGCGATCCCTGGCTGCCTGCGCCTGCCGGGTCTGCCGCCGAGACGGTCAGCCGTGCCCGCCGCGCCGGAAGCCGGGTGCGGCGCCTGCTGGGGCTGGTGGCCCTGCTGATTCTGGGCGTGCTGGGGGCGCTCCTGGTGGGGCCACTGCTGCTGCTGCTGGGCATCGGCACGGCGTCGGGCAGCGACGTGGCCGGAATCCTGCTGGCCCTCACCTTGGCGGCGGCAGCGTTCGGCACGTACTGGACGGCCCGCCGCGCCCGCGCCATTTTGCATGCGCCGGAAGACACCGCACAGCCCACGACGCTTGATATGGCCGGAGCCGCTGCCCACGATGAAGCCTCGTTGCTGGCGACCCTGCGCCTGCATGAGCGCACGCTGCCCGCCCCGGCCCGCGCTGCACTGCACGCCACCGCCATCGCCACCCGCGACGCCCTGCGCGTGACCGCCCACGATCAGGCGTTGGGCCGCGACACCTACGACGCCCAGCAGGCCGCCCGCCGCGATCTGCCCGACCTGCTAAGCGCCTACCGCGCCGCGTCGCCTACCTCTGCCGCCGATCTGGAACTGTTGATGCAACTGGGCCACATAGAGCGCCGGATGCGGAGCGTGAGTACCGAGCGGGCCGGACAGGGGCAGCGCAAACTGGAGGCGCACGGGCGCTATCTGAAAGACAAATACAGCCTCAGCGAAGACCTAAAAGAACCCAGCCCTACAGAGTGACCTCCCTGGGTGAGGGCCAGCTTCAGGCTTGATCTAGCTGGGATGTTGATGAAGGTACGGTCTGCAGGGCCGCGTGGCCTCAGGATGACGTGTGATGTTTTTCTCGGAGCGCAACCTGTCCCGTTTTGCCGCCGCTGTGCTGTTGGGCGCACTCTGTGTGGGTGCGGCACACCCCGCCGCACCCACTGAAGCCGCGCTGGACGCCGTGCCCGCCGTACGGGTAGTGCGGACAGGCGAGGTCGTGCCTGGTACGCCCGCCGACCTGAACGCCAGCATCACGGTGCGCTACGGCCCAACTAAGCCAAACGCCGTGCTGCTGCTGATGCCCGGCTTCCTGGGCGGCGCGGGGAGTTTTGACCGATTGGCGCGGCAAATCGTGGCGCTTGATCCGGGTGTGGCGGTATGGGCCGTAGACCGCCGCTCCAATCTTCTGGAATCGGGCGCGGCCATTGCCAACGCCGACCCCGCCGAACTCGTCCGTATCGTGCAGCAGGGTATTCCGGCACGGCCCACTTCCAGCCTGACCTTTATGAAGAACTGGGGACTGGATACCACGCTGCGCGACTGGCGCGAGGCGGTGCGCGAGGCCCGCACGCTGACGCCGAATGTCTTTATTGGCGGGCATTCTCTGGGCGGCACACTGACCAGCCTGTATGCCGGGTACGACTTCGGGAATGCCCCGTTTGGCGCGGCCCCTACCCCTGACGACCAGATTGGATTTAAGGGCGTGCGCGGCCTGCTGATGCTGGACGGCGCACCGGGCAACACCACCTCTGACCCGATCTCCTGGGATCAGTACCAGAACGGCAGCGTGGGCCGGCTGGGGTATGTGCCGGGAGTCAACAAGCTGGATGAAATTCCCTATATCAACAGCCTGATCTTCAATCCGACCTTTGCAAGCCGCGCCGCTGCTCAGGCCCGGCTTGCGGCCACCGCGCCCGATGCTCTGGCTCCGGCGGGCGGTCTCGTTTCTTACGCTGCTACCAATCTTGCGGCGGGCCTTGCGCAACTGGAGCAGCAATATTCGCTGCTGCCCTTCCTGACGCTCAGAACGGGGCAGGCCACCAATGCCGCTTCCATTCCCAACCCGCTGCCGCGCCTGCTGGGGGCCACAGAAAACAGCCAGTTCGTGCTTGGCCCCGCCGACCGCAGCCGCCCGGTAGGCTGGAAGGCCGACGCCGACGCCACCACCGATCCGCACGATTTTGTGGGCCGATTCTGGAATCCGGTCAGCGATTACGCCGAGTGGTACTTTCCTATGCGCCTGAGTGTGGATGTGGGCGCGGCCCAGTTGGACACGGTGGGCACGCCGTTTGCGACCACCCTGCGCGTCTGGCACACCCGCGCCGTCTCTACCCCGATTCTGGGCATCGCTGCCGAAAATGGGATTACGACTGAGAACGACTACCGCCGATTCGCCGCCTTCACCCGCGCCACCGTGACCACGCGTACGTTGCCGGGGGCCAGCCATCTGGATATCACGGTGGCCAAGAGCGATCAGGTGGCCCGCTGGACGCTGAATTGGATGCGCGGGATTACCGGGCCAGCGGTGGCCCAGACCGCACAGGCCCCAAACCCTTAACGGCGCGGCGGGGCCGGGTTAGCAGTTCGCCGCTGCAATTGGGGCAGACGTGATTCATGCTGGCAGCACAGGCAGCGCAA
Organism: Deinococcus sp. QL22; assembly: GCF_023370075.1. Lineage (NCBI taxonomy): Bacteria > Thermotogati > Deinococcota > Deinococci > Deinococcales > Deinococcaceae > Deinococcus > Deinococcus sp. QL22. The sequence continues at coordinate 767,743 of NZ_CP097149.1, forward strand.
AATGTGCATTCGAACGAGCAGATCAGCGCCTCCGCACCGGCAGCTAGGGCGGTTTGGCAGTGTTCGCACTCGGCCTTCATCTCAAGCATGAATGGAGTGTAAGCGAAGCTCAGGCGGAGAGTTCTGGTAGCCCTTTCGCCGCTTCCATCAATACCGCTGCGCTGCGTTCCAGTGCAGCTTTCTCTTGCTCCGACAGATCGGGCGTCAGGGTGGCCCCGATGCCGCCTGCGCCCACCACACGCGGCAGGCTCAGGCAGGGGCCATACGGCGACGGCCCGCTGACGGTCAGGACGGCGCGGCGATCTCGCAGCACGGCCTCGGTGATGAGGGCCAACGCCGCGCCGACGCCGTAGTTGGTGGCGTGTTTCCCGGCAATAATCTGCGCCGCCGCGCCGCGTGTGCCGTTCTCGATTTCCTGTGTTACTTCCTCGGTCAAGTCAATCACCTGCGCCAGAGGCACGCCGCCCACACTGGCGCTGCTCCAGCCCAGCACCTCGGAGTCGCCGTGTTCGCCCAGCACCGAGGCGTGAACATGCTGCGGGGCCACGCCGACTTTGGCCGCAATCAGGGCGCGAAAGCGGGCGCTGTCCAGCACCGTACCTGAACCGACGACAGGCTGATTTGGCGCGAGTTTGGCGGTCAGGGCCGTCATCAGGTCGACTGGATTGGTCGCCACCAGCAACACTGCATGGGGCGCGGCCTGTGTAATCTGCGGCACCAGCTCACGGAAAATATCGGCGTTGCGCTTCAGCAGACTCAGGCGATCTTCGCCGGGTTTCTGGTTCGCGCCCGCCGTGAGGATGACCACGCTGGCCCCGGCCAGAGCCTCAAAGCCGCCGCTGCTGACCCGCACCGGATGGCTGACCGGCGTGGCGTGCGAGATGTCCTGCGCTTCGGCCTGCGCCCGCGCCGCGTCCTTATCTACCAGCACCAATTCGGTGCAACTGCCCCGCAGCACCAGCGCAAATCCCGCCGCACTGCCCACCATACCTGACCCAACCATGCCCACTTTCGTCATACGGTCAGCGTAAGGGAATGGGTGGCGGCGGAATGTCAGGATGAAGGAACGGCGGGGAGTGGGAAGAAAAAAGCCCCCGCGCTCAGCAGGGGCAATACTTTTAATTCGGAGAAGCCTCTATTTCAAATGCGCTGTAATCCACCCGGCCAATTCACTGATCTTGATTCTTACCTGCGCCAAGGTGTTGCGGTCACGAATGGTCACGGTGTCTTTCAAACTCTGGTCTGCACCTTCCGCACTTTGGCCGATGGTGTCGAAGTCTACCGTCACGCAATACGGCGTACCGATTTCATCATGACGGCGGTAAGCCTTACCGATATTGCCGCTGTCTTCCAGCAAAATACGGCCAAGCCCCAGCTTTTGCAGATCGGATTTAATGGAACGGGCCAGTTCCACCAGTTCGGATTTGTTGCGGGCCAGCGGAATGACGGCCACTTTGATGGGCGCAAGGTGTGGCTTCAGCTTCAGCACGATGCGTTCATTGCCGTTTTCTAGGGTTTCTTTGGTAAACGCCTCGCTGAGTACCGCCAACAGCGCCCGGTCTACCCCCGCAGACGGCTCAATCACAAACGGCACGACGGGCTTGTTGGTTTCGGGGTGTGGAATGGTCAGCTTGGCGATGCTGTCCAGGTTTTCTTCCACACGGGCGGTCAGGTTCAGCTCGCCCTGCGCCTTGGTGTGGCTGCCCAGATCGTAGTCCGAGCGGTTGGCAATGCCCTCGATTTCCTCGTAGCCCAGCGTGGGGTAGTCGTACATCAGGTCGTAGGTGCGCTTGGAGTAATGTGCCAGATCCTCTTTGGGCACGTCCAGAATGTCGATCTTGCTGCGCGGGATGCCCTGCGCTTCCCACCAGCTCAGGCGTTGTTCCAGCCAGTGCTGATGCCACGTTTCGTCGGTGCCGGGGGTGCAGAAGAATTCAATTTCCATCTGCTCCAGTTCGCGCACCCGGAAAATAAAATTGCGGGGCGTGATCTCGTTGCGAAAGGCCTTGCCGATCTGGGCGATGCCGAACGGCAGGCGGCGGCTGGTGCTGTCCACGACGTTCTTGAAGTTCACGAAGATGCCCTGCGCGGTTTCGGGGCGCAGGTAGCCGTAGCTTTCCTCATCGGCCACCGGGCCAATCGTGGTCTTAAACATCATGTTGAAGGGCTTGGGTTCCGTCCAGTCGCCCACCTCGCCGGAAAAGGGGTCGCGCACGCCTGCCGTTTTCAGGGCCGCGCTGGCTTCGGCGGGCTTTTTATTCAGGGCCGCCACCACTGCCGGAAAATTCGCCACATCTTCACCGATCAGCTCCGCGACTTTGGCGATCACATCGGCCTTCTGATCCTTCACCAGATGATCGAGCCGGTAGCGCTTGTTGTTCTTTTTATTGTCGATCATCGGGTCGGAAAACGTGGCTTCATGTCCGCTGTGGCGCAACACCTGGCGGTGCATGATGATGCTGGCATCTAGGCCTTCCATGTCGTCGCGCTCGTAGACGTTGGCCCGCCACCACGCGGCTTTAATGTTGTTCTTCAGCTCTACACCCAGCGGGCCGTAATCGTAGAACCCTTGCAGGCCGCCGTAAATCTCGGAGCCTTGAAAAATAAAGCCCCGGCGTTTGCACAGGCTGACCAGTTCTTCCATAGACGTTGCGGGCATGGTTGCTCCTTCTGGCCGCCCGCCGGGGCAAAAACAAAAAGAGAACGCCCCGGCGATTGGCTCGCCTGGGGGCGCAGTGTGGGCCTGCTTGGCCCTGCGCGGTTCCACCCCAGTTCCCCGAAACGCTGCCGGGGCACTCTGAAACATGTTGTCGGACCACTTGCCGCAGCCCGCGCTCCCCGCTGCCCTTCACGGCCCGACTTCCCGCCTGACTCTCACCGCCACAGGCTCGCTCTTGGGGTCGTGTGCCGCTACTTCTGCGGATCGACGCTGCCGCCAGTGTGCCGCACCGCCCGCTCCCCGGTCAAGCGGCACGGGGCCGAAAGGTGTCTGATTCCCCCTTGTGTACCTCATCATTGGAGGGTACGGTATAGGTAGGTCTTTCAATGTAGAGGGGTTCTGGCTGTCCACTGGGGCAGGCCGGAGCCTATAAGTGTTCAGTTCTGCCGTGCTGGACTGTTTCCGACCCGTACCGTCTGTCCCACATCGTGCATCTCGCTTGACCGCTTCTGGAGGAACCGCCATGACCCAGCACACCCAGACCGAAGATCAGACTGCCGCCGCTGCCCCCAACACCCAGTTGAACAGCACCCAGACTGATCTGAACCGCCGCACCGCCGTCAAGTTGGTGGGCGGGGCCGTCCTGCTGACCGGGTGCGCCCCGATGATGCAGCCCATGATGAACACCGCTGCACCCGCTGCGGCCCCCGCAACTCCTGCTCCTGCAGCGGCTGTGACTCCAGCGGCGGCCCCGGCTGCTGCTCCGGCGGCCACCTCCACGCTGGGCGCTTTTCCGGCAGTAGGCAGCACGCAACTGGTGCAGGTAGGCGGCAAAGGCGTGCTGCTGGCCCGTATCCCAGCGGCTCAGGCGGGCGCGGCCAGCAGCGGCGACGTGCATCTTCTGGCCCTCAGTGACCGCTGCACCCACAACGGCTGCGGCGTGCAGGCGGCGGGCACAGGCGCGGCTACGGCGTTCAATTGCCCCTGTCACGGCTCGGTGTTTACTCTCACCGGAGACGTGGTCAAAGGCCCCGCCGTGCGCCCGCTAGACCGCGTCGCTGTGCGAATTGACGGTCAGAATGTCTTTGTGGGCTGATGGGCCTGTAGGCTAAAACCTTATTTTACAGGGGTCAGATGCGGTTTCATCTGACCCTCTGCACTGACCAGCATCAGCGCCAATTTCTGTCGTGCTGGATTCATATCTAACTGATACGCCGGGTTGTTCTCTGTGTCCAACAGTGTCCAGAGGCCCGGTGTTTCCATGTGTCCGTGCAAGCTAGCGACGAATCTGGGCGGCAGAGTTGGCAGGGAGAGCAGGCGTGCACCATTGGCGGCCTCTAGGCCAAGTGGAAACCAAACCACGTCGTCATCGCTGTCGCTGGGCAGCAGGTCGCCTGCCCGGTTCAGGCCACTGACATACCGCTCGGGCGTGGGCCGCGTGGCGTGAGAAAGGAGGATTGTTGCACCCGGCGGCCCGATTTCCAGCCACAGGCAGGCATTCTCGCGCACCCAACGCAAATCAGCCATCAGCGCAGGTGAATCGCCCCGGCCATCCCAGCCATACGACGCGGCGGCTTCCCGGCCTCCCACCTTCCACCACAGGTTCATCAGCGGGCGGTGATCGTCCAGAACACTTGCGGCGGCCATCGCCTCATGGTTGCCCAATATCAGTTCGGCGCGGCCCAATTCCACCAGTACGCGCACCGTTTCCGGCACCAAGCGCGAATTGTCGCCAGTGCCGGGACTGGGCGGCATACGGCGGGCCACTCGGCGGCGTGGGGAATCGTCGATCAGATCGCCCAAGAAAACCAATTTGGACGCCTGGAAGTGCTGTGCCAACTTGAGGGCCACGTTCAAGCGGGCGGCGTGGCCGTGGAGATCAGGAATGACCAGCCATGACCCATCCCAATCTCTTTCGTTCCAACGCTGAGACAGAACCATGCTTGAAGGTATCAGTGCCTCTGACCCTCAGTTCATACTGCTGGGGCCGTTGCCTTTGCTTTTTTCTTCGGCACGGCGGCGCAGTTCGGAAGCCAGATCGGTAAAATCCTGTGCGCTGGGCAGGGCGCGGCGGGTTTGCTGCTTGGCTTCCTGCACCACTTTCACCTGATCGGGTCGGGCAAAAGGCAGGCCCTGACGCTTGCGCTCGAAGTAGTTTTGGGCCACCCGCCCCAGTGCAAACGTCCAACCATACACCGCGGGGGCGGTAATAATGCCGCCGATGACAGGCAAGGCCAGTTTCGCCAGCCCACGCATGACCTGACGGGCCGCCATGCCGTAGGCCAACGTGACGCCGAGTTCCTGCGCGATTTCACGGGCGCGTTCAGCAGTCACGTCGAAGCCGTAAATCTTGCCGATGTGCAGCACCATTTTGGCCTGCAAGGGCGTAATCAGTAGCATGTCGGCAAAGGGAATCGGCTCTACGGCAATCGCGCCAGCCAACAAGGAAGCACTCTTGATCACTTCGTCGGTGTTTTCTTCCGGAGTGCGCTCGGAATCCACGTCGAAGTTGAAGTTATCGAGTACCTGCCTGACGAGCGGAGGAAGCATACGGAGAAGTGTACGCTCACTGCCAAGCTGTGCGGTGAAGTGAAAGATGATACCGGGTTCACACAGCGGGGCGTCGGCAAGTTCGCACCACTGCCGCACGCCTGAACCACAAGCCAAAAGAAGTGGACACGCCTAAAGGGGGGTGGCGTGTCCACGGGGGGGAAGAACGAATGACGCTGCGTCACCGCTCGGCCCCCAGCTTAACGGGCCAAGTTGACAAAGTTCTGACAGGACGGTGAGGAAGTCTCATCAATATGTTTTGCCCAGCCCCCGGCGGGTGATGGATTGACGGGTGCTGTGTTAGTGGTTGCCTTATTTGCGCCAGCGGGGGCCGTCTTTGGTGTCCTCTACCGTCACGCCCACGCGGGTCAGCGTTTGCCGGAGTTCGTCGGCCTGAGCGTACTGCTTATTCAGGCGGTAGTTCTGGCGGGCCTGCAACACCAGTTCCATCAGGGCGTCTACCACCGGGGCTTCGTCGGCTTGCGCTGCTTGCCCGTTAGATGAACCAGAAAATAGCCCCAGCACGCCCCCGCCCAACGTGCGGTACACCTCTTGGGCGGCTTCCAGCGTGGCCGCCCCCACCGGGCCAGCGTTGATGGCGGCGTTCATATCGGTGGTCAGGCCAAACAGCGCGGCGATAGCTTTGGGCGTATTAAAATCGTCGCGCAGGGCATCCTCGAAGGCTTTGCGGTGGGCCGCAATCCTGGCGTTTAGGGCAGTGTCATTGCCTGCTTGAGCGGTAGGCAAGTGGCGCTCAATCTCGTGCAGAGCCTCACTCAGTCGGCGGTATCCGCTGCGTGCGCCCTCAAAAGCCGCGTCGCTGAATTCGGTGATGGAGCGGTAGTGGCTGGACACCAGCAGGTAGCGGATCACCATCGGGTCGTGCTGCATCAACAGGTCTTTGAGGGTCGTGAAGTTGCCCTTGCTCTTGCTCATCTTCTCGCCGTTGATGGTCAGCATGTTGTTGTGCATCCAGTAGCGGGCAAAGGCGTGCCCCGCCGCTTCCGACTGCGCGATTTCGGCCTCGTGGTGCGGGAATTGCAGGTCCAGGCCGCCGCCGTGAATATCGAAGCCCTCGCCCAGATACTTCAGGCTCATGGCGCTGCATTCGATGTGCCAGCCTGGAAAGCCCACGCCCCACGGAGAGTCCCAGCGCATGATGTGGCCCGCCTCAGCCTTCTTCCAGAGGGCAAAGTCACGCGGATCACGCTTCTCGGTGCGAATGTCTTCCCGCGTGCCCTCGGCCTGATCGTCCAGCTTGCGGCCCGACAGTTTGCCGTAGTCGGGCCAACTCCGCACATCAAAATAAACACTGCCGTTGGAGGCGTAGGCGTGGCCGCGCGAGGTCAGTTCCTCTATCAAGGAAATCTGCTCGGTAATGTGCCCGGTGGCGCGGGGATTGATGCTGGGCTTAAGGATGTTCAGGGCGTCCATATCGCTGACAAAAGACCAGAAATACTTGTCGGCCACTTCCATCGGCTCCAATTGCTCCAGGCGGGCGCGGGCCAGCAATTTGTCCTCGCCGTCGTCGGAATCGTTTTGCAGGTGGCCCACGTCGGTAATATTGGTCACGTAGCGCACAGCGTACCCAAAGTGCATCAGGGCGCGGCGAATCACGTCAAAGGCAACTTCTTTTTTGGCATGGCCCAAATGCGCGTCGCTGTACACCGTCGGCCCGCAGAGATACATGCCCACGCGCCCCGGTGTGGTTGGCACAAACCGCACTTTCTGGCGCTGCATGGTGTCGTACAGGAAAATATCGGAGTCGGGTGTGCGGGCAGGTGAACTGGCGTCAGGTTGGGTCATGGTGGCTCCGGTGGAGAATCAGAACAGAGGGGGAAGATACAAAAACGCCGCGCCAGACAACTTGGCGCGGCGACAGGCAAGCGTGCCCTGCTTTACCGCTGGGGCAGACAACACAGAGAGAGGGAGGGCACGCGCTTCATGGGGGGAGTGTAGCAAAGTACGGCAGGACGTGACGAATTGGAGAGGTAGACAGATGGCCCTCTAGTGCCGCACGCGCTCGCCCCCCTTGCCCTCCCCTGCCACCACTTCCGGCACAGATGGAGTCAACGCGGCCTGCGCCTGCACACTGTCGAGCAGTACCCGTGTAAAGGCCCGCACCAGGGGCAACCCCGCCCGCTGGGGCAGTACCGCCAGCGACAGTGGACGCGCCAACGGGTCAGGCAGCGGCAGCGCGATCAATCCGGGCGGCAGCGGCGAGAGCGCCAGCCGGGGCATCACGGTAATGCCGAGGCCATAGCGCACCATACTGAGGGTCACGCTGTCCTGTTCGACTTCCATCAGGTCGGTGAGGGGAATGGCGTGGGCTTCGAGGTAGCCGCGTACTCGCTCGAAACAGGGGTCGCGGTGGGGGGGCAAAATCATGGGCGCGGCGGCGAGGTCGGCCCACGACACCGGGTGTGGGCCGCGTGATTCGGGGGCTACATACAGGTATTCATCTTCGGCCAATGGCGTGAGGAGCAGCCCCGGCACCTGCCGCCCCACCACCACCGACAGGTCGACGCGGCCCGCCCGCACCGCCGATTCACTGCCGCCGTGTGCCTCACTATCGAGCAGCATCACCGTGACGCCGGGATAAAGAAAGCGGAATGCGGAGAGTGCAGGCGGCAGCAGATGCGTGGCCGTAGAGCGGAACGAAGAAAGGCGCAGACGGCCCGACAACGCCCCTTCATCCTGCGCGGCCAGCAGCACATCGGCAGCGGCCTGCACGGCAGCGCGGGCATGCACCAGCACCCGCAGGCCTGCCGCAGTGGGCACGGTTCCCCCCTGCGTGCGCCGCAGCAGGGGTCGGCCCACGGCCGTTTCCAACTTGCTCACCGCCTCACTCAGGCTGGACTGTGACACGCCCGCTTCTGCCGCCGCCTCGCCAAAGCCGCCTGCTTCTGAAACCAGCAGGAGTGCCCGCAGTTGCGCCAGCGTGGGCTGACCTTGCTGGCTGTGCTGAGTCTGGGCATGCTGAGGCTGAATCACCGAATCTTCAGGCGGCGCTTGCTGACGGTGTTGGCTCATACGACATTCTAAACCGCATCTGTCCCGGCCATATCGGTAAACCCGATGCTCCAGTCAGTACCTCCACCACGCTGCCGATGGCCTATGAGAGCAAATGAGCGCACTCTATGAGCAGGAGGTTTCACCCATGACTTACCACGTTCCCCGCCCCGCCGTTGCCCCCCTGCCCCTCTTCAATGCCGCGCCTGTTACGCCCCGCGTAGCCCGGCCCGACTCGGCCCTGTTTGGCGCATTTGTACTAGAAATCACCACGCCCGACAGCCTGCCCACTGCCCCTGCCCTGACTGGCTGGCAACTGCGCGTGTGGCCTGTGGCCCGCCTCGGAGACGCCACGCTGGAAGCCCGCCCGATTGATGCACAGCAGACTGCCGCCGACCTAGTTGACGCCCTGCACGCGCACGGCTACGGCACGCTTGGCCCGGTTCGTACCCGCAGAGCATGCTGAGAACGCCCAGCGCAACCGATTCAAGCGCACCACTTCACCCCCGCCGGAGACACTCCACGCGGGGGCTTTTTTTGGCTGTGGATTGGGGTCAATTGACCCCTCATACGGCTTCCGGCCAGTTCGTTCTCTTTCGGGAAAGCACCGAAGGCCAACTCCATTCTGGAATCTGTATTTTTTCCCACTCCCTGTGGTCGAATGAAACAGTTTTTTAGAACTGTTCAATCGGAATCCGTATCAGTGTAGCGGTGAGCCACTGGGAAAAGTGACGACTTCGGCAATGCCTGTGCCGTCCAGCCGCGCTATGAATCCGGCGTCGTCGCGGTAGGCCATGCCGCTGTCCATCGCCACGCACAGCCGCCCTGCGTAGGGAATCGGTGCGCCGGGGCCGAGGGTGGGGCCGTGCATATTCTCGTCCAGCAGGATGTATACGGGCGTATGCCCATGCACCAGCCGGTCTCCGCCGAGGGTTCGCAGGAGTTGCCACGCCGACTTTTCTCCGCTGCTCAGCGAAAAGGCGAAGCGGTCAGCGAAGGCATTGGCGAAGCTGCCCCATGCTTCAGGCTCGTTGGTTTGCAGCAGGGCCTGAATAGCCCCATTGATCTCCTCGATGGTGCTGCCAAAGCGGGTGTACATGCGCGTGTCGGCGTGCATCAGGAGCCAGTTGCCTGCGCGGGCCAAGGCGGGGCGCTCGCTGAGCCAGGCGTGGTCGCCCGCTTCCATCCGGGCCGCGTCGCGGGGTTGGCCGCCGTTGCTCATCCAGTAATCGTTGAATCCGTATTGGTCGTCCGGGTCGGTGCGCCGAAAGCGTTGCGCTGCCAGAAACATCACTTCATGGTTGCCAAGGAGCGCTGTGACCTGTCCGCCCGCCAGCCGCGCCTGAATCTCCAGATTCCGAATAAAGCGCACCACGCCGATGCCGTCTGGCCCCCGATCCATGTAGTCGCCCAGGAAGACGAGATGCGTGTCGCCTGCCGTCCACGCACCGTCAAAATCGATCAGGCCCGCCCGCAGCAAAATGGCCCGTACCTTGTCGTATGCACCGTGAATATCGCCGACCACCCACAGGTCAGGCATGGGCGGTTCCGGTTTGGGATTGCCCGATGTGGGTTTGGATGACAGCGCAGTAACGTTGGGCAGCGGGGGAAAGATCGGTGGGCAGAGAGTCCAGTGGAGACCATGCCACCGCTGTAGCGTCATCGCCTGCACGCGGGAATTGACCGTTGCAATCGGCAGAAAACAACACCGTCACCCAGTCCACGACGTTGCCATCCGGGTAGGTATGCTGAAACTCTGGCCCACTGAACACGCCCAGCAGTGTAAGGGTTTCGGCTGCTAAAGCAGTTTCTTCGCGTAGCTCGCGCCGGGCCGCGTCTTCTACTGCTTCGCCCGGCTCTACTGCGCCGCCGGGAATGTCCCACAGGCCGTTGTCGGTACGGCGAACAAGCAAGATGGTGTTGCCGTCTGTCACAGCTACGCCCGCGCCCACACGCTGAGCTGCGTTGTCACTCAACATCAACCGTCGCTCTGCAAAGCAGGCACGGGCTGACCCTCGTCTTGGTCTGCCGAATCGTCCTGTATATCGGTTTCTTCCGGCGCAGGCAATTCGCGCCACAGGGTCATGCGCTCGGTAATGTCGTCCTGCAATTTCCGCACGTTGCCCTCCAGGTGCGTGCGTGCGCCGTCCAGCGCGTGCCGCAGCCGCATAATTTCTTCTACGCCCGCCAGATTCACGCCAAGTTCCTGGGTCAGGCGGCGGATTTCGCGCAGATGATCTATGTCGCGCTCGCTATACAGGCGGGTTTTGCCGCTGCTGCGTCCGGGCCGGATCAGTTGCTTGCGTTCGTACAGGCGCAGGGTTTGCGGGTGCATGTCCACCAATTCGGCGGCGATACTGATGACGTATACCGGGCGGTCACGTGGGTCAAGTTTTTCCCCGGGCGCCGGCAGAGCTTTTTGCTGCACCTGCTCGCGCAACTCGCCCTCGATGCGCTCAATCTCGGCCTCGAACTCGCCCTGCATATCGTCGAGTTCGTGTTGAAGGCGCATCACTTCTTCCACGCCTGCCAGATTGACGCCGAGTTCCTGGGTCAGGCGGCGGATTTCGCGCAGATGCTCGATGTCCCGTTCGCTGTACAGGCGGGTTTTGCCGGTGCTGCGGCCCGGACGAATCAGGCCTTTGCGCTCGTACAGACGGAGGGTCTGCGGATGCATATCCACCAGCTCTGCCGCGACAGAAATCACGTAGACCGGACGATGCTTAGACTGATTTGCCATACCTTCCCTGAGTATACCGGAAGCAAGATTGCTGACCGTGATGGGGAACAACAAAGGGGCGGCGGCACACCTGTTCGGCCAGTCCAGACGCCTAAGCGGCGTGGCAACGGCCTGTGACCTCTCCCCCATCCACCGTTGCCGCTATGATTCCGGGCATGACCAGTTCTGAGCATCTGACGGGTTCTTCCGATCTTTCGGCCCACCTTGACCGCGCCGGGGCCGAAGCCGAATTGTTTGACCTGCTCCGCATTCCCAGTGTCAGCGCCGACCCCAGCCACGTGCCCGACATGGCCCGCGCCGCCGACTTTTTGCGGGCCAAGTTGGAAACGTTGGGCTTTGCCGTGCGCGTAGATGCTACGTCTCATGCGGGCAAAAGCGGGCAAACGGTGGCCGGACATCCGGTGGTGTTTGCCGAAAAACAGGTGGATGCCAGCCTGCCTACCGTGCTGATCTACGGCCATTACGACGTGCAGCCCGAAGCCCCGCTGGAAGAATGGGTCTCGCCACCCTTCGAACCCACCGTCAGGGATGGCCGGGTCTATGCGCGCGGCAGCACCGACGATAAAGGACAGGCCTACGCCCATGTGCGCGGCGTGGAACTGCTGCTCTCTCAGGGCGAACTGCCCGTGAACGTCAAGTTTTTACTGGAAGGTGAGGAAGAGGTGGGCAGCCCCAGCCTCGCGGCCTACCTGCGCCAAAACGTAGAGGCGCTGAAGGCCGACGTGATCGTGATTTCAGACGGCAGCCGCTTTGCCCCCGACGTGCCCACGGTAACCTACGGCCTGCGCGGTCTGAGTTATGTGGAAATTCATGTGCAGGGCGCAAACCGTGACCTGCACAGCGGCAGCTACGGCGGGGCCGCACCCAACCCGATCAATGCACTGGCCGAAATCATCGCCAAACTGAAGGATGATCAGGGCCGCGTGACCATTCCCGGCTTCTATGACGGCGTGGAGGAAATTACGCCCGCCGAGCGCGAAATGTGGGCCAAACTGCCGCAGGACGACGCCGCGTTTGCCGCTTCCATAGATGTGCCTGCCCTGCCCGGAGAGGCCGGATACAGCGTGCTGGAACGCCTCTGGGCACGCCCCACGCTGGACGTGAACGGCATCTGGGGCGGCTATCAGGGCGAGGGCAGCAAAACCGTGATTGCCGCCAAAGCCGGAGCCAAAGTCAGTATGCGGCTGGTGCCCGGCCAAGACCCGGAACGCATCACGCAGCTCATCACCGACTACGTGCCGACCATCGCCCCCGAAGGCGTGAAGGTAGAAGTGAAGTCGCTGCACGGCGGCCAACCGATTAAAGTGGACGCCGATTCTCCGTTTGTGCAGGCGGCCGGCCGCGCCCTGAAGCGGGTCTACAACCGCGACGCCGCCTTTGCCCGTACCGGGGGCAGCATTCCCATCGTGGCCGACTTCCGCTCCATTCTGGGCGCACCCGTGCTGCTTGTAGACTTCGGTCTGAACGAAGACGCCCCCCACTCGCCCAACGAAAGCTTTGCGCTGGAGGACTACCACAACGGGATTCTGACGGGCGCTTATCTGCTTCAGGAGTTGGGGCGGGTTGGCGAGCCGGAGCAGTGAGACTGAGAGCAGTGAAATTGCCTGAACGTGGAATGTGGAATGTGGAAACAGCCCAAACCACGATCTACGGTTCACACTCTCCTGACCGCGTGCAGCGCCTATGAAGTTGGCCTTCCTCGCCTCACACGGAGGAAGCGCGGCCCGGCATATCGCGGCGGCCTGCGAGTCGGGCCAGTTGGCAGGCACTCCCGTTGCGCTGGCCTCCAACAACAGCCGTTCTCCGGCGCTGCTGTGGGCGCAGGAAGCGGGCCTGAAGTGGGCACATCTCAGCTCGGCCCGCATTCCAGACGCCGATGCGCTAGACGCTGCCATTCTGGAGTTTTTGCTGGATGCTGGAGCCGAAACCCTCGTGCTCAGCGGCTATATGCGCGAGTTGGGGCCGCGTGTGCTGGGGCATTTTGCGGGGCGCGTGGTGAATGTGCATCCCAGCCTGTTGCCCCGGCACGGCGGGCGCGGCATGTACGGAGACCGGGTGCATCAGGCCGTTCTGGTGGCAGGCGACAAGGAAAGCGGCGCGACGGTGCATCTGGTCACGCAGGGCATAGACGAGGGGCCGATTCTGGCCCAGGCGCGTGTGCCGGTGCTGCCCGGCGATACGCTCGCAAGCCTCAAAACCCGCGTGCAGGCCACCGAGGGCAACCTGATGTTGGAAGCGTTGCGGACATTGCAGGAGTCGGCCACTCCACAGGCGGCTCAGCTGTAGGGCGTGTGGGCCAACGGGTTCAGCCTGTCTGGTAGAGACCCATCAGACAGGCCTCGTGCGACATGCCCTAGGCTGTAGGGTGAGATGACCCCCGCTCTAACGGATCGCGCGGCCCTGTGGCCTGTCCTCCCCGCCCTCCCCGTGAGCTGGGAGGCGCTGCCCCAGGAGGGTGTCACGCTGCCTGACGGCACCCACCTGCGGTGCAACGACGCGCCGGACGGCACGCTCTATCTGAACCTGACGCTTCACGAGTCCGAGGACTTTCAGGAGTTGCTTGATGGGCGCGGCGACTATACCGATGAGGAGCTGGAAGACCCCTACGCAGTGATTGACCAACGCTGGCAGGAGGCGAGCGAGGTAATGCAGACCCTGATCGCTCAGGCGGCGCAGGTGCTCGGCGAACCCGCTCAGACGGACTCCACGGGGCAAGTGAGCTGGTCGTTGCCCGACCGGACGATCTCGCTGGGCCTGTTTCAGGCAGATAGAGACTGCCCGCTTGAGGTGTGCCTGTGGCTGCTGCTCCCTGGGCTGAGCCCACGCATTTTGGAACTCTAGGGAACGCCGCGAGGGGCCAGGACACGCATGACAGGAACGGTCTGGCCTTCACCGACCCGTACCAGACTGAGCGTTCTCCAGAGAGGACTTCATCTTTGCCTAGATGCCTAATCCAGCCTTCCCTTTTTTACCCAATCTGCCAGAGCCTACCCCGCTAACCCGAGGTCGGCTCCGTTCTTTGATGGAGAGTTCTGGAGGCTGTTCGACTAGCGCGGCCAGGACATCCAGTGTTGTGGTTTTTATTTGGCAGGCCAGGCAAATTTCCGCCCGTCTTTGGGGGTCAGCAGCACGGAACGCACTTCATTCCCGGTGTTCTGGATGATGCAGGCCGCCGTTTCGGGCAGTGGGTCACCCACGCCACTCTCAATGCTGCTGACGCTAGGGCAAGAAGCGTCGCGCTCGTCTTGGCCCAGCACATCGGCGGCGAGGCCCACCTGACGCACATATTCCCGAAATCGTACCGGGGCGGACTGCCGTTAACGTTGAGGTTCAGCCTGACGCGGCGGCGGCGCTTCCCCACTCTGCTGAGTTTGCTGCTGTGCTGCACGCGATTGCTGCACGCTGCCCCACACGCTTAGACCGCCCAAGAGGGCCAGCATGCCCACCAAACTCAGCCACAGGCGCAGGCTCCGGGTTCGTCCATTCACACCCCCATGGTAGCGGGCTTAGGCTGGCGGCATGAAACGCAAGATTTTTGACCTCCGCCCCTGGGCACGCGTGACCGCCCACACGCAGACCCAGACCACCATTCCGGGCTACGTAATTCTGGATTTCACGGCCCACACGGTCATCAGGCCGCTGGATGTGCCGCGCCCCGCCGGAGAGGGCACGGTGCGGATTCTGGACAACGGCTTCCGCTGGGTACGTGCCCACCCCACCGGAATGGGAGAAGGCGTGATGGGCAGCGCCCTGACTGTGCAGCTGAACGAACGGGGACGGCCCGTGCAGTTTTACGCCGACATCCACACGGGCGAGGGCGTGGGCGAAGACGGCCTGCCCTGGCACGACGACCTCTATCTGGACGTGATCGCCGAGCCGGAAGCGGGCGGCTGGGGCGTCAATGCAACCAACATCATTGACGCCGAAGACCTGGAGGAGGCAGTGAAGGCCGGGCTGGTGACCCCGGAGCTGGACGAGGCGACGTGGGCACAGGCACGGGCCGTAGCCGCCGAACTGCACGCAGGAACGTATGCGCCGCTGGCGGTGCTGCGGCGGTATCTGGAAGACCCGTATACCTGAGCGATGGAACAGGAAGCGCAGAACAAGCCCAACACTACGTTCCATTCTGCCGTTATACTCAGTTCAAAATTTCCAGCTTGTCCCCACTTCTCCCCCGGAGGTTCACCCATGACCCAGCCTGATACTGCCGCCTCCCCTGCCCGCCCCGCCCTGCCCGGATTTGCCGTAAAAGCGGTGAAGGCCGCGCTGCACGCCATTCCCATGAATGCGACGGTGGGTGTACAGATCACCGATGTGGGCGTGGGCTGGGCCGAGGGTGTCTGTGCCGACACTGCGCCGTTTCGCAACCACCTGGGCACCATTCATGCCGGGGCACAGTTTTTGCTGGCCGAAGCCGTGAGTGGGGCCGCCTTTGCCGGAGCGTTTGCCGCGCAATTGGCGCAGGCCATCCCGCTGATAGAGAAGCTGGAAACGCATTATGTGGCCCGCGCTCAGGGCGACATTACCGCGCAGGGCCAGATCGACCCGGCCACCTTGCCCGCCGCCGCCGCCGAGTTTGCCGAGCAGGGCAAAGCCAGATTGACCGTAAACGTAACCGTCAAGGATGCGGGCGGCAAAGACGTGATGCGGGCAGTAGCACACTGGTATATCCGTGCATCGGGCGGCAATTCGGGCAGCTGAAGCCGGCCCAGGCTCAGCACACCCCCAAACGGCCCCATATACAGCGTGTAATATTTTTCTCATTTTGGCCTTAAGCTGACTGGTGTGACATTCCCGCCCCCACTTCTGCCCGCCGCCCCTCTCCAGAGGCGTAGCTGATGCTGGCGCGGGCGCGGAGTGTGGCCCTGATCGGCGTGGATGCCGTACCAGTTGAAGTAGAAGTAGATGTCAGCCCCGGTTTGCCAGCGTTTAGTGTGGTGGGCCTGCCCGATCAATCGGTGAGTGAGGCGCGGGAACGGGTGCGGGCGGCAATTCGGAACGCGGGATTGCCCTTTCCGGCGGCCAGAATTACGGTCAATCTGGCCCCCGCCGACCTGCGAAAAGAAGGCCCGCTGTACGACTTGCCGATTGCGCTGGGGCTGCTGGCGGCGCAGGAACTCTTGCCTGCGTCGGCGCTGGAAGGCACGTTGGTGGCGGGCGAACTGGCGCTGGACGGCACGCTGCGGCCCATCGCGGGGGCGGTAAATCTGGCGCTGCTGGCCTCCAGCCTTGGCCTGCCTGCGCTGCTGCCCGCCGGAAACGCCCGCGAAGCCGCGCTGATAGACGGTGTAACGGTATTTGGGGCCGCCAATTTATTGGAAGCCGTGCGACACCTGAGCGGCCAAGCCCTGCTGAGCGCCACCGACCCGCCCCTGCCCGACGCCCCCAGCGACCTGCACCCCGATCTGGCCGACCTGAAGGGCCAGAGTTCGGCCCGCCGCGCCCTGGAGATTGCGCTGGCGGGCGGCCACAACCTCCTGATGATCGGCTCTCCGGGCAGCGGCAAAACCATGCTGGCCCGCCGCGCTCCGGGCTTGCTGCCGCCCCTCACGCGGGCCGAGGCGCTGGAAGTCACGCGCATTCATTCGGCTGCGGGACTCTTGACGGTACGGGGCACGCTGACTTTGGCGGCTCCGTACCGCACGCCCCACCACACCGTGTCGGATGCCGGACTGATCGGCGGGGGCAGCGTGCCGCGTCCGGGGGAAGTGTCGCTGGCGCACCGGGGCGTTTTATTTCTCGACGAGTTCCCCGAATTTAGTCGCAAGGCGCTAGAAACTTTGAGGCAACCACTGGAAGACGGTACGGTGACCATCAGCCGGGCGCGGGCCAGCGTGGACTATCCGGCCCGCTTTCAACTGATCGCCGCCATGAATCCCTGCCCCTGTGGGCACTTTGGCGACCCTGAAAAGGCCTGCACCTGCACGCCGCTCCAGCGCACCCGCTACGCCGCGAAAATTAGTGGGCCACTGCTCGACCGCATAGATTTGGTCGTCAGAGTCCCCAGGCTGACTGTGGATGAACTGACGCGTGCGCCAGAGCCGGAAAGCAGCGCCCCAGTTCGCGCCCGAATTACCGCCGCCCGCGACCTGATGCTGGATCGGCAGGGCGGGCGAAATACCGACCTAGCGGGCCAGCAACTTCGCAAGCACGCGCCCCTGAATCCCGGCCCAGACGCCTTTTTAAGGGCAGCGGCGCGCCAACTCGGCCTGACTGGGCGCGGCTTTGACCGAATTTTGCGTGTGGCCCGCACCGTAGCGGACTTGGCAGGCGGTGGCGACATCCGCGAATCGCACTTGGCCGAGGCCGTGACCTACCGCCCGCGTGAGTTGACCTAGGCCTCAGGCCCGCCCCTCCGTCAATCCCTGTTTATCTGCCTCCCCGTCACCTCTCACCCGGCTTTGCTCTACTGGCCGCATATGCTTCGCCCCCTCCTGCTTTCCGGCGCACTCGCGCTGTCGGCTTCGGCCTGTGCCCAAACATCGTCTCCATCGCCCTTTTCCGTGCCAGACGGCTTCCGCGTCACCCTGTTCGCCGAAGGGTTCAAGCAGCCGCGTTTTATGGCCGTCGCGCCGGGCGGAGACGTGTTCGTGTCTGATCAGGGGGCGGGCACCGTGACCGTGCTGGCCGATGCCAACCGCGACGGCAAGGCAGACGGCAAAACCGTGTTCGCGTCGGGTCTGAACCGCCCGCACGGACTGGCCTTCCACGGCGGGTTTTTGTATGTAGCCAATACCGACGGCGTGGTGCGCTTCAAATTCATGTCGGGCGACGTGAAGGCCAGCGGTGCGGCGCAAAAAGTGGTGGATCTGCCGGGCGGCGGCGGGCATTCGACCCGTACCGTAGAATTTGGCCCAGACGGCAAAATGTACGTGTCGGTAGGCAGCACCTGCAATGTATGCGAGGAAAGCGACCCTCGCCGCGCCGCCATCTGGGTCTACGATGCCGAGGGCAAAAACGGCAAACTCTTCGCGTCGGGCCTGCGAAATGCGGTGGGCCTGGAGTGGAACGGCAGCACGTTATACGCCACCAATAATGGGCGCGACCAACTGGGCGACGACATTCCGCCCGAAGGGTTTTACCGCGTGCAAGCAGGTGGATTTTACGGCTGGCCGTACTGCTACACCACGCAGGCAGGCAAAGCCCAAGTCTGGGACAAGGATTTTGGTCGCAAAAATGCCAGCACTTGTGCCAACGCCACGCCCGCCTTTGCCCTGACCACCGCGCACTCGGCCCCGCTTGGTCTGGCCTTCTACACCGGCAACGCCTTCCCCGCCGCCTACCGGGGCATGATGTTTTCTGCTCTGCACGGCAGCTGGAACCGCTC
This sequence comes from Deinococcus sp. QL22, assembly GCF_023370075.1. Lineage (NCBI taxonomy): Bacteria > Thermotogati > Deinococcota > Deinococci > Deinococcales > Deinococcaceae > Deinococcus > Deinococcus sp. QL22. Next base: position 786,031 of record NZ_CP097149.1, read on the forward strand.
GCAAAAGAGCGGCTACAAAGTAATTATGATCGACCCGAAAACGGGCAAGACCACGGATTTCTTGACCGGATTCCTGTCGGGTCAAAGGGTGCTGGGGCGGCCTGTAGACCTGGTGGTGGCCGCCGACGGGGCCATGCTGCTCACCGATGACGGCGCGGGCAAGGTGTGGCGGATTCAGTACGCCGGAAATTGATGCAGGCTGCCTGACACAGGTTTAAACTTGTGGCATGACCACCATCCATCCCGCCGCCGCGCTCGCCGCCGCTTCAGGCCGGGCTACATCTACGCAAAACTTGGTTACGGTGGGCCTCGGCTGGTGGCTGATGGTGGGCATTTTTGTGGATGGCTGGGCGCACAACAATCTGGGTGAGAGTCTGGAAACCTTTTTTACACCGTGGCACGCGCTGTTTTATAGCGGCTTCGCGGCGGTGGCGGGCTGGACGTTGTGGCTGACCTGGCAGGGCATGAGGGCTGGGCGGCGCGGCGTGGCGGCCTTTCCCGACGGGTACTGGCCCGCCGCGTTGGGGGTGCCCGTATTTGCCCTGGGCGGCCTAGGCGACCTGCTCTGGCACACCGTTTTTGGCATAGAGCTAGGCATAGAAGCCCTGCTTTCGCCCACCCATTTGCTGCTGTTCGCGGGTTCGGTGCTGATTCTGAGTGCGCCGCTAAACGCTTCCTGGCGGATGCCCACGCTGCGCCGCGCACCTGCCGGGGTCGTATGGCCCGCAGTGATGGCTGCTACCGCCATTTTATGCTTCACGTCGTTTATGCAGATGTACCTGTGGGGCTATTTGCGTGCGCCGCAGGGTACCGAATATGTGCAACTGCGGGCCGAACTGGGCGGCACCCTGCTGACCGCGCTCATTTTGGCTGTCCCAGTGCTGCTCTTGCTGCGCCGCTTTCGGTTGCCGTTTGGGGCCATTACAGTCATGTACGGCCTGAACACCCTGCTGATGACGCTGATGCTGATGCCCGGAACGTGGCGCGAGCCGGTACTGATGCTGGCGTGCGGCTTGGTCCTCGATGCGCTGCTGCTAGGGCTTGATCCTTCCCCACGTCGCCCCGCTGCCTTCCGCGCCTTCGCTTTTCTGTTGCCGCTGCTGGTCTGGGCACCTTACCTCGCCCTCAACGTGTGGCTGGGCCTCAGCAACCTGAGTCTGGAACTCTGGCTGGGCGTGGCCGTCATGGCCGGATTAGGCGGGCTGGCACTGAGTGTGTTGGTGCTGCCGCCTGCATTGCCGCCGGAAACAGAGGATGTGGGGCGTGGGCTGTAGGACGGGTCTAAGGGGCTCTGTCTCAGAACGGCAACAGCAAATGCCAACTTTCACGAGTCACCCTTAGACCCTTAGACCCTTAGACCCTTAGACCCTTAGACCCTTAGACCCCGCAACTCCGCCACGCGCTCCGCCAGCGCCTGCCAGGGCTCCAGCACAAAATGGGTGTGACCCAATGGACTCGTAGACGGCAAGACCCACACTTCTGCCCCCTCCAGCAAGTCGGTCTGCACGCCGTAGGGCAAGCGCCCGGTGGCTTTGCCCAACACCTCGGACGCGCCGCGTTTGCTGGTAAAAGCCACCACTTGCGGCGCGTGGGTGCGAATTTTTTGGCGCAATTCTTCGGGTGCCCATGCCTCAGCGGGCAAGGCAGCGTCTACACCCGAATGCCGTTTGGCAACATCGGTCAGGCCGATCCCCCAGGTGGGCAACAGCGCGTAATCGTGGGGCGACAGTTGCCGGGGCGTGAGGCCCACGCTGTGTAGCACGCTCCAGAACTTGTTTTGGGGGTTGGCGTAGTAGGCCTGCGCCCGCGCACTGATCTTGCTGGGGGCCGTGCCGATCAGCACCAGCGTCAGCCCCGGCTGCAACACGTCGGGGACGAGATAGGGGTCGCTAGATGGCCCGCTCATACGGATACCCCTTCATTCCTGCACACCCAGAACCCCACTGGCTGCGCGTCCCTTCCACGTGAACCGTATTTGTTCCTTGTCTGCGCTGCACCTCCGCAAGTCCTTGCAGTCGGATTGAAAGCCAAAATGCACGGCTTCCAATCGGAATTCTCAGTCGCTATACCGCTCATCTTTAAACGGATCGCCCCGCATGTGATAGCCGTTGCGCTCCCAGAATCCGGGTTCATCGTCGGCCATAAACTCCAGGCCGGTCAGCCATTTGGCACTCTTCCAGAAGTACAGGTGCGGCACCACCAGACGCAGCGGCCCGCCGTGTTCAGCTTCCAGCGGCTCACCGTCAAATTCGTAGGCCAACAAGTTTTCGGGGCGCGTAAAGTCTTCGAGGCTGAGGTTGGTGGTATACCCGCCGACGCTGTGCTGCATGACGTGGGTGGCCCCCGGCTTCAGCTTTAGATGTTGCATCAGGTCTACGACCCGCACACCCGTCCAGGTAGTATCCAGCTTGCTCCAGTGGGTCACGCAGTGAATATCGTAGGTCAGGGTGGTTTGCGGCAGAGCCATCAGTTCGGCCCATGTCAGCGTTTTTTCCTCGGCCAGCCCGGTTATACGGATCACCACATCGGCCGCTGCGTAGCGTTGGGCCGGGCCATAGGTCAGCACCGGAAACCGGGTGGTAAGGGTCTGACCGGGCGGCACGCGGCCTCCCATATCGTTCTCGGGCTTCTTGAAAAATCTGCCTAACATGGGGGGTATTCAACGCCGCCCACACACTCTGGGGTAGAGGCGAACCCCCAATTCTGGGCAGGCGGGGGCCAGTGTTAAGGCTTCCGATAGATCGGGGTCGGGCGCAGTAGCGTCTGGGCGCGTCAGCAGACGGCATCCTGACCAAACTTGTCAGGACGGGGTAAGGGCAGGGCACGTATACTTGTTTCAAGTCCGGGGCTCATTTCTTCTTCCCCGGAAAAGCGTTGCCCCTGGTCTTAGCAGTTCCGCCCACTCAGGTAAGAGCTGCGAGGAGTACACCACATGCACGCCAACAATCAGGCCAGACATGAAGTCGAACGTGCCCGCTTACTCGCCGATGTGCGGGACTTGCTGGGCATCTTGCGCCGTGAACCCAATGAACTCTTGCCCTTCGACTGGATGAAACATCTTGGCCCTCAAGGTGAGCACCAGTTGGGCTTGCAAGCTATTCCCGTCGATCAGATCACCGGTTCTGTTGACCGCTACCGCGAGTTTGACCGCCACTACCTGCCCAAAGAAAAGCACCTCGATGAGCGCTGGATCGGCGTGCGGAGTGCCCAGTTGGAAGGCAAGGAACTGCCGCCCATTCAGGTCTACAAAGTCGGCGATCTGTACTTCGTGAAAGACGGCAACCACCGCGTCAGCGTGGCGCGTCGGCAGGGTCAGAAATACATAGACGCCAACGTGATCGAACTGAACGTGACCGTGCCGCCCGAAGAGCACGACACCCTGAAAGACCTGATCATCAAGGGCGAATACGCGCACTTTTTGCGTGAGACCAACCTTGACCAGATCGTGCCGAACCACAGTGGAATTCTATTTACCACGCCGGGCCGCTATGACCGCCTGCTGGAACACATCCGGACTCGGCAGTATTTTCTAGACCGCAAACCCGGACGCGCGGGTCTGCCGCCCGTGACCTGGGAAGAAGCCGTGGAAAGCTGGTACAAGCGCCTGTATTGCCGAATCCTGGAAAACATAGACAAGCACGACGTGATGACCCGATTTCCGGGCCGCACCGAAGCCGACCTGTACCTGTGGATCATGGATCACCGCTACTTTTTAACCACCCAGGAAGGCCACGACATAGGCAGCGAGGAAGCCACCAAAGATTTCCGTGCCCACTACGCGCCGCCGCTGTACAAACGCCTGGGCCAGCGGGTGCAACTGCTGCTGAAGGGCGAACTCGATCCAGCGAGGTAAAGCTGGAAACTCAGATTGTGGGAGGTAGATCGTGGACTGTGGGCTGAAGAGGCTTGCAGTCCATCTTTTTTGTGGCTGCGACTGCTGATCCTAGACCCTTAGATCCTCGGCCTTAGAGAGACCACACCCTGTGACCCGGCCCCCTCCCCCACCGCCCCCAGAGCTCTACAACCCCGCCCCAATCTGCCCGGCCTGTATACTGCCGGTTACTGTGACTGGCTCCATCCATATTACCGAGGCGGCCCTCGCCTCGCTTATCGGCCTGACGGCCCACGAAATTCCGGGCGTGGTGGGCATGGCCCCCGCGAATCTTAAGGAAGGTCTGTCCCGTGTGCTGGGCCGCGCCAATGTCAGCGATGGCGTGGTGATTTCCAAGGACGCTCAGGGGGACCTGACCGCCGACCTGTACATCGTGGCGGCCTACGGTGTCAGCATTCCCACGGTGGCCCGCAACATCGTTGACCGCGTGGTGCATACCGTGCGCGGGCAAGCAGGCATAGAACTGAAAGCCACCCGGGTTCATGCCGTGGGGGTTCAACGTGCATAGGCCTATGAATAAAGAGATGCTGACGCTTTCTCCGGCAGATTTGGCGCACATGCTGAGAACCGCCACCGACTGGCTGGGCGTGTACCGCGAACAGGTGAACGCCCTAAACGTGTACCCCGTGCCGGACGGCGACACCGGAACCAACATGCACCTGACCATGCAGTCGGTGCGCCGCGAGCTCGATACCTGCGACGAAACCCTGATGCCCAGCGTGGCCCGCGCCATCAGCTACGGCGCCCTCTTGGGCGCTCGCGGCAACAGCGGCGTCATTTTGTCCCAGCTTCTTAAAGGCTTTGCCGAAACGCTGAAAGACCAGAAATCTGTGGACGCTGGCACCCTGATCGCTGCCTTTGCCGCCGCCCAGAAAGCCGGATACGGGGCCGTCATGAAGCCCGTGGAAGGCACCATTCTGACCGTTGCGCGGGGCGTGGCCGATGGAGCCGCCAGCGTGACCGACAAGGCCGCCACCATTGATACGGTGCTGGAACAATCCCTGTTTGGCGGCCAGAAACTGCTGGATCAGACACCCGAAATGCTGCCCGCGCTGAAGCAGGCAGGCGTGATCGATTCGGGGGGTCAGGGGTACCTGTATCTGGTGCAGGGCATGTTGGCGGCCCTGCGCGGCGAAGCGTTGCCCGAAGCGCCCGACGTGACCAGCTACGCGCAGCAGCAGTTTGACAACGAGGAATTTGGCTACTGCACCGAATTCCTGATGAGCGAGGCCACCAAGCCCATCGAAGAAATCCGCGAACTGGTGACGCCGTTTGGCGACAGCCTGCTGGTGGTGGGCGCGGAAGGCTACGTGAAGGGCCACATTCATACCAATGAACCCGACGCGCTGCTGGCGATGGTGGGCCGCTACGGACGAATGCTGAAAACCAAAGTGGAGGACATGTCCGAGCAACACACCGAAATCCTGGGCATGACCGGAGCCGCTGCCCGCGCTGAGGAAGAAGTGCCGGAGTCGGGCCTGGTGGCGGTGGCAAGTGGCTACGGCTTGGTCAAACTGTTCCGAAGCCTCGGCGCACGCATCGTGTCGGGCGGGCAGACGGCCAACCCCAGCGTGCAGGACATCGTAGACGCGGTTCGCAGCGTGAGTGCCAAGAAAGTGCTGATTTTGCCCAACAACAAAAACGTGCTGATGGCCGCCGAAAAAGCGATGGAGCTGATGGAAGGCCGCGCCGTGGTGGTGCCGACGCGCACGCTGGGGCAGGGTGTAGGCGCAGCCTTGGCCTTTAACGCCGACGCAGACGCCGAAAGCCTGAAAGCCGAGATGACCGAAAGCGCGGCAAAAGTCACGACGTTTGAAGTCACGCGGGCCAGCCGAACCACCAATATCACCACCAAAGATGGCCGCACCCTCGCCATTACCGAAGGTGACGTGATCGGGTTGCAAGACGACGAACTGATGCAGGCGGGCGGCAGCCCCGAAGACAGCGTGCTGGAAATGCTGAACCGGGGCTACAGCGGCCAAGAAGTCATTACGGTATTCGGCGGCCCCCAAAAAACCTTGGAAGATTTGGAAGCCTTGTCGGGCCGCATAGAGAAGGAATTCCCGATGGCCGAACTGGAAGCCCACGCGGGCGGGCCGGATTTATACGACTACCTGGTCACAATCGAGTAGACGGGACGAACAACAGACTCAGTGATCACTCCCTGAGTCCCTTGTTTGCTCTCATTGCGTTATGAAGATCTGCCGAGTTTAAAAGTGTGGTAGAGCACAGGTCAATAACGTGGTGTTTATTGACCTGCGGCATTCGGTCAACTCAGGCTTTATCTGTCAGGCGGGGGCAGCAAAGACCACAGCCACAACCAACGTCCAGAATCCCAAGTTTTATGTACAAGTCGGGGGTTTGTGCCTGTAGATCCTTCGGAAGTGGATGGGGAAGGCCAGCCTATCGCGCTGACGTCTCTGATGTAGCACTGAGGCCAGCAGCACAGGCAAGCCAACAAAGCAGGATGAGGCGTGTGCGCCTCGTCCTGCTTAAAAACGTAGAAGCTTACTTCTTGATAATCCGGCCCTTGACCGTGTTGGTTAGGGTGCTGCCCTTGGCTTTCAGATACTGGGCAAAGGCGTCTACATCGGACAGATTGGGAAGCTGAACGACGTTCTTACCCTGCGTAAAGACGCTGAAGAAGTCACCGCCTGCGGCCAGGAAGTTGTTGACGGCCACACGGTAATTGGCCGCTGGATCAATAGGCTGTCCGTTGAACTTGATGTCGGCGATATTGACCTTACTGCCTGCGGGCGCGGCGTCGGTGTAGCTGTAGCTAAAGCCTTCGCTGACCTGAAGCAGCTTGACGGCGGTGGCATTGCTGCCGCTCCACTGCTGCTCTAGCACGTCTTTGATCTGCTGTCCGGTCAAGTCCATCACGACCATCGTGTTGCCAAAGGGCTGCACGGCGAATACGTCGCCAAAGTTAATGGCATTGTTAGGCTTGATCTGGGTGGTGTCGGGCAAGTCGGCGCGGATACCGCCGGGATTCATCAGCGAAATCTGGGTGCCCTGCGCCTGCGTCGCGAATACCTGTGCATCGGCAATCACGTCGCCCAGTGCAGATTCGGTGTTCCGGGCATTGCTGATACCACGCTGAATCTGGGGCACGCCGAGGTTAGCCACGAATACCGATTTCACGGCGGTGGTCTTGGCATCGGCGGTAGTTACCAGTTGGGTCATACCGAAATCAAGTGTGTTGTTGGCTTTGCGGGCCGTGTAATCCACCACCAGATTTTGAGCGCTGACCTTCATCACTTCATGGTTGGCTTTGTCTACGGTCAGGTTCAGGCGCTGGAGCAGGTGACCGTAAAAGTCGCCCTGAATGACGATGCGGTCGTTGCCTTTAGGATCGGGCACGAGGCAGTTGTAGCCCGTATGGCTATGCCCGCTGATGATGGCGGTCACAGCAGGATCAACCCGCCTGGCGATCTGCACGATAGGGCTACTTTCCTTGAGGCTTTTACAGCCGACGGTGCTGTAGTTATCGCTATTGCCCGTAGAAATCTCGCCGCCTTCATGAATCAGCATCACGATGGCGTCTACTTTGGCGGCCTTCAGTTCCGGAATGTACTTGTTGACCGACTCGGCTTCGTCCAAAAAGTTCAGTTCCTTGATGCCGTCGGGCGACACGAGGCCGGTGGTCGACACGGTGACCGCACCAATAAACGCCACTTTCGCTCCGCCGATATCCTGAATGGAATAGGGCTGGAAGGGGGACGTACCGTCTGCTTTATAGACCACGTTCGCGCCCAACCATTTGAAGGTCGCGCCGCTGTAGTTGGGGTCGAATTTGCAGGCCTTGGCGGTGTCGTTGCTGTCGCAGCCGCCGTTCTGCATGCGGAACAGTTCCTTGAGGCCCTGATCGAATTCGTGGTTGCCCAGCGAACTGACTTTGAGGCCGATCTGGTTCAGGGCGTAGATGCTGGGTTCGTCGCGCAGCAGGCTACTGATGGCGGGGCTTGCGCCGATCAGGTCGCCGCCGCCCACCAAAATTGTGTTGGGGTTGGCCTTACGGGCATCGTTCACTTCTGCAGCGATGGCTTCTACGCCACCCGCGCTGATGGCGGTTTTCTCGCCCGCTTTGGTAAAGCTGGTGGGTTGGAGGTTGCCGTGGAAGTCATTCAGGCCCAACACCGTGATGTCTACGGCCTCGGGGGCATACCGCACTTCGCCACTTGGAGCGCAGGCAGTAAGAGCGAGTGCCGAAGTGACCAGCAGCAAAGCTGTCCTGTTGAAGGGTTTCATATAGCATTAATACATCACATTTTTGTCAAAAATGGATGAAATGGCCTGGGGGCTGAGCCGATTGCCATTGGCTAACTCGGTCTCTCACTCTCAATTGAGAAGAGAGCCGGGGACGGGAGGAACTTGGCCTGTGCACCTGTATTCATGACCTATAGGAACAAGGAGACTATCGGTGTGGACGCCCCAACCCTCCATGAACAGGCATGTTGACTCTGGCCTCGGCAAGGGCCATTTCTGCCGCTTCTCCGTCTCTGCTACCTTGCCTTCATGCTCGATCCGCACGCCGCCCTGCCCTTTGCTGCCGCCGTTCATCCCCTGGCCCGGCCCGCCCTGCGCCTGACCTGGGACTCACGGGAAGCCTCGCCCGAGGTAGCATTTGTGGCCTTGCCCGGCGAAAAAATGCACGGCAACCGCTTTGTAGAGGCGGCGTTGGCGGCAGGCGCACCTTTTGTCCTGACTGATTTGAACGTAGAGCGGGCCGTGCGCGTGCCCGATGCCCAGCAAGCCCTGTTTGAGTGGGCGCGGCGCGAGAGGGCCAAGAATGGTCTGGTGGTCGGAATCACGGGCAGCGCGGGTAAAACTACGGCCAAAAGCTACGTGGCCGCCGCGCTGGACGCCCACTTTATGCCTGTGTTCAATACCCTGCCCGCCATTGCCTGCTTTCTGATCGAATTTGGGGGCAGCACTAAGCCGCTGGTGGTCGAAATGGGCATAGACCGCGTGGGTGAAATGGCCGAACTTGTTGACCTGGTGCGGCCTGATGTGGGCGTGATTACCACCATCGGAGCCACGCATCTGGAGGCGCTGGGAACAGTAGACACCGTGGCGTTCGAGAAGGGTCATATCTTGCGGGACGTAGCGGCCCGGCCGATTCGCTCTGTGGTGGGCGCACAGGCCGCCGCCTATTTTCCGGGAACAGATACCTATGGATTTGGGGGCGCGACCTTTGCTGGACAGGATTTAGAGGTGACTCCGGAAGGTGCGAGCTTTATCTACGCGGGCCAACCCGTGAGCCTGCCGCATGCCGCAACGGTGCAGGCCGAAGCCGCCGTGCTGGCGCTGGCGCTGGCGCAGAGTGCCCGAATGTCGCTGAGCGAAGCAGCTAGGCGTATGGCCGCCGCAGAGGTTCCGGGGGGGCGTTACCGGGTGCATCCGGGCCGCTACACGGTCATAGACGACGCCTACAACGCTTCCCCCATTGCCGTGACCGCCGCGCTGGAGGCCCTGAATGGCTTTCCGGGCCGCCGCGTGAGTGTGCTGGGGCGAATGCTGGAACTGGGCGACACCGAACGCGCCCTACACGCCGAAGTCGGGGACTATGCGCGGGCCAAAGCCGACGTGACCTACGGCGTGGGTGCATTTGCCGCCGAACTGGGCGAGCGGGCCTACCGGACGGTGCCGGAACTCCTGGCCGCGCTGCTGGCCGATACCAGTGATGGCGACGTGATTCTGGTGAAGGCCAGCCGGGGCATCAGCTGGACGCCGCAGCAACGGGCGGAGGAAGGGGTAGGGCTGGATACGGTGGTGGGGGCGCTGCTGGCGGGGCGGTGAGGGGAAGGAGCTGAGAGTGCAGGGTCTAGGGCAAGGGAATCGCTGACGCTCATTTATCCGTCTCCTGCAGGGAACGAGGGAGCCAAATCAAGCTCTTTAGCTTTTGCCGTTTGCCCTCGCCCCTTGTGGGACTCGTAGAGCTGCGCAGCAGAGAAGGCAACCAGCAAACGCACCCGCCCCAGCACCTTAGACCCTTGACCTTTAGACCCAGCCCCTCACCGCCCCACCCCCCAATCCTCACCCACCCCACCTCCCCATAAGCTGAAATACACCATGCCCCGCCTCTTGCCCATCCTTGCCCTGCTGCTCTCGGCCTGCGCTCCGGCCTACTCGCCCCCCACCGGAGACGCGGCGTTTCGGGCGGCCTTTAGTGCAGACGGCGTAGCTTGGGTGGCAGGTGGGCGGGCGTGTGTGGCGCGTGCGCCGGGGTTCCGGGTCACGTGCCCTAGCGTGCCTACCGCTGTAGATGTGGCTTGGAATCGGGGCGAAGCATGGGCCGCCGTGCCGGGTGCGGGCGTGGTGGTCACGCTAGACCGGGCCGCCCGCAGCGTGGCGGTGGGCCGGGTGGTGGCCCTCAGCAGCACACGGGCCTACCGTGAAGATGGCAGCGCCGTGACCTATGAAGGCGCGGCGGCGGCGGGCGTGGCGGGCGCACCCTCGGCGGCCTTGACGGGGGGCGACGGCGCAGATTATGTGCTGCTGGCCGGAAACCTGCGGCGCGTGACCGACAACGTGGTGACTGAAGTAAACGCCGCGCCGTTTCTGGTACCTCTGAATACAGGCGCACGCAGCGCAGACGTGCCAACAGTCGTAACCAGTTTTGGAACCTACCGCCTTGCCAACGGACGGCTAGAACGCGGCGACGGCACAGGCCGAATCCTAAACAGCGTGGCGCACGGGGCCGGCCGGGTTGGGCAAGTTGGCAGCAACATCGTGACCATTTCGGCAGACGGGAGCGTCAAAGTGTTCACCGAGAATCTTAACCTCGTGGATGAGAGTCGGTAAGTTTGAAATTTACCAATCTTCATGAGTAAATTATTATGTTAAAAGCTTAAGGCCATGCCAGAAACGCGGATGACTATGAAGGCAAACTGTTGAGCTTGAATCCTACCCGACATTAAGATCAGGATGCCATTTTGTTCACAAAAATGTCGCTCATTTTCCACCAATGGGGGGCCAGTCAAGCCAGTGGGCCGATTTCTTCATGGCTGCGCCGCCTGCATCCCTTCACAGTTTGGGGGTGAAGCATTGTGTGTAGCAGCGACTGGAAACGTACTGGACTGCCTGGACATCTGAGGTATGGTGTGCGTGCTAGACGGCTGTGGAATAGCTCTCACCTGTCAGAGTTAAGTAAGCGAACGAATGATTGCATAAACTGTTCATGTCGCTCCCAGACCTCGGCCCGCACCCTCACCTCTCATCTTCCTCTGGTCGCAGACCGTGCCAGATGAGTGAATGCTAAAATCTGTCTGACTCTGGAGGGAGAATGTCGAGCTTCTTGAACCGCCTACTTAATCCGCGCCCATCTGCAATCGGCGTGGAAATTGGCACGAGCGCCATCAAGGTTGTTGCGCTGCGTCCCGGCTCTCCCCCGTCCTTGTTACATGCCGTGATGGTGCCTACGCCCATCGGCAGCATGCGCGACGGCATGGTGGTCGAGCCTCAGGCCGTGGCCACCGAACTGAAGAACCTGCTGGCCCAACACCGCATTACCACCAAATACGCCGTGACCGCCGTACCCAACCAGTCGGCGGTCACGCGCAACATCATGGTGCCGCGCATGGAACGCAAAGACCTTCAGGAGGCCATCAAGTGGGAGGCGGAGCGCTATATTCCGTACCCCATCGATGAGGTCAGCCTGGATTTTGACGTTCTGGACGACATCAGCACGATTCCGCCCGACGGACAGATGGAGGTCGTGATTGCCGCCGCGCCCACCGAAGCCATTGCGCGGCAGGTGGAAGTGTTGCGGCTGGCCGGGCTGGAGCCGACTGTGGTCGATCTGAAAAGTTTTGCCACGCTGCGTGCCCTGCGCGGCAACCTGTTGGGCGAACACCTGACCAAAAGCACCCTGACCGGCACCAATTACACGGAAGCCGGAGAGGTGGCGCTGGTGATGGAAATCGGCGCGAGCAGCAGCGTGATCAATCTGGTACGCGGTGACCGGGTGCTGATGGCACGCAACATCAACGTGTCTGCCGACGACTTCACGACGGCCCTGCAAAAAGCCTTCGATCTGGACTTTACCGCCGCCGAGGACGTGAAACTGGGTTACGCCACCGCCACCACGCCCACCGAGGACGAGGAAGACCTGCTGAACTTCGATATGGCCCGCGAGCAGTACAGCCCCGCCCGCGTGTTCGAGGTGGTGCGCCCCGTGCTGGGCGACCTGATCACCGAAATTCGGCGTTCGCTGGAGTTTTACCGGGTGCAGAGCGGCGACGTGGTCATTGACCGCACCTTTTTGGCAGGTGGCGGGGCCAAACTGCGCGGTCTGGCGGCGGCCATAAGTGACGCGCTGGGCTTCCGGGTAGAGGTCGCGAGTCCTTGGCTGACGGTGCAAACCGATCAGGCCAACGTGGATACCGGCTACCTGCAAACCAACGCGCCCGAATTTACGGTGCCGCTGGGCCTCGCGCTGCGGGGGGTGATGAACCGTGGTTGAGATCAACCTGCTGCCTCAGCAGTACCGCAAAAACAATGAACCGAACGGGTGGCGGCTGGCGACTTATGCCCTGATCCCCGTAACAATCGCTGCCATCCTCATTCCCGAAGTAGTAACCGCGACCCGCGTGGGCGACCTGCAAAAGCAGCGCGACGCCCTGCAAGGCGAAGTCGTGGCTCTCACGGCTGCCAAGCAGGAATTTGACGCCCTGACCGCCACCGAAACCCAACTGAAGCAGGTGACCGATATTGCGACCCAATTGCGTGACCGCAAAACGTACTGGTCAAACGATCTGGCGACCTTTACGGCGCAGCTTCCGGCGGGCAGCAACGTGGCCCTGACCAGCATGAACGTGCGCCCGGTCGAGGCCACCGCCTTGACCGCGCTGCAACAAACCGGCGTGTACATCGGCAAAAACGTGCAGCGTGAAATAGAACTGTCCGGTACGGCCCGCAGCCAGCAGGCGGTGGTAAATTTCTTGAACGCCTACGAAACCAATCCTAAATTCGGCGTGAACTTCCGCAGCCTGCAAAACGACCAAGCCACCGGAACCTATACCTTTGCCGCCACGGTGGGCATGGTGGGCGCAGAACCCGTTGCTGCCGCCCCCACCGACGCCGCAGGCGCAGCCGGGGCACCTGCCGCTGCTCCTGTGGCACCGGCGACGGGGGCCACCCAATGACCGCCAGCAAACTCGATGCCCGCTCTATTTTCCTCATCGCACTCGTGAGCTGTGTGGCCCTGATCGCCGGGTGGTACTACCTGCGTTTTCAGCCCCGGCAGGCGCAGATCGTACAGCTTCAAACCGAGGTAGACAGTGCCCAGACGCAGGCCGACCTGTACCGCAGCGCCTCTGTACGGCTGCCCGACCTGCGTACCCGTGTGGCCGCGCTGGAAGTCGAGCAGAGCCAGTTTTTGCGGGCGCTTCCCGATGCCGCGCAGTTCGGCACCGTGCTCGACGAAGTCCGGCGTAACGTGACCGCTGCCGGAGCGCAACTGAGTTCGTTTAATGTCCAGACGGGCACAGGCACCAATTTGCCCAGCGGCGTGCGGCCTATTTCCCTCACGGTGGGTGTGGGCGGGCAGTTTACGCAGGTGTTTCAGGCGATCCGTTCCATAGAAACCATGAACCGCTTTACCAACGTCACGGCGGTGGGCATTCAGGTGCCGCAGGCGTCCAGCTTCAATCCTCCCCTGGAAAGCACGATTGGCCTGACGGTGTACACCTTCGATGCTTCGCAGGCCACGCCAGTCGCAGCGGACGGCACGCCTGAGGCTCCGGCAGCAGGGGCTGTACCCGCCACAGACGCCGCATCTGGAGGTGTCCGGTGACCCGCACCCGCGCTCCACTGAACTTTAAGCCGTCCCGTGAAATGAAGATTCTCCTGATCTTGCTGCTGATGGTGGGCCTGATCGGCGGCTGGTATGTGTGGACGAGCAGCCGAACCAACAACGTGGTCGCCAACGGCGAAAGCGGCAGCGGCCCCGTTCCTGTCGAGGGTGCGCCCGCTGGTGGCGAGGGCAACACAGCGGGAGGAAACACGGATTCGGGAGACAGCGGCACGGACACTGGGACTGGCACCTCGCCTGATCCTCTGGCCTCTGGCAGCACCGGAACCCCTGTTGATCCGGCAGCCAGTGCAACCACTAACCCAGACGGCAGCGTGACTCCCAATGGCACGGTCAATCCTGACAGCACCGCTAACCCTGATGGCACGGTGACCATTCCCACCCTGCCCCCACTGGGTAATCCAGAAGGCACTTTGGTCGGCCCCAACGGAGAAGGCACCACCGCTGTTTCGCCCAAACCGGGCGGCATCAACCCCGACACCCCTCTGGTGCTGCTGCCCGGCGTGAATCCCTTCCGCCCACTGACGGTAGATGCAGCCGCCGCTGGCACCACACCTGCGGGCAACGTGACGGCCAACATTCCACCCCCGACCAATACCCCGGTTAACAGCGGCAATACTGGCGACACAGGCACCGTCGCCAATACCGACACTGGCAGCAACAGCGGCATCGATTCCCTCGGCACTGAGGGCGGCGCACTTGCCATCTCCCCTATTCCCGGTTCGGGCGATACCGTTCCCAGCGACTCGGTAGACCTAACGGGCGGCGCATTCCCCATCCCCACCATTCCCGGTGCAGACGGCAATCCTACCGATGCTCCGAACACCAGTGGCGTGACCATTACGCCCGGTGCGGCTACCGTGACGCCTGACCCCATAACAGCCGACAACAGCGGCACGGGCAACGGCGGAACTGGAAACAATGCCTCTGGCAGCAATGGCACCAACGACACAGGCGCGAATACTTCTGGCAATACGCCCACAGACAATGCGGGCACGGGCGCGAATGGAACGACCCCAATCCCAGTCGAACCAGTGTTGCCGCCCATCAAACCGCCCATTGCAGGCGTGAGCGTGCCCGGTGTAAACCGCGTGCCCAACCTGACCGCCAATGCCAACAGCGGCGGCACCGGAGCCACTTCCGGCGCGAACGGCACGGGCACTGGCGCAACGGGAACGGGGACAGGCGCGGGCGTCACCGCCTCCCTGCCCACCACCGCCCCGCGTCCCGGAACGCCTCAGGTCATCACCGAACTGGCTCCCCTCAGTACGGGCACACCCGCCGAAACCACCCGCCCGCTGGATCAGAGCATCGCTGCCCGCGAACTGGCCTTTAACGCCGTGGTTCTCGGCCCGGTCAACACCGCCATCTTCCGCTCTAAAGACGGCTTCTTGGTGGTGTCGGTGGGGCAAACCTTGCCCGATTCCGACATCGTGATCAAAGAAGTGACGGCGACCAGCGCCACCCTCGCACTCGGCAACGATACCCAGACCCTCGAACTGGACAAAAGGTGAGCCATGAATAAACGTCACGCCCTCCTCCTGACCGCCGCACTCGGCATGGCCGCCGCGCAGACCAGCACGACCACCGCCTCTCCCGCCGCACAGACCAGCCTCGCCCCCAACGCTGCACCCACCATTGCCCCTGATCCGCAACTCTCTAAGGCCACCATAACCGTGAACGTGGGCGTGTACTCCGGGCCACTGTCCAGCCTGCTGGCCGCCCTTGCCAAAGCCGCCGGATACGAAGTCATCTTTGATGCCAACGTGGACAGCCTGAACACCGCCGCGAATCTGGCCGCCGCGCCCGCCGCTGGAGTGGCCACCATTCCCGCGACCCCGGCAGCAGCCACGGCGGCAGGCAGCACCACCGCCCGCCCATTGGTGTTGTCGTTTACCGACAAGCCCTTCAACGAAGTCTGGCCGCTGCTGATGGACGTGTACGGTCTGAGCTACCAAACCTTGCCTCTGGGCGGCAAAACCTTGCTCCGGGTCGGCAATACGCCCCCTACCGTGCAGCGCATTTACACGGCACGCGGCACACAGGCCGATGTGTTGGCGCTCCTGACGGCCCAGTACCCCACTTTGCGGGTCTCGGCAGTGGGTCAGACCGGACAACTGGTGCTCAGCGGTTCGCAAACCCAGATCGATTCGGCGCTGGCGTTGCTGACTCAGGTAGACCGCCCCGTCATCAGTACGGTAGACACCTCGCCCGCCATGCAGCGCGTGTACGCCGTAAACGGGCAGCAGGCTGACGTATTGGCGCTCCTGACGGCTCAGTTTCCCACCCTGCGGGTGACGGGCGTGGGCCAGACCGGGCAACTCGTACTCAGCGGGCAGCAAAGCCAACTGGACGCGGCTCTGGCTCTGCTGGCGCAAGTTGACCGCGCCCCGACCCCGGTGCCCACCGCCGAAATCAGCCCCACCGTGCAGCGTGTGTACACCGTCAAAGGGCAGCAGGCCGATGTCAGTGCCCTGCTCACGGCGCAGTTTCCCACCCTGAAGGTCACGGGCGTCGGCAAGACCGGCCCATTGGTGTTGACTGGCCCCCAAACGCAAATCGAGGCGGCGCTGGCCCTGCTGGCTCAGGTCGACCTTACCCCTCCGGTGGCCGCCCAGACTACCCAGCGCATCTTTACGATTGCCAATGGCAAGGCCGAAGAAATCAAGGCCGTGCTGGAGAACACCTTGGCCGCAAGCGTCAGTGCCAACAGCATCACCCAGAGCGTTGCCGGAGGCTCGGCGGGCACCGGCAGCATCGTGACTGGGGTGAATGTGGGGGGCACGCCTGCGGCCCAGCCAGCGGCGACTCCCACACCCGCGACCAACCCCCTCGGCACTCTGTTGGGACAGACGGGAAGCACCGCCGGTTCAGAGCAGGTCAGCCCGGCGACCATCATTGCCGACAAGCGCACCAACACCCTGATCGTGCGCGGTACGGCACAGCAGGTCGCTCAGGTGGCCGAACTGATTCCCACCCTCGATGTGCGCGTGCCCCAGATCAACCTTCAGGTACGCATCAACGAGATTACCGAAACGGGCCTGCGAACCCTCGGCGTGGGCTATAAGGCGTCGCTGGGCGGCTTCAACGTGTCGCTCACCAACGGGCAACTGGCCGCGTCCTTCGATCCTCTGCGGGCCTTTACGGGCTTTAACCTCGGCGCAACGCTGGACAGCCTGGAGCAGCAGGGCATGACCAAGCGCGTGTACGACGGCACTGTGATGATGCAGAGCGGTCAGACCAACGGCAGCGGCTCGGGCGGCGGTACCTTCCGCTGCGGCAGCCCCGACGACCAGAGCAACATCGCGGCGGCCTCGCTGCAATCGGGCGGACGCCTCGATATCAACATTCCCGGTTCGGGCGGCAGCGCCCCCGTGGTTCGCACCATCCCCTACGGCGTCAACATGTACTTCCTTGACCCCAGCGTGAATGCCGATGGAACGGTCAGCGTGCGCCTGTGCGGTCAGGTCAACCAACCCCGCACCGCCATTACCAACACGTTGCCCAGCCTGCTGGACTTTGCCAACAGCAGCGCCCAGACGGTGGTCAGCTTCAAGAACGGCGAAACCCTGCTGCTCAGCGGCCTGCTCGGTTCCAACGAAGTCTCGACCCGCAAGGGCCTCCCCTACGTCAGCAGCATTCCCGTCATCGGCGCACTCCTCGGTGGTAGCGAGAACGTGACCAAAGACAGCACCCAGCTCTTGGTCATCGTGACCGGAACCGTCGTCAAGTAAACCCTAAGCTCTCCTGCCCGGACGCCTTCCCACCACTGGGGGCGTCCGGGTTTCTTTGGCTGGTCTGAATTGGGGCTGGGTTTGTTTGATCATGGCCCCTGCCCCGCCTGCACGCGGGCGCTAGAGTCAGACTTATGAGGTATCTGACCGCCGGAGAGTCGCACGGGCCGCAATTGACGGCCATCATCGAGGGGTTGCCGTCGCAACTGCCGCTGGGCAAGGCCGACATAGACCCTTGGCTCCGCAAGCGGCAGGGCGGCTACGGGCGCGGGCGGCGCATGGTCATCGAAACCGACGAGGCCGAGATTCTGAGCGGCGTGCGGGCCGGAAGAACCACCGGTGCGCCCGTGACTTTGGTCCTTGCCAACAAAGATCACCGCAACTGGACAGAGATCATGTCGCCGGAACCGGGTGGAGAGCCGCGCAAGAAGGCCCTGACTGACGCCCGGCCCGGACACGCCGACCTGACCGGAGGCATCAAGTACCGCCACAAGGATTTGCGCGACGTGCTGGAACGGGCCTCGGCAAGGGAAACAGCGGCGCGGGTGGCGGTGGGTTCGGTGGCCCTCAAGCTGCTGGCAGAATTGGGCGTGCAGGGAGCGAATTATGTGTCCAGCCTTGCGGGAATAGAAACCAAACAGGGGTTTAGCTGGGACGATCTGGAGGCCATCGAGGAATCCGACCTGCGTACCCCCGATGCCGACGCCGCTGCCCAGATGCGCGAACGGATCGATCAGGCCAAGAAAGACGGCGACACCCTCGGCGGCATTCTGGAAGTGCGCTTCCGGGGGCTTCCAGTGGGCCTCGGCAGCTACGTGCATTGGGATCGCAAACTGGATGGCCGAATCGCGCAGGCCTGCCTGAGCCTGCAAGCCATGAAAGGCGTAGAAATCGGGCCAGCCTTTGAGAATGCCCGCAAGCCGGGCAGCGGTGTTCACGACGCGGTGTACTACCGGGACGGCACCTATGCCCGCGATACCAACGGCGCGGGCGGCCTGGAAGCGGGCATGACCAACGGCGAAGAACTGGTAGTCCGGGTCGCCATGAAACCGATTGCCACCCTGATGAAGCCGCTGCCCACCGTAAACGTGGTGTCTCACGAGGCCAGCGACGCGGCACGGGAACGCAGCGACACCACCGCCGTGCCTGCCGCCGGAGTGATCCTGCAGACCATCATCGGCTGGGTCATTGCCGACGCGATTCTGGAGAAGTTCGGCGGCGATACCCTGCCCGAATTGCAGGAGCGGGTCGCCGCCGCACACGCCTTTTCGCGGGATTACTAGGCTGTGCTGGCCAGCGTTTCACCGGAACAGATCGAGGCGGGGCTGCACGCCTACCTTCAGGAGCCGCCCCAAGATCCGGAATGGTCAGACCGTGCCGCTATCACGCCGCAGCGGGGCCAGTCTCGTACACTGTCCCCCATGACTGTCCCGCCTGAATCTGTGACCCCTGAATATGGGCCACCCGGTTCAGAATCAACCCCGCCCGAGTTGGAGCCGAACACTGGCCCCACACGGCCTGCCCCCAGTTTCAGCACGGGCCTGATCGAGCGCCCCGTGAGTTGGGTGGCGTTGGCAGGCTTTATGGGCACGGGCAAAAGCCGCGTGGGGTGGGAACTGAGCCGCGCCCTTGCCCTGCATTTCGTAGACACCGACAAGCTGATTACGCGGGTGGTGGGCAAAACCATTCCCGAAGTGTTCGAGCAGGAGGGAGAAGCCTATTTCCGCGCCTGTGAACAGGAAGTGGTGCGGCGCGTGTCGCGGCTGGATCACGCGGTGGTGAGCCTCGGCGGGGGCACGTTTATACATGAGGAAAACCGCCGAACCCTGCTGGAACGCGGCCCGGTGGTGGTGTTGTGGGCCACGCCGGAAACCGTGTACCAGCGCACCAAACACAGTGACCGCCCGCTGCTGGCGACTGCCGATCCGTTGTCGCGCATTCGCACCCTGATGACCGAGCGTGAGCCGTCCTACCGTCAGGGCACCATTCACGTGCATAGCGACGGGCGGCCTTCCGAGGAAATCGTGGAAGAAGTGATCGAGCGATTGTGGGACTGGGCCGACGTGAACGCCGCGTGGGGCGAGGAAGCTGATGGTGGAGAGGGCGAACGTGCAGCAGATTAAGGTGCAGCCGACTGAAGCCGTTCATCTCCGGCAGGTTGAAGTGGGCGGAAACGTTCCTTACGCCGTAGAAGTCGGCCCCGGCGTTCTCTCCCGCGCCCGCGTGGACGCCCGTCAGATCGCCCTGATTTATGATGAAGCCGTGCCGCAAATCTGGATAGATAGGCTCTCGGCGGCGCTCTCGCCTGCGCTGCTGCTGACCATTCCTGTGCCGCAGGGCGAGGCCTGCAAAACGTTGGAGGTTCTGGCGGGCGTGCTGTCCCAACTGGCGGCGGCCAACCTGCCCCGCGACGGCGCGGTGGTGGGCCTGGGCGGCGGCGCGGCCACCGATCTGGCGGGCTTTGCGGCGGCCAGCTACCTGCGCGGCGTGGCCTTTTATACGGCCCCGACGACCTTGCTGGGCATGGTAGACGCGGCGGTGGGCGGCAAAACGGGCGTGAATCTGCCCGAAGGCAAGAATCTGGTGGGCGCATTCCACCCGCCCCGCGCCGTGTGGTGCGACACTGACACCCTGACCACCCTGCCGCCCGCCGTATTCCGAGAAGGGGCCGCTGAAGCCTACAAACACGGCCTGATTTCCGATCCCAGCCTGATTGAGCGGGTCTTAGCGCCTGACTTTGTGCCGGGGTCAGCCCCGTTTACCGACACCTTGGCCGACGCTATAGCCGTCAAAGCAGGCGTCGTCACCCGCGATCTGACCGAGCAGGGCGAACGCGCTTACCTGAATTTTGGGCACACGCTGGCGCACGCACTGGAAGCCGTGACCCATCACGCCGTGCCACACGGAGACGCGGTGGGCTACGGGATGCACTATGCGGCGCTGCTGTCGAAGGCACAGGGCGGCGAGGATTTGACGGAATACACCCGCGCCTTCTTGCGGTGGCAACAGCCCGCGCCCCTTCCCACTCTTACGTATGACGATGTACAGCCGTACATGGCCCGTGACAAGAAAGCCGACGCAGAAGGCGTGCGCTTCGTGCTGCTGCATAGCTTGGCTCACCCGTACCTGACCCGTGTATCGGACGCCGTGCTGCGGGGGCAGTTTGGGGTGTGGCAGGCGGAGATTTCGACACTCTGAAAAATTTCAAAATTAGGATTCAAAGCCCGTATCCACTCTCTGGAGGTTTTTCCCTTGCTGCTGATCATCAACGGCCCCAACCTGAACCGCCTCGGCCTGCGCGAACCGGGCGTGTACGGCCTGCAAACCATAGAAGACTTGGAGCGGCAATGCGAAACGTGGGGCGCGGAGTTGGGCGAACCCGTGACCTGCCGCCAGAGCAACTTTGAAGGCCAGATTCTGGAATGGGTGCATGAGGCGCAGGAGCAGGGATTTGGCGGCATCGTGATCAATCCGGGGGCGCTGACCCACTACAGCTACGCCCTGCGGGACGCGATTTCCAGCCAACCGTTGCCTGTCGTAGAAGTCCATATCAGCAACGTGGACGCCCGCAAGGAGTTCCGGCACACCTCGGTCACGGCGGCGGTATGCCGGGGCAAAATCAGCGGCTTGGGCTTCGTGGGCTACCGCCTGGCGATGGAATACCTGACGGAACTGGAAGGCTGAGGCTCACAGGGTATTGAACCCAGAACATGGGCAGCAACGTCGTGCACACGCCCTCATCCCGCTGCCTCGCAGCGCCCCTCTCTGCTTCGCAGCTCTGCGAGTCCCACAGGTGGGGAGGGCAAAACACATG
The DNA here is from genome assembly GCF_023370075.1 of Deinococcus sp. QL22. Lineage (NCBI taxonomy): Bacteria > Thermotogati > Deinococcota > Deinococci > Deinococcales > Deinococcaceae > Deinococcus > Deinococcus sp. QL22. The sequence continues at coordinate 807,288 of NZ_CP097149.1, forward strand.
TATGGAGTTCTTTTTAATTTCGCATCAGGGCTGCCGCGCCCGCAGCAACTCGCCCACCGGCACAGGCAGAGTGACCGTGCTGGTGCGCTCTTCCTCAGCGGGCATCTCCAGACGCACGCAGCATTCCTGTGGGCTGGCCTCTACGATGAACACCGAGCGCCATTCCCACGACGGCTGAGGCTGCTGCGGGTCTGTTTGCGGGCCAAGCACCACCTCTGGCAAGAGGCACCACCAACGCCCGTTGAGGGTCATCAGGCCGTGTTCGTGCAGCAGGGCGGCGGCGGCAGCTTTGGCCTGCGCCTCACCCAAGGGCGTGCCGATCAGCGTGACGGGAATGACCAGTTCTCCAGCGGGCACAAGGTAGCCGACCAGTTCGTCATCGTCTGCGTCATCGTCTGGGCGGCGGCATTCTTGCCAGGTGGCGGGAATCATAGGGGGCAGGCTAGCAGGACAACGAGAGGGACGGCATGGCATAAGTGGCCTACGGGCCGCCCCTTTCTGTTATCCCGCCCCTACCCGGTCATACGGCTTCCGTATGATTCCCGTACAGTCGGGACAGCACCGTCTGTTCGTCTATCTCCCGAAATCCGTACTTTCTCCCACTCGCTCCGCTCGGATTGAAAGGCCAAATGTACGGCTTTCAATCGGAGGCCGTATCAGTTCAGCGCCACTTTGCCCTGAAATACCGCTTGCAGGTGGGTCACGATCAGTTTGCCGTGCAGCACGAACTGCACGTTGGTCTGATCTCCGGGCAGCAGGTCAGCGTCGGTTCCGTCGGCCAGCGGGCCAAAGGCGCTCAGTCCCGCTTTACCGTTGTGCTGGGCACTGGCACTCAGCGTTCCCGTGACCTTGGAGAAGGGATTGCTGCCCTTCAATTCGGTGTCGCTGAACACCACGTTGGTCAGGTCACGCAATTTCAGGTCGGCTCTGGCCTGATTTCCCGGCACACTCACACTGGCGCTCAGGTCGGCGCGGGTAGGTGTAAAGGCAAAGGTGGCGGGCGTGCATCGGTTGGCCGTGCTGCCGCTGATGCTGGAGGTCATAGAGGCCGTGGCGCGGCGGCTGCGCGTCAGGTAGGTGGCCTCGGCGCTGGTGGTCACCCCCAACGCAGCCCAGACATGGCTGAATTTCAGTTGGGCAGGTGAGGTGGCTTCACGGCCTGCCCACGCGGTCAGGGTGAGCGCGTCTGGGCCAGTGATGCTCACGCATGCGCCGGGGGTCATGGTCATCTGGGCAGCAGCCCGTTTTACCGCACCCCTGGTCAGGGTGACGCGGGCATTGGTGGGCACTTCTACCCGCATCGCCACGCCCGTCAGGTTGCCACTGTCGTCAATCAGTACCGTCTTGCTGCCGCCGACTTCCCATTCAGCGGTCAGGGTGGTGGCCGTGCCAGCCGACATCAACACATACCCGTCTGCGGGCTGGACGCTGGTTTGGGTCAACTGGCCCTGTGCGCCCACCATCCAGGTGCCGCGTGGCAGCAACGTGGTCGTGGCAGCCAGCGTGCCCAGGCCAGAGCGGGAGCGGACAGCAAGCATGGCCCCAATCTGACGGCCTAGCTGCGCGGGGCTTTGCAGCTTCAGAGACCGCATCTGCGCAGGTTGGCCCATTGCACCCATCACGCCGCCGAAGCCTTCCAGCACTGCCGCCAGATCGGGATCGAAGTCGGCACTAGCTGGGTTCAACATTTCGCTGAAGGTATTGGCGGCTTGGTCGGCCACCATCGGCAGGTTCTGGACTTCGGTAGCTTGCCCCACCACAGGCCCGGCAGGCTGCGTGATCACTTCCGGCTGAGGTTGAGGCTCGACGATGGGGTCAGAGTTGCAGGCAGACAGAGCAAGCGACAAACCGAGGAGAGCAGCAAGCGACTGAATTTTGGGCATGGCTTGGTTGTATCAGGCAAATCGGGAATTGTCGTGCAGATATGACCAGAGGCAGCCGACACCTCTCCTCCTCTTGCCCCCGCTCCCCCATCTCTGTTATCCTTACGTTTAGTGTCTCGCGCTTGGTAGAGCCGGGATAACCGGGAGGCTCCCGGACGCGCACGACCCTTTTCCCCCAGACGAGGCGGGGCGCGCTCACAGCCACGGTGCAATCCTCGGCAGATGCCAGCGACGTTGGCAGACCGCAGAAGCGTTGCGCCACCAAATCCCAATTTTTTTACGGAGCAAACGGTGAAAACCTACACCCCCAAAAACGACGAGCAAAACTGGATCGTAGTCGACGCCACGGGCATTCCCCTGGGTCGCCTCGCCACCTTGATTGCCAGCCGCATTCGTGGCAAGCATCGCCCCGACTTCACGCCCAACATGATTCAGGGCGACTACGTAGTCGTGCTGAACGCTTCTCAAGTGGCCCTCACCGGCAACAAGTTGGACGGCAAGGTCTACACCCGTTACTCCGGCTACCAAGGTGGCCTGAAGACCGAAACGGCCCGTGAAGCCATCGCCAAGCACCCTGAGCGCGTCATCGAGCATGCCGTGTTCGGCATGTTGCCCAAGGGCCGTCAGGGCCGCCAGATGCACGGTCACCTGAAGGTGTACCCCGGTTCCGCCCACCCCCACGCCGCGCAAAAGCCCCAGACGCTTGAGGTCAGATAATCATGGCGATTCAACAAGTTGAGCAGTTTTATGGCACGGGCCGCCGCAAGACCGCCGTTGCCCGCGTGTTCCTCCGCCCCGGCGAAGGCAAGATCATCGTCAACGGCAAAGAGTTTCAGACCTACTTCCGTGGCCTGCTCCGCGCTGTTCACGCCCTCCAAGCTTTCCGCGAAACCGGAACGGCTGGCCGCTACGACGCCGTGATCACGGTAGCAGGCGGTGGCCCTACGGGTCAGGCCGACGCCATCAAGCTCGGCATTGCCCGCGCCCTGCTGAAGGTCAACCCTGACTTCCGCGCGATGATGAAGCCCAAGGGCCTCCTGACCCGCGATCCCCGCGAAGTCGAGCGCAAGAAGTACGGCCTCAAGAAGGCCCGCCGCGCTCCTCAGTTCAGCAAGCGCTGAATTCAGAACCACAACTTATCCCCTGCCGTCTGGTGGGGGATTTTTTTGGTTGGTAGAGGTGGGGCGGTCTAAGGGTCTAAGGAAGGGGCAACCTCTGTGCTCACTCTCCGATCCAGACTCGCCCGCGCTCCAGCCAATACACCGCTCTGCCTGCCCGGAGTGGGGTAATTCGGTGGGGCCGACTGCTCAGCCACACGCCGCCGTCATCGGGCAATTCATCTTGCAAGAACGGAGATTCATCCAGGCTTTCGCGCCAGTTCAGGGCGGCAAAGCTGGAACTCAGGGCGGGTGTGAGGCCCAACGCATTCGGCAAAGGCTTGGATTCTTCCAGCACCGGATGGAGTGAGCGGTAATACTTGGCCTGATCCCCATTCGCCAGCACCACCTGAGAATCCATAAAATTCGGCCAGACTACCCACACGGCCAGATATTCAGGCGGTTGGGGAAACGTTTCGGCCCAGGCTGCCCGGACATCCAGCAGTGCGGCCAGCATTTGGCGGCGCAGACAGGCCGGAGGTGTGCGGCGATCAAGGCGAAACCACGGGTCAAGCGTCAGTTTGGCGTAGTCGAAGCCGGAGTGTTCCAAGTGAGCAAGGTTGGGCGTTTGGTGTATCTGTCGCCACGCTTCCACCCGCGCCGCTTGGCGTTTGCCGCCGCGTACTTTCTTCTTGTTGCTCAGCTTCCCGCCGAACGGTCCCATCCCTATTTCACGCCTTCCAGCAGGGCTTCGGGCACGACTTGTACGGTGCTGCCATCTGCACCCACCACGCGCACGCGGCTTCCGGCAGGGGCGTCCGGCCCGGTGGCCCGCCAATCGCTGTCTCCGACCCGCACACGGCCCACGCCGTTTTCTATGGCGGCTGTTACGGTCACGGTGCGGCCCGTAAAGCGGTGTGCGCCCAGATTGAGGCTGTCGCCTTCCTCGCCGCCCACAGGCAAGCGGCCCACATAGCGCCGCCCCACCAGCACGGCGGCCAAGCTAAAGCCCCCGAACAGCAGCAGTTGCACCACCACAGGCATAGGCAGCACAAACACGATCAGTCCGAGGCTAAAGGCCGCCAGCCCCAGCCACACGAAAAACACGCCGGGGGCCGCGACTTCCAGAATGAGCAGGATGGCCCCCAGCACCCACCAGTGCCAGGGTTGCACCCGCTCCAGCGTGGGCAGCCAGTCCATCATGCCCCTAGCCTCGGCCCTTGCCCGTGCCGCCAAAGGCTTCCTTGGCAATCTCGGCAATGCCCTGCAAGCTGCCCAGTACAGCGGTGGCTTCGATGGGCAGGATCAGCGTCTTTTGGTTGGGAGCAATGGCGATTTCCTTCAGGGCGTCCACGTACCGCTGGGCAATGAAGTAATTGACGGCCTGCACGCTGCCGCCCGCAATCGCGTCACTGACCACGCGGGTGGCTTCGGCTTCGGCCTGCGCGGAACGCTCGCGGGCTTCGGCTTCCAGGAAGGCAGCCTGACGGCGACCCTCGGCGTTCAGAATTTCGGCCTGTTTTTCGCCCTCGGCCTTCAGAATGGCGGCCTGCCGGAAGCCTTCGGCGTCCAGAATATTGGCCCGCTTTTCGCGCTCAGCCTTCATCTGGCGGGCCATGCTTGCCACCAAGTCGGCGGGCGGCTTGATGTCCTTGACCTCGATTCGCGTGACTTTCACTCCCCACGGCTCAGTGGCCTCGTCTACCACCATCAGCAGGCGGGCATTGATCTGGTCGCGGTTAGACAGCAGCTCGTCCAAGTCCATGCTGCCCATGACGGTACGAATGTTGGTCATGGTGAGATTGAGTGTGGCCTGCTCTAAGTTGCGAACCTCATAACTGGCCTTCGCGGAGTCCAACACTTGATAGAACACCACGCCGTCTACCGTTACGAGGGCGTTGTCTTTGGTAATGATCTCTTGACTGGGCACATCCATGACCTGTTCCATCATGTTCACGCGGCGGCCTATGCGGTCTATATACGGAATGATGATATTCAGGCCCGGTTTCAGGGCACGCTGGAACTTGCCGAAGCGCTCCTGAGTCCACTCGTAGCCCTGCGGCACACTTTTAATTCCAGACAACAAGGTGACGAAGACGAGTAAAAGCAGCACCACCACAAAAATTGTAAATCCCATGCAAGAGGTACGCGCCGGGCGGGGCAGAAGTTCCCGGCTAACTGGGGGCTAGACTGGGCAGGATGACGGCAGAGACGGCGGCGAGCGCACAGGCAGCGGCACAGGCGGGAACCTTGATAGACCTGCGCGGCGTGCGGGTGGTGACGGGTGGGCGCACCCTGCTGGACGGCGTGACGCTGACGCTGACGCGGGGCGAGGCGTTGCGACTGGCGGGGCCGAATGGGGGCGGCAAAACGTCGCTGCTGCGGCTGTTGGCGGGCGAACTGGCTCCTACCGCAGGAGAACGGCTGTATCACCTGAATGGGCAGACCCAGCGCCATGCCGTCCACGCCCGCCGCACCCTGAGCGTGGTGGGGCCGGATGCCGAAGCCTTTTATCTGACCCGCGACTGGGAACAGACCGTGCAGGACGTGCTGCTGGCCGGGTTTGAGGGCGATACGCTGCGGCTGTGGGAACCCACGCCAGAAGCGTTGGCAAGATTGGCCGAAGTGGTGGCCCTGACTGAGGTAGAAGCCTTACTGGCACGGGATTTCCGGATGCTGAGTCACGGGCAGCGGCGGCGGGTGGTACTGGCCCGCGCCCTGATGCCCCGCCCCGAAGCCCTGCTGCTGGATGAATTTACAGATGGCCTGAGCGCGGGTGCACGCCACACGCTGGGACGCGTGCTGGAGCGGGTATATGCGGCGGGCGTGGCTACAGTCCTCGCCACCCACCGCCCAGAAGAAGCCCCCGATTTGCCGTGGCGCACCGTCAGAGTTGAGGGTGGCCGCGTGCTGGATGAAGATGCACCCGCAGTTCAGGCCCACAACACGTCCATCACTCTGCCCATTCCCCCCGGCAGCGGCGACTTGATCCGGCTGCAAAACGTGACCGTGTACCGCAACGAACACGCTGCACTGGGGCCACTGGACTGGACGTGGCAGGCGGGCCAACACTGGCTGGTGACGGGTGAAAATGGCAGCGGTAAAAGCACACTGGCGAGGCTGATCGCCGGAGAACTGAGCGCGGCGTTGGGGGGAACGGTAGAGCGGCCTTACCTGCACGCCCTCGGCAAACGCGACCTGCTCAGCACGCGCCGCCGCACCATCGGCCTGATCGGGGCAGAGGTGGGCATCCGCCAGCGCCGAGACTGGACAGGGGCCGACATATTGGCGAGCGCATGGGACGGCACCGAGGGCTTTGCACCCATGCCAACGCCCGCGCAGGCCGTGGCCATCCGAACCCTCGCCGCCCGCCTGCACCTGCAAGACCTGTTGCCCCGCACTGCCGAAACGCTGTCGCAGGGGCAGTTGCGTCGCCTGCTGCTGGCCCGCGCCGTGCTGCACACGCCCAAGCTCCTGATTCTGGATGAAGGGCTGGACTTTCTGGACACGGTACACCGGGAGCGATTTCTGGACTTGTTGCCTGAATTGGCTGCGGCTGGCACGCACCTGATGGTCATTGCCCACCGAGAAAGCGACGCGCCGGGGGGGATGACGCATCATTTGCGGTTGGAGGGGCGTCTAAGGGTCTAGGGTCGAAGGGTCTAAAAAGAGATGCCCACTTACTGCTTCTCTATTCTCGCCGCCAACTTATCCAGATACTCGGCCAGCGCCAAGTGATTCGGCAATTGCTGATGCGCGTGCTGGGCCAGCAGGGGCAGCGTACCTACCTGCACGGCGTGTCCGGCTACTTCCAGCATCGCCTGATCGTTGTCGCTGTCGCCGAAGGCAATCGTGCGGTCTAGCGGCACGTTCAGCGCCTCCGCGATCAGGGTCAGGGCCGCGCCCTTATGTGCCCCGTCGGGCGTCACGGTCAGAAAATGGGGATAGGGCGGCTGCGCTCCGGTCAGGACTAAATGGGGATGAGATTGGCGCAGCCTTCCCGCGAAATCGGCCACGCCCAGATGGTAAAAGCCCACCTTCAAAATGTCGTCGTGGGGGGCTTCCGAGAGCGGTTTGTGCGTGCGGAGCAGCATCCAAGGCTCTGGTTGCACACCCTCCGGAATATCGAAATAGATGCAGTCGGCGGTAAACAAGATCATGCGGGCGTCGTCGAGTTCATGCGCCAGCACCGCCTCCAGATCGCCCGGCCCAAAGCGCGATTCCTGATGCAGCGTGCCACCGATTTCTACGCGTCCGCCATTGTTGGTGGCTACGGCATCGGCCTGCACAGCGTCTCGCACGGCGTCGGGGGGCAGGTCGCGGCCTGTGATGATGGCCACCTGCACGCCCAGGGCCTTCAAGCGGGCCAACGCCTCAGCCGTCGCTGCCGGAATATCCCGCGCTCCATCGGCAATCAGCGTGCCGTCCAGATCGAAGGCCACCAACAGGGGCAGCGTGGCGGGGGGCTGTGCCGAGGGAGCCGGTGTCGAGGAAGGCTGTGTGGAAACTGCGGTGAGCGGGCGACGAGTCACTTGGGTAGGGTAGCAGGCCAAGTGCCGGGGGAAAGTCAGCCTGAAGCGTTGGCCTAAGCTTTGGTTAGCTTTCCACCCTGTCTAGCGCCCCGTACATCAGCACTGCGCCCAAGTAGAACATTCCGGCACCAGAGCGTCGGCAAAAAGGGCCAAGGCAGCGCAGACCAGCGCTCACAGCACCAGCCAAGGCCGTATTGATTGGGGCTGGCACCCCTTCCAGAGCAGCGATTCGGAAGATGAAGTCACGCCAGGCAGGAGACCACTGAGCTGACCGGGCATCAACCAAAGTTGCGGCGGTGGGCAAACCCGCACCGAGCCCCCCATCCAAAACCCGGAAAAGCCCGACGTTCAACGGAAAAATCTACACCATGAGACCCTGCACACCCCTCCCCTGTCTGCCGCTTGTCTGACTGCCGAGTGCTGCATTTTCTTTCGTCCGCTATCTTGGGGCATCTAGTCACAGTAGGGGGAAACCTCACTAGAGGAGGCGGGGACATGAAGTACGAGCCGGGAGACAGGTTCTTTGACGAGATGTTCACGCCAGATGGGCAGGTTCGCCCGCACTATCAGGGCGTCGAGGAATACATCAGTGATCTGGGGGTAGCCGAGTTCGAGCGGCGTCACCGCCTGCTGGATCTGGCGTTTCGCAATCAGGGCATCACTTTTACCGTGTACGGCGATTCTCAGGGCACCGAGCGCACCTTTCCCTTCGATCCCGTGCCGCGCATCATTCCGGCGAGCGAGTGGTCACACGTAGAGGCGGGCCTGACCCAACGGGTGAAAGCGCTGAACGCCTTTCTGCGCGACATCTACGGCGACGCTCAGATTTTGGGCGACGGCGTGATACCCGCCGAACTGGTGTACACGTCGACCCATTTCCGGCGCGAGGTTCACGGCGTCAAGGTGCCGCAGGGCATCTACACCCACATCGTCGGCACCGATCTGATCCGCAACGAGCAGGGCGAATACCTCGTGCTGGAAGACAATCTGCGCTCGCCCAGCGGTGTGTCGTATCTGCTGGCCAACCGTCAGGCCATGACCCGCATTTATCCCGGCATGTTCGAGGCTCAGGGCGTGCGGCCCGTGCAGCACTACGCCACCGCGCTGCTAGAAGTCTTGCAGTCGGTCAGCCCCCGCGACAACGGAACTGTGGTTGTGTTGACTCCCGGCATGTACAACAGCGCGTATTTCGAGCATGCCTACCTTGCCCAGCAGATGGGTGTGGAACTCGTGGAAGGCCGCGACCTGTTTGTAGACGCGGGCCGGGTCTGGATGCGCTCTACGGGCGGGCGCAAGCAGGTAGACGTGATCTACCGCCGAATAGACGATGATTTCCTTGACCCACTGGCCTTTCGCCGCGACAGTTCGTTGGGTGTGGCCGGACTGGTCGAGGTGTACCGTCAGGGCCGCGTCGCCATTGCCAACGCCATCGGCACCGGCGTGGCCGACGACAAGGCCGTGTACGCCTACGTGCCCGACATGATCCGCTACTACCTGAACGAAGCGCCGCTGCTGAACAACGTGCCCACCTACCTCGGCTGGAATGCCGACCACCTGGAATACATGCTCGCCAACGCCGGAGATTTGGTCTTCAAGGCGGTGGGCGAGGCGGGCGGCTACGGCATGTTGATCGGGCCGTATGCCACCCGCGACGAGATCGACGCTTACTTGGTGAAGGTGCGCCTGGAGCCGCGTGAATTTATTGCTCAGCCAGTCGTGGGCCTCAGCCGCCACCCCACCTTTTATCCGGACGCCACCAAGTTTGAGGGCGCTCACATCGACCTGCGCCCCTACGTGCTGTACGGCACCAAAGACGTAACAATTGTGCCCGGCGGCCTGACCCGTGTGGCCCTGCGGCGCGGCAGTCTGGTGGTCAACAGTTCTCAGGGCGGCGGCAGTAAGGATACGTGGGTGCTGGATCACGACGGCCCCGCCACGCCGCAGGGCATGAGTCAGATCATGCACGGCGACGGTCAGACGACACAGAATCAGGCCCAGAGCCAGTTTCAGGGCGGCTTCGGCGCGGTTCCGGTGGGCGGCCAGAGCCAGTCTCAAACTCAGGGTCAAAGTCAGTCTCAGGGTCAGTCTCAAACTCAGGCGCAGAGCCAGAGCCAAGCGCAGCCCATTTTCAGTCAGGCCCGCGTGCAGGCCAGCGAGGAAGCCCAGATTGAGGCGTATGGGCAAAGCCAGAGCCAATCTCAGAGTCAGGCTCAGAAACGGACTTCTGGGGGCACCCTGCCGCCGCCCGCACCCGAATCGCCGGGGCAGCATTCTTATCAGCAGGAACTGGAAAAAGACCAACTGGACGGCGACAAACTGAGCCAGAATAAGGAAGGGGAACGCTGATGCTGCTGCTCTCTCGCCTTGCCGAAAACCTGTTCTGGATCGGGCGCTACGTGGAACGCGCCGAGAATACGGCCCGCCTGCTGAACGTCAACTATTACGCCACGTTGGAAATGGCAGGCCGCGCCCGCGAATACTGGATGCCGCTGCTGGAACTGACGGGCGGCGACGCCGATCTGCGGGCCAAATATGGCCGCGTGGACGCCCGCTCTATCAGCGCGTGGCTGGCTTTTGACCGCGACAATCCCGCCAGCATCGCCACCAGCGTGGCCCGCGCCCGCGAAAATGCGCGTGGCCTGCGTGACCGCATTCCCTCGGAAATGTGGGAGGCCCTGAACACCACCTACCTGAAGCTGTGCTTTGAAAACGAATCGGTGTTAGACCGCGACGGCCTGTTCGAATACTGCGCCGCCGCCCGCGACGCCAGCCAGTTTTTCTTCGGCATCGCTTTTGCCACCCTACCGCGCGATGAGGGCTGGTCGTTTATGCGGGCGGGGCAGATGCTGGAGCGCGGCGACAACACCCTGCGCGTGCTGCAAAGCCGTTACCGGGGCATTGACGCCCGGCCCGTAGAAGACCCCGGTCAACGGGCCATGCAGGATCAGCGCTGGGTCAGCGTGCTGAAGGGAGCCAGCGCCTACGAGGCGTACCGCAAGCGCGTTCATACCGGGATAGACCCCCAGACCATCGGGGATTTCTTACTTCTGGACGAGTTTTTCCCGCGCAGCGTGCGCTACAGCGCCGAGAATCTGGAAGCCGCACTGATGCAGATCGAGCGTCATCATCCCGGCGCACATCCCGAAATCCCGCGCCTGTCTCGCTGGCTGGTCGCGAGGCTGCAATATGCCCGCGTGGCCGACATTCTGGATGAAGACAATCCTTCCCTGGAAGAGTTGCTGGGCGACTTCAACCGGGTGGGCGCGTCTATCACTGCGGCATACTTCCAGCAAGAATGAGCGGGCAGCAGGAATGCAGCGGGCCGCGACGGTCAGGCGACCCTTCCCTCAGATTGTTGCCCCCAGTGGCCCCACCCGTCCGGCTTGCTCCGCGCTCAGACGCCTTCCCGCACCTTCGCCCGCAGTGTACCGGGGCAAGTCGTCTGCTCTATGTGACCGTGCGGTGCGGCCCCGCGTGTCAGACTGCCGCCCGAACGTCCCCCCGCGCCGCCGCCCACCCGCACGGCCCGGCAGTGGGTACGGAATCAGGATGAGGCCCGAACCATGCGCTGCGAAATAAGGCATACCACCGAATACCACTACCCCGAACCCGCCTGGGATTCGTTTAATCAGGTGCGCCTGCACCCGGCCCGCGAGGTGCGCCAGAGCGTGCGTTCCTTTCACCTTCAAGTGGAGCCCGAAGCCGAAATCACGTCCCACAAGGACTATTTCGGGGCCATCGTGCACCATGTTCATGTGCACGACCCGCACCGCTACCTGAAAATAGAGGCGCAGGCGATTGTGGATACGCACGCCGTGACCATGCCCGCGCCCTCACCTTTCAGCGTGCTGCGCGAGGCACGGGCCAGAAACACCGAGTTTCTGGTCGCCAGCCCCCGCGTGCCCAGCGGAGATTGGCCCGAAGTGTTCGGCGTGATCCGCCCCAGCCCTGCCGACGACCTGCCCACCTTCCTGATGGACTTGACCACCCGTCTGAACCGTCAGTTTTCCTACGACACCAAAGCCACCGCCGTGAATACCCCCCTGGCCGAATTTGCCCAGCACGGGCGCGGCGTGTGCCAGGACTTCACGCACGCCATGTTGGGCATTACGCGGCAGCTCGGCATTCCGTCGCGCTATGTCAGCGGCTACCTGTACAGCGGCGGTGACATGCTGGGCGCGGAGGCCACCCACGCCTGGGCCGAGTGCCTGATTCCCGAATACGGATGGTTGGGCTACGATCCCACCAACAACTGTCTGGCGGGCGAAAAGCACATCAAGATCGGTCACGGGCGCGAATACGGCGACGTGTCCCCGGTGCGCGGCACTTATTTTGGCGGCGGGCGCGGGAGATTGGATGTAGAGGTGAGGGTGTACGGGGAGCAGTAGCGCCCGTCCAGTCCATCGGGTATCGGGAGCGCCGCAGCTTGCACGCTCCCTTTACCTTGCCTTTAATCCGGGCCTATCCCCAGCAACTTTCCTGCCCGCCTCCCCGTACCTAGTGGCATGAAAACGTCCCGTTCTAGCAGCCTCAAAAAATTCGCCGTGTTCGCGCCTATCGTGCTGGAAATCATCAGTGCAGTTCGGCGAGGCAAAACCGGGCAGCGCAGCAAGTACAGCAAGGCCCGCAAGCGTGACCGCACCCTTGATTTTGTGTTGGCACAGGCCAAGAAGCGCTTTGGCGCAACGCCCACGCGCCGCCGCTGATTTCCGTACCCTTCCCAGCCGGAGAGACTCTATAGCCGAGTTTCTCCGGCTTTAGGTTGTGCCAGTGGGCCAAACCGCCCCGGCGTGGGCCTAAGCCAGATGGCTGCCCAACTAGATTGCAGGCGGCTGCCTGTTGACAGTTGGGGAAGTCGCGGCTAAAGTAAACAAGCCCTGAAACGCGCCCTGCGCGGGCGCAACCAAGATGATGCCGAGGTGGCGGAATTGGTAGACGCACTAGTTTCAGGGACTAGCGCTTCACGGCGTGTGGGTTCAAGTCCCATCCTCGGCACCACAGTACGGCCCCCAGCAGCGATGCGGGGGCTGTTTTGCTGTGTAGGTGGGCGAGAGCAGGAAGCAAAACCGGAATCTTTTCTTGACCCTTAGACGCCCTCCCTACAGCCCACACCCCATCCTCAGCGCCGTTTTCTGGCAATGGCCCGCAGATACACCTGTTCCAGCGCCTCTGCCCGCACCCGCAAATCGTACTGCTGGGCGCTGTGGCGTGCGCCTGCCTGAAGCTGGGGCAAGTGGGCCGGATACAGCACCTCCAGCAGTCCGGCGGCCAGGGCGTCGGCGGTGGCGTCGCGCACGGTGCCGTTCACGCCCTCCTGAATCAGGTCAAGGGCGGCGGGGCTGCGGGCGGCCACCAACGGCGTGCCAGCGGCCAGGGCCTCAATCATGCTCATGGGGAGCACTTCGGAGGTACTGGCCGTAATAAAGGCGTCGGCAGCGGCCAGAGCTTGGGGCACCTGCGCGTAGGGCACTGGCCCGGTAAAGGTCACGGCGTCAGAGGCCAGCGCCTGCGCTTCTGCCCGGCTGGAGCCGTCTCCGACAACCAGCAGGCGCAGATCGGGGCGGCTGGCACGCGCCTGCTCGAAAGCCCGGAGCATCACGCTCAGATTCTTTTCGGGGGCGAGGCGGCCCAAGTACATTGCCAGCGGCGCGTCAGGCGGCACATGATACTTGGCGCGGAAGGCCAACCCCCCGGCCTGCTGGAAGGCGGCGAGATCCACCGGGTTGGGAAACAGTTGCACGTCTCCCGCAAAGCCGTACTCGCGCAGCATGTCCAGCATGGCGCGGCCTGGGGCCAGCACGGCGTCTACCCGGCGGGCAAAGGCGGCCACATGCGGGCGCAAAATGGCGCGGCCCACCCGCTTGGGCATGGGCGTGTAGTGCAGGTATTGCTCGTATTGCGTGTGGGCCGTAAACACCACCGGAGCGCCCGACAGCCGCGCCCAATTCAGGGCCAACCTTCCGGCCAGGAAGGGGTGCATGGTGTGCAGCACATCCAGATCCCGCAGCGGCAGGCGCGACGTGAGCAATGGCCCCGGAGCCAGCATGACCGGATAATCGGCGGGAGCGCCCATGGCCCGCGCCCCAGCAAACGAGGAATTCAGGCGGTACACCCCCCGCTCGTGCGGCGGCATCAGCGGGTGGCGCGGCGCAAACACGCTGACCTCATGTCCCCGGTGGCGCAGGCCCTCTGCAAAGAGCGCCGTACTCGTGGCAACCCCGTTGCGTGATGGCTGATAGGTGGCAGTCACAATCCCGATTCGCACGTCGGCGTCAGTGTAGCCCGGTTTGGGTGAGGCAGAGACACAGAGGTTGCGCGTGAAGTCTGTGTATGCTGGCCCGCATGACCGCGCCCGCCTCCTCATCTGTGCCCAAGCCTTTGCCCCTGATCATTCCGTGCGTGGACATCCAATCAGGCCGCGCCGTACGGCTGTACGAGGGCGACCCCGACCAGGAAACCGTCTATTTCGAGTCTCCGCTGGATGCGGCGCGGCACTGGGCGGCGTTGGGGGCCGGGCTGGTGCATCTGGTGGATCTGGACGCCGCCACAGGCCGGGGCGAAAACCGCGCCGTCATTGCCCGGATCACCGCAGAATTGGGCGTGCCAGTAGAAGTGGGCGGCGGCATTCGTGACCGGGTCACCGCCGAAGCCCTGCTCAAAGCGGGCGTAGACCGGGTGGTCATCGGCACGGCAGCCGTCAAGAATCCTGACCTGGTAGCCGAACTGATCGCCGCACACGGCCCCGAACGCGTGGTGGTGAGCCTCGACGCACGCGGGCTGGAAGTGGCGACGCACGGCTGGGCGCAGGGCAGCGGCCTGATGGTGGCCGACCTGACGCCACAGTTGGCCGATGCGGGCCTGGAAACCCTGATCTTTACCGACGTGACCCGCGACGGCACCCTGCGCGGCCTAGACCGGGAACTGATGCAGCAGGTGCGCCAGTTGTGGGTCAATACTCTGATCGTGGGCGGCGGCGTGGCGAATCTGGACGATGTGCGCCTGCTGGCCGAGGAAGGCATTCATGGGGCCATCGTGGGCCGCGCCATCTACGAAGGCACGCTGCCCTACCCGGTTCCGGCGCTGGACTGAAGGGGGAGTGGGATTTAGGGGGCTTGGTCTGGGGGTCGAGGGTCGAAGGGTCTAAGAACAGATCAAGGGCGACCCTCTGCGCTCACTCGCTGCTCTACTTGCAGGGCGGGACAGCCCTTCAGCAACCGCACCCACCCCAGCACCTTAGACCCTTGACTTTTAGACTCTTTGACACCGCACTCTTAGATCAACCATCCTGAAACTCAGCCCACTTTCATCCCCCGCACTCCGTCTAACAGACCGCCTTCACACAGACTTTTAGAGAGTGCTGTCAGGGCCGGGTCAGAGGTGGGGTGCTTTGCTGCCCCCATGAAGGTTGCGGTGTGTTGGATTGACGGCTCTAGGCAAAGTGATAGCGGGGCAGTTGACTGCATGCACATTGATTTCAAACGGGTTGTCTATGTCCGGTAGGTTAGACCGCGCCGTCCTCGGCCCAGACGCCGTGACCGCCGCCAAAGGCAGCAGTGTCTTTCGGCTGGGCCATGATCGCCGCGCCACCTACTGCCTGACCCTTCCTTTGGCAGCGGTGGCGGCCCTGGCCTCGTTGGTGCTGCGGCTCGGCAACAGCAATGCCTTCGATCAAGTCGGCCTGCCCGCGCTGGTGGTGCTGATTTTGGGGCTGTGGGTGCTGGCCTGCACGCGCCGCGCTTCGGTGGATTTTATAGACGGCGTGCTGTTGGTGGGCGCGTGGGTTTTTTTGCTGGGGCGGATTGGCTTTACGCTCTTTGCACCCGCTCTGGCTGACCGCGCCGAACTGATTGCCGCCACCGCACCCTGGCTCCCCATTTTACTGATGGCCCATTCCTGGGGACTGGGCGAACGCCGAGCACTCGGCCTGAGCCTGATGGCGTTGGCAGCCACTGGCCTGTTGGTGCTCCTGTACGCCCTGACCGGATCAGCGTTGAACCAGTCAGCGCTAACCGGCCAAACGCTGGACGCTCAAGGCAGCGCCAACAACGGCATGCTGAATACGCTGGTGCAAATGCTGTTGGCAGGCGGCGTGACCGTGCTGGGCCAACGGGCGGTGCTGCGTCATATGCGTGACCAAGCCAGCGGCAGCCGCACCTGGCTTGCCACTCGCGGGGCCGACCAAGACCCGCTGACGGGGCTGCCCAACCGGGTGGCGCTGGAAAAACTGCTGACTGGGCTCACTGCCCGCCGTCCATCCGGGCTGGCGGTGGCCGTCCTGGGTTTGGATCACTTGGGGCGCCTGCAAGAGGAACGCGGCGAGGCTTTTACCGAGCGTCTGACCGCCCACGTCGCCCGCACCCTCAGCGCCACCGTGCGTGATCAGGATGTCGTGGGCCGACTGAGCCAGACCGAATTTGCCCTGCTGTTGCGCGTTCCCGATGACCGGGCCGCGCGGGCCGCCTGCGAACGTCTGCGCGTGCGGGTGGCTTCGCTGCCCCTCGACGGCGTCATGCCCACCATCACCGTAGGCGTGACCGTGTGGGCGCAGCATGTGGGCAGCCAGGACATGCTGGAAGACGCCTCACGCGCCCTGCGCCAGGCCCAGGACGACGGGCGCAACCGCGTTCAGTTGGCGGGGAAACTGCGGACGCTGCCCACCGATTTGGAGGATGTGGAGGAAGCAGCAGCAGTTTGATGGAGGCGTGGCCCCACAAACGGGGGATTTACCTCCCAGGTCGACGTGCCAACTCCGCCCAACCCTCACCCCACCTGCACGCCCTTCCAGAAAGCCACCCGTCCGGCGATCTGCTTGGCGGCGTCTTTGGGGGCCGGGTAATACCACGCGGCGTCCTTGTTGGTCTGGCCGTCCACACTCAGGCTGTAGTAGCTGGCTTCTCCCTTCCAGGGGCAGGTGGAGTGGGTGGGGCTGGCCTGCAACACGTCCGGCTGCACGCTGTCTAGAGGGAAATAGTGGTTGCCTTCTACGACCACCGTATCGGCAGATTCGGCGATGACCTGACCATTCCAGACAGCTTTGACAGTAGGTGACATGGATTAGATTAAGCCACGCGCAAGGCCAAACACCGTCAGGGAATTGACAGGTTGGCCTGTGACGTTGTTCATTGAATGCACACATGACCAAAATTCCGTCTGTTGGACGCTTCGGCGTGCTGTCGGCCATTACCTTGTCTCTGGCCCTGTCTTCCTGCGACCTGACCAAACCGCCCGCACCCGTAGACGCCCGCGACTGGCGCGATGAAGTGATCTACTTTGCGATGACCGACCGCTTTGCCAATGGAAGCGCCTCCAACGACCTTGGCACGGCCCGCAATGCCGGAGACACCGCCGACAAGACCAATCCGCTGGGCTGGCACGGCGGCGATTTTGCTGGGTTGATGAGCAAAATCAACGAGGGTTACTTCAACAAGATGGGCTTTACGGCGCTGTGGATTACGCCTGTGGTGCTGCAGGTTCCGGCCATTCCGGTGGGCGACGGCCCCAACGCGGGCAAGCCGTTTGCGGGCTATCACGGCTACTGGGCCGAGGACTTTTTCAAGACCGATCCGCATTTCGGCACGCTGGACGAGTACAAGTCGCTGGTCACTGCCGCGCATGCCAAGGGCCTGAAGGTGATTCAGGATGTGGTGGTGAACCACGCGGGATACGGCTCCAAACTGGTGACTGATCACCCCGATTGGTTTAATACCAAAGCCGACTGCGACGCCGCCGCGCCCGCCGACAAGGTGACGGCCTGTGACCTTGCCGGACTGCCCGACTTCAAGCAAAGCGTGCCCGCCGTGACCAAGTACCTGAATGACTTCGTGACCTACTGGCGTGATCAATCGGGCATAGACGGCCTGCGAATCGACACCATGAAGCACGTGCCGGACGCCTACTGGAAGCAGTTTTTTGCAGCGGGCGGTGCGGGCGATCCCGCCAAGCTGTGGTCGGTGGGGGAAGTCTTCGACGGCAACCCGGCGTACCTGGCCCACTTTATGGACGACCTCGGCTCGCCCAGTGTATTCGACTTCGCGCTGTATTTCGCCATCAAAGACCAACTGAGCAGCGCGGGCGGCGATCTGGGGCGTGTGGCCGACGTGTTCGCGCAGGACGGAGCGTACAAGGACGCTTCTCGCCTGACCACTTTTGTGGACAACCACGATGTCAAGCGCTTTGTGAGCGAAGTGACGGGCAAGGGCGGCACGGCAACGCAGGCCGCCGAGCGCCTCGATACGGCCCTGAGTCTGATCTACACCTCTCGCGGCACGCCCAGCGTGTATCAGGGCAGCGAAATCGCGCAGGCAGGGCAGGGTGACCCCTACAACTATCCGTTGGGGCAGGGCAACCGCGAGGATATGGACTTTGGTGCACTGGCAACCAGCCAACTGGATGAACGGCTGGCGGCGTTAGCCTCGGCCCGCAGCAAATACCGCGTGCTGACACGGGGCGCACAACAGGAACTGTGGCGGCCCAATGGCGGCGCACCCGTTCTGTCTTACCGCCGCGTGGCGACAGACGGCAAGGGTGGACAGCCTGTGGTGGTGGTCATCAACAACGGCGATACGGCGGTAGACTTGGCGACCCTCAGCGGAGGCGGAGTCCCGCTGCTGGGCACCTTCAGCACCTCGGCCCTGACCGAAATTACAGGCCGTGCCAATCCTCTCAGTGTGAGCGATGGCAAACTGGTCGGCACCCTGCCGCCCCGGACGACGCTGGCGCTGACCGCCACCGCAGGCAGCGGCGCGGCAGGCAGCATCAACCCGGCGCTGCCCGAACTGAGCGGCCTGAATGCCCGTGCAGGCGACGGCGCAGTGGAACTGACCTGGACGCCCAGCACCCAGCCACTCGTGACCGGCTACCGCGTATACGTGAAGACGGCGGGCGGCACAGAGCGGCTGCTGAACTTTGCCCCGCTGCCCGCCACGCAGGCCCGCTACCTCGCCAGCGGGGTTCGCAACGGTGAGGCCGCTACCTTCCGAGTCGTGACCGTGGATGTGAACGGCGCGGAGAGCAAAGGCACCAGCGTGACCGCCACGCCCAGCGCCACCAACACGGTCAAGGTCACCTTCAACGTGGACGCCCGCAGTCAGGGCAACGGCCCCATCGAACTGCGCCGCTTTGATACAGGCGCTCAGATCGAATACCCGATGACCCAGGTCAGCCGGGGCCAGTGGAAAACCGAAATTGACTTGCCCCTCTTCCGCGAAATTAAATTCAAGTTTGGCAACGACGGCGCGGGGGCCAAAAACAGCGGCTACGAAGGGCCGGGGCAGGGAGACCGCGTGTATGTCACGGGCAGCACTGGCACGCCCGCCAATACCTACAGCGGCACCTATGACTTTATAGACAAGCCCGTGCCCACCATCATCGAGGGCAAAGTTACAGGTGCAGGCACGGCCCTTGCAGGCGCACTGGTCGAGGCCACCACCGCCGACCCCAATCTGAACTACGCCCTGACCTTCCCCGACGGCAGCTACACGCTGTTTGCGCCCACTGGCCCACACACGCTGAAAGCTACGGCTGGCGGCTACCTGGAGGCCACACGCGCCGCCACCGCACCCCAGACGGGCGCTGACCTGAATCTGGCCCGCGATGACCGTACCAAATACGCCATAGACGGCAACCTGAGTGATTGGACGGCCCCCGCCGTGAAGCTGGACAGCCCCGCCGAGGGTGTCTTTGGCGCAGACAACAACTGGCTGACCCTCCAGGCCGACAGCGACGCGCAATACCTGTATTTGGCCTACACATACCGTGTGGCGAGCAACAGCGGGATTCTGTATCTGGACTACCAAGCGGGCGGCGCGGCACAGGCCGACAACTTCGAGGCCTGGAAGCGGGCGGCGACCTTTGGCGGCAGCCTGAACGGCGTGGACGCCTTCGTGGCCCGCTACGAAAACCAGAGCGCCCAACTGCGCCGCGTGACCAGCGACACCGCCACGCCCGAAGTGAACAGCGCCGATTACAAATATGCGGCCAGTGGAACTTTGCCTGCCCAGACAGTAGAACTGGCGATTCCGTGGGCCTCTTTGGGCCTGACCGGGAAGCC
This sequence comes from Deinococcus sp. QL22, assembly GCF_023370075.1. NCBI lineage: Bacteria > Thermotogati > Deinococcota > Deinococci > Deinococcales > Deinococcaceae > Deinococcus > Deinococcus sp. QL22. The sequence continues at coordinate 826,849 of NZ_CP097149.1, forward strand.
TGCCGGGGGCGTGAACATCATGGGCGGCGTGTTTGGCGGCGACGGCTACGGCGCGGGCGACATCGTGCCGGATGCAGGCAGCACGCCAGCCGGAGCCAATACCATCGGCACGGACGCGCAGGAGCGGCGGGCCACCTTTACGCAGGGGCTGAAACTGCCCTAAACCATCATTCACGCGCTTCATCTGCCGGGGAGGGGTGTCCGATACGGGCCTCTCCCCTCTTCATCTTTGTATGACCTGACACAGCCCTGACATACTCTCTGAGAATCAAGCGGAGTTGTCAGGCTTTTGTCTGCCGCCCGCCATCTGGAGGAATATCATGGTTTTGTCTAAATTTATGCCCCGTAACCCGCAGTTCAGCGCCAAGTTTGCTGAGGCGGCCCGCAATGCCCACGCCACCGCCAAAGCACTGGTGGATCTGCTGGAAAACTATACGGATGTAGAGAACAAAGTACAAAAAGTGCGCGACCTGGAGCATGAGGGCGACCGGATTACGCGGGAAGTGACCAGCCTCCTGGCCGAGAGCTTTATCGTGCCGTTCGACCGCGAAGACATTATTGATCTGAACAATGAACTGGATGATCTGGTAGATGACATGGAAGACGCCGCCCGCAAGCTGAGCTTGTACGGCATAGAAAAGCCGCTGCCACAGATGGCGCAACTGGCCCGCGTGGTGGAGCAGCAATGTGCGCTGCTGGCACAGGGCATGCCCATGATCGAGGACAAGAACCGCGTGAAGGAATTGGCGGCCCTCGCCAACCAGATTCGGCAGCTGGAAGATCAGGGCGACACCATCAGTGACGACGTTCAGCGCACCCTGTATCTGAGCGTGACCGACGTCCCGGGCATGATCCGGGCCATGCGGGGCGGCGAGATTGCCAACCTGCTGGAAGACGCCAGCGATCAGGCGCAGCGGGTGGCCAAAACCGTAGAAAGCATCTTGCTGAAGAACGCGTAACGGACAGGCAACAACACTTATGGAACCTGCTTTTATCGGCCTTGTCGTCATCATTGCATTGGCACTGATTTTCGATTTCATCAACGGCTTTCACGATACGGCCAACGCGATTGCCACCAGCGTGGCCACCAAAGTCCTGACGCCCGGACAGGCCATCTTGCTGGCCGCCGTCATGAACGTGGTGGGGGCACTCACGGGGACAGCCGTCGCCAAAACCGTCAGCAAGGACATCGTGTCTCAGGACTTTGCCACCCTGGAACTGACGGCGGCGGCCCTGATCAGCGCCATCTCGTGGAACCTGTTTACGTGGTGGAAGGGCCTGCCCAGCAGTTCCAGCCACGCCCTGATTTTTAGTCTGGTGGGTGCGGGTGTGGCGGCGGGTGGTTGGGGCGCGATCATTCCCAAAGGCGTGAACAAAACCCTGACGGGCCTGCTGACCAGTCCGGTGCTGGGCTTTCTCGTGCCCATTTTGCTGATGTTTCTGCTGTCCTGGCTGGTGCTGCGCTGGATGCGGCCCCGCATAGTCACGCGCACCTTCCGCTGGGCACAGATCGGGTCGGCGGCGTTTATGGCCTTCAGTCACGGCGGCAACGACGCGCAAAAAACGATGGGCATCATGACCTTTGCCCTCAGCGCCTACTTCGGCACACAGTTCGATACTGTGCCGCTGTGGGTCATCCTCAGCGCCGCCGCTGCCATGGGCCTCGGCACCAGCGTAGGTGGCTGGCGCATCATCAAAACGATGGGTTTCAAGGTGGTCGACCTGAAACCCGTAGACGGCTTCGTGGCCGAAACCAGCGCCGCGCTGATCATCGAAACGGCCAGCCGACTGGGCATTCCGGTGAGTACCACGCACACCATCAGCACCTCCATCATGGGCGTGGGCACCACCAAAGGCTTCAGGAAAGTGAAGTGGCAGGTGGCCGGAAAAATCGTGACGGCGTGGGTGTTTACGGTACCAACCTGCATTGCGCTGGGCTGGGCGGTGCATAAAGCCATGCTGCTGATCGGCGGCTAAAGTCGAGACACACACCACAACACAGCGGCGCTTCCTTCACTGGAAGCGCCGCTCTCTTTGGCCCTGCTCTTACCCCACGCGCACGCTTTCGCTAGCATGCTCCATTCCGCGCACCAGGTCGGCCAGCACCGCCGCGCCGCGCACCACGCCGAGGCTGGGGCGACTGAAATGGGCATTGGCGTCCACGGCCCACACTTGCCCCTCCCTCACCGCCCGCAAGTCGGTTTGGGTCAGCAGGGTGCGGGCAAACTCGGCATTCTCGCCTAAGCCATAGCCGCAGCACATCACCACGATGACGTCGGGGTCGAGGGCGGCGATCTGGGGCCAGGTGGCGCGGCCAGAATCGGTGCCTGTTGCGCCCAGCACGTTCACGCCGCCTGCCCGTTCCACCTGTTCAGGCACCCAGTGGCCCCCATAAAACGGCGGCTCTACCCATTCCAGCGTCAGCACTCGCGGGGCATGGGAAACAGGAACGATGGCCTGCCAGTCGTGCAGAGCTTCGGCGGCCAACTGCTCGCCCTTCTCCCCTACCCCGGCGGCCAGCGCCAACGCCCGCAGATCATCCAGAATTCCGGCCACGCTGCGGCCTTCCAGGCTCAGGACTTGGGCGGTGGGCAGGCAACCGGGCAAGTAACGCACGGCGGCCTCGATGGTTCCGGGCGTAACGGCGCAGACCTCGCACACGCCCTGCGTGACCACCAGATCGGGGTTCAGGCGGTCTAGGAGTTCGCCGTCCACCTGGTACAGCGCCCGCCCCTCGCGCACCGCCTCGCTGACGGCGCGGTCTATCTCGGCCTGCGGAGCGTCCGGACTGACGATGGAGCGCGTGAGAATGGGCAGCCCCGCCGCGCCGGAATGGTCGCAGGAATGACTGACGCCCACCACGCTGCCGCCCAAGCCCAAGTCGAACAACAAGTCGGTGGCGCTGGGGAGCAGACTGACAATTTGGAGGCCAGCACCGTCGCTCATGCCCGCACTCCAACCCGGCTGGCCCACAGTTCTACCAACCCGCGTAGGGTCAGGGTTTCGTCGTAATGGTCTATCTCGCGGCAGATGCCCTCGATGGTGCGGGCAAAGCCGCCTGTGGCAATCGCCACTGCAGGCGCGGGCAACTCGGAACGGATGCGGCGCAACAGCCCGTCTACCATCTCGGCGTACCCGAATACCAGCCCCGATTGCAGCGCGTGGATGGTGTTTTTGCCGATAGCAGTTATGGGCGCTTCTAACGTAATCCGGGGCAACTTGGCCGCACGCGAAAACAGGGCGTCGGCACTGACCTGTGCGCCCGTTGCCAGTACGCCGCCGATAAAACGCCGCCCCCGCCCAATCACATCAAAGTTGGTGCTGGTGCCGAAATCCACGACCACCGCGTATTCGTGCGTGCCCAGATACTTCTCTGCGCCGAACAGGTTGCACAATCGGTCTGCGCCCACCGCGTCGGGAATATCGAGTTCCACGCGCACATCGGGCAGGGCGGCGGCTGAGACTTCCAGAGCCGTGATGCCGAAGTGCCGTTTCAGCGCCAGCGCGTAATTCTGGCCGACTGGGGGCGCAACACTGCTCAGAACCGCCGCACGCGGCCCCGCCACACCCACGCCACCCAGGCCTGCCAGGTCGAACAGGCCGCGCAGTTGCAGGGCCAGATCGTCGGGCAGTACGTCGCGGTTGGTGCGAACCCGCCAGGTGTGGGTGAGGTTCAGGCCCGCATCGGCCAGGCCCAGCACGGTGCTGGTGTTGCCGATATCCACGACCAGCAGCGGAAAAGCGGAAGCGGAGGCGGATTCTGAGGGCAGGGACGCAGAAGCGGACACGTCCGGCATTCTAAGGGGGAAGAGCGAGTCGAAGGGTCGAGGGTCTGAGGGTCTAAGGAAGGGCAATCGCTGGCGCTCACCCCCCTCTCCCACAAGGAGCGAGGGAAACAACCGCCATCACACCAAAGCGTCCCCGCCCAAATGCGTGCGAGGCCCCAAGGTACGTGCAACGCGCGGGCCAATTCCATTTCTAAGACCACGAGCGATTCCGCTTCAGATGAAAGAGCCAGCCGACTTAAGACGCGACAAGATCAATCCTGCCTAGCGCAGCGCCGCTCCCCCTACCCGGTGGGGTACTTGCAAAGCTGCGGAGCAGAGGGGGCTGGGGGGTGGGGCAAATCGTGGGACAAGACCTAAAAGCCGCTCGACATTCCAGCCTTCAGCTAAAGCTCCCCAAGTCCAGCGGCACGCTATACGCACAGTTGCTGTCGGCTTCCGTCCTCAACAGCAATTCCACCTTGTCGCTTGCACCCACGCCCGCCTTCAGAGGCTCGAAGTAGTAAACCAGCGTGCCCTGCCAGGTGCCTGCATCCTGCTTGAAATCGTTGACGAAGGTGGCCCGCACAGGCGCGATCATCTTGCCATCAGCGGCTTTCAGGCGCACGTTGTAGGCCTGCCGCGCCTTCTCACTGGCCAGACCCTTTACTGCAATATCCACGCGCAATTGGCCGTCAGGCATGCGCTTGCTGGCAAGGTCGGCGGCCAACGCATCGGCAGCGGTCAGGTTGCCGAAGGCGTCACGGGCGGCCTGCGCCTGAAAATACAGTTGGTCGGCCTGACCGATCACGGTGATGGTCTGCGGGCGGCTTCCGGCGGCAAACTCTGTGGGGACGGCCAGCCAGTCGGCCACGCACTTCTCACCGCCAGCAAAGGCATTTACGGTTCCGGCGGCGAATTTGCCCTCCTTCACGGTCAGGTCAAGCGCCTGAAAGGTGGGCACGGGGTCGCGGCGGCCATACGCGCCGTCTATGACGTTCTTGGCAGTAACTTCTTCCAGCTTGGGTACCCACGCGAGGGCCGGGGCCGACAGCAAGACGGTAAGGGTCAGCAGGATGGGCTTGCTCAGAGTGAATTGGCGCATGTTGGACTCCATTGAACAGGGATTGAATGACGGCTGGCTGATGCTTCGGCACAGGCTGTTGGGTCGGGGTCAGGGGGCTTTGAGATACACCACCCGGCACGCCTGCCCCGCCGAACGGAATTGGGCAGCGGCGGCGGCGTCCAGCACGGCGTCGGTGAACACGGTAGAACGGGGCGCGAGGCGGTTAGGCTGCACCCGGCTGGCCGTCAGGCGCGTGATGTTGGGAAAGCTGCTCAGCGCGCCCTCAGAGGTCACGTAAGTGTGGAGGTTGCCTTCCTGCACCAGTTGGCTGCTGACGCCCCTGACCAGCGCCGCATCGGGCCAGACCTGCGTGCCGCCTGCGTCATACACGAAGCTGGTCATGTCGCGCTGGAATTTGGGGAAGGCCCGGACGTCCAGCACCACCGTGCAGTTCAGGGGCCGGGTTTCGGTGCCGCCCGCCGCACCTGCCGTGCCGCCTGCGCGGGCCATTTCCGCGCCGCCTTCTGCTGGGCCGGTACCTGTGCTGGCCGCGCCTGCACCTGCACCGCTGCCGGGGCGAGCGGCTCCTGTTTCGCCTGTAACACCTTGACCTGCGCCAGCGTCACCAGTTTCGCGTGCACCTGTACCGCCACCAGTCCCAGCACCAGCACCGGGACGAGACACCGCCGCATCGCTGCCACTCCCACTGGGCGCGGGTGTGCGGCCTGCGCCAGATGCTGCCGCTTCTGCCCCAGTCGTGCCCGTTCCAGTGCCAGCTGTGGGCCGGGTGTTAGGTGGGGCGTCTGGCGTGCCAGCGGGGGCCGAAGCTGCTGCGCCGGGCGTGCGTGCGGCAGGTGAGGCGGTTTCTGGTGGGCCTGCACTGCTCTCCGAACCGCTTCCCGGTGTGCGGGCCGAGGCTCCCGGTGCTGCCGCTTCCGCCGGAGCGGGATTGGCGGGCCACCCCCCTGCTGCACGGGCCGCCGCGTCTGGGTCAGATGAAGCTGGGGCCGCACTGGGCGCAGTGCGGGCAGGTGCGCTGCTGGCCGGGGCCGCCGCTTCTGCTGCGGGAGTGCGGGCGGCGGTTGCGGCTGGACTTGGGCTGGCATTTGCCTGGGCCGGGGCCGCTGGTGCTGTGCGTGTGGCGGGCACATCGGGCGTTTCTGCGCTGGGGGCAGGGCGTGTGGCAGGCGTGCGGGCCGCTGGGCTGGCCGCTTCAGCCGTTGCCGCCGCAGGAGCCACTGCCCCGGCGCGTCCTGCCTCGGCTTGCGGAGTCACGGGAACGGGCGTGCCCCGTGTGCCTGCCGAGGTCTCCGGGGCGCTGGCCTGCGCAGCAGTGGAAGAAGGTGGCCGGGCCGGAATGCGGGCCACCGCGCTATCCACTGGGCCACCGTCTTCCTGCGGGCTGGTGGCTGCACTGGAGCTGCGGGCCGGGGCCGCCTCGCCAGGGTCAGGTTCAGAACTGGTGGCTGAGTCGTTGCGGCTCACCTGGGCGCTGGCTTCGGCGACTTCTGCACTGCTGCCGCGCCGGGGCAGGGCCGACACCGTTTCGGTTTCCGGGCTGGCGGTAGGCGCGGCGTTGGCAGCTTCGGCGGGAAGTTCTGGTGCAGCGGCCTCCGCTTGGGCGCGGGCCACTTCGGGCGTAGATTCGGGCGTCTGAGCGGCGGACGTTGGATTGGCCTGCTCCAGATTGGCTTGCTCCGGCACAGCTTGGGCCAAGTCCGTCTGACGAGGCAGGGCGGCCACAGGTTCGCTGTCTGCCGGGGCAGTTTGGGCGGGGGTGGGTTGGGCTGCTTGGGCCTGCGCTGCTGGGGCCACATTCGGGGCAGATTGAGACTGAGCCGCTGGAGATGGAGTGGACGGCGCAGCAGCGGGAGACGCGGCGGGCGCAGCACTCCCGGTTTGTGGGGCCGTTTGTCCGGCTGGGGCAGCAGCAGCGGGCTGAGGCTGGGCAGCGGGCGTGGCAGGGCGAGCGGCTGGAGTGGGTGCGGCGGGCGCAGGCCGAGGCTGAACTGCTTGAGTTTGGGCCGCTTGAGACTGAGCAGGTTGAGGCTGTGCCACTGGAGGTTGGGCCACTGGAGGCCGCGCCGCTTGCGCCTGCGCCCGCACCGCAGTCTGCCGCGTCTGTTCACGCTGCTGTGCCTGTTGTTGAGCCTGTCTTGCCTGCTGTTGCGGGGGCGTCAGCGTGGCGGTTGGCGTAGTCGGCACATCGTCTGGGGAGGGCGCGAGGGTCAGCACTTCCATCGGGGCGCGGTTGGAGTCGGGGGCAGTGCGGGGAATAGTGCTAGGAGGATTGGGGCGCAGGGTCAACAAACCGGCCAGCAACGCCACATGCAGCGCCACCGTCGCGGCCACCGCACGCAGCCGCTCGCGCTGTTCGGGGGAGGCTGGTTGGCGAGGGGGCACTCCGGGCAGGGTCGTCATGTCCTCAGTTTCCCTTGCGCGTACCCAGCGCCAACCGTTCGCCGCCCGCCTGCTTGATCGCGTCCATCACCCGCACCACCGTTCCGTAATTGCCGCGCTCATCGGCCCGCAGGCCCACCACACCGCCGGACGTTTTCAGCAGAGGCTTCAGGCCAGCGCCCAATTTGGTCAGGGTGGTTTCCTTGCCGTTCAAGAACAACTTCCCAGCCCGGTCGACGCTCACAATCGGCAGGGCGGGCGTTTCCTGCACGGTGGTACTGGCACGTGGCAGGTCTAGCGGCAGGGCGTTCTGGCGTGCGCCGAGGCTGCTGGTCAGGAAGAAGAAGATCAGCAGTAGCAGCACGACGTCCACCATCGGGGCAAAGTCGAAGGTCACGCCGTCTCCCCCTTCCCGAAATCGGCGGCGCAGGGCAGGCCGGGTCATCCCCGTACCGTACCTGTAGGAACCGTACCGATGGGAGCCGCATCAAAAGAAAGGGCCACTTCGGGCAGGGCGTCGGGCGTGGGCCGAAAACCGGAAGCACTGCCGAGGGGGCGCGACAGCCACGAGGGCAACTCTTCACGCACCCGCTCGGCCTGTACTGCGATCCGGTCAGCGCGGGCACGCAGGGCGTTGCGGGCCACATACGCGATGATCGCCACGATCAGGCCGCCCGCCGTATTCACCAGCGCCTCGCTGATACCGGTGGCCAGTTGCGCGGGCGTGGGTGCAGCTGTGCTGCTGAACACCAGAAACGAGCGCACCATGCCGATGACCGTGCCCAGCAACCCCAGCAGCGGGGCCACCTGTGCCGCCGTGCCCAGCGCACTCAGGCCCGCGTACAGCCGCGCATCTTCGGCCAGCAGGGTGGCGTTCATGGCGGCGAGGCTGGCATCCGGCCCCCGGTCTGCCCGCAGAAGTCCAGCACGCAACACGTTGGCGGCGGGGCTGGTCCGCAAGTCGGTGGCGCGGTCTACTTCGGCCAGGGCTGCCGCTGGCCCACTTTCGGCGGTGACGGCGCGGGCGCGTTCGATCAACGCCGAGGCGTCTTTGCCCAGCCGTGCCAAGGCCTGTGCCCGTGCAGCAGCCAGATACACCACGTAAATAGAAAGGGCCAGCAGCACCCACAGCAGAGGCCCGGCAGCGCGGGCAAGATCAAAAGCATTCATTCCTTTCACGGTTAACACATGGCCGCGTGGCAAGCGTGAAAATGGCGTGCAGGGGCCTCATGATCTCCAACTGATGCTTGGAAAAAAGCCACATTCTTCAGGCCTGTCGGACGTCCCGAATCCGCACCAACTCACTCGACTTTCGATCCCCAGACAGGTAGAATGGGCCTGTAAGTAGGAATCATTCTCAAGAAGGATTCCTCAAGTTCAGGCCATCCGCTCTATTTCAGCAGTGTGATTTAACAGCGCCGTCCCAGAGCCGCCACAAGGAGTTTTCATGACCTATCAGATCGAGATTCGTAACCTGCACGCCAGCGTGGGCGACATGCCCATTCTCAAGGGCATCAACCTGACCATTCCCAGGGGCGAGCTGCACGCCGTAATGGGGCCGAACGGCAACGGCAAAAGCACGCTGGCCAAGGTCATCGTGGGCGATCCCGAATACACCGTGACCGAAGGCGAAGTGCTGGTGGACGGCGTGAACATTCTGGAGATGGAACCCGACGAACGCGCCCGCCTCGGCGTCTTCCTGGCCTTCCAGTACCCCGTGGAAATTCCCGGCGTCACCATCGCCAACTTCCTGCGCCTCGCCATGCAGGCCCGCAAAGCCGCAGGCGAAGAAGTGAGCTTCAGCGAGTTTTACGGCAAGTTGCTGGCCGCCCTGAAGGTGCTGGAATGGGACGAAAGCATCGTGGAACGCTACCTGAACGCGGGCTTTTCCGGCGGCGAGAAGAAGCGCAACGAAATCCTGCAAATGCTGATGCTCGACCCGACCTACATCATCATGGACGAAACCGATTCGGGCCTTGATGTAGACGCTCTGAAGATCGTCGCCAAAGGCGTGAACTCTATGCGTGGCCCCGGCCTCGGCGGTCTGATCATCACCCACTACCAGCGTCTGCTGGATTACATCGTGCCTGACCGCGTTCACATCATCGTGGACGGCAAAGTCGTGCAATCGGGCGGCCCGGAACTCGCGAAGAAGCTGGACAGCGAAGGGTACGACTGGGTCAAAGAGTTGGCGCTGGCGTAAGCAAACCGTCGAAGAGTCGAGGGTCAAAGGGTCTAAGAACAGGACAGCTCTGACCCCTTTGGCCCAACAGTTGACCACAACCTCTGACCTCCGACTCCTTGACTCTGAAAGACCTCATCAAGACCTGAACGCAGGAGCAATCATGACCATTAATCCTGAAGTCAATGACATCAACAACGGCTATGAATACGGCTGGAGCAACCCCGAACGCTACGCCGTCAAGGCCCCCAGGGGTCTGAGCCGCGACGTAGTAGAAATGATCAGCCGCAACAAGGACGAGCCTCAGTGGATGCTGGATTTCCGCCTCAAGGCACTGGAAATCTTTTACAGCAAGCCCATGCCCACCTGGGGCGCAGACCTGAGCGGCCTGAACCTCGACGAGATTTACTACTACATCAAACCCGAAGGCATGAACGCCCGCAGCTGGGACGACGTGCCCGACGACGTGAAAAAGACCTTTGAGCGCCTGGGCATTCCCGAAGCCGAGCGGGCCATGCTGGCAGGCGTGGGCGCACAGTACGAGTCGGAGATGGTGTATCACAATCTCAAAGAAGAGTGGGAAAAGCTGGGCGTGGTCTTCCTGAGCATCGAGGACGGCCTGAAGCAGTACCCCGACCTGTTCCGCGAGCACTTTGCGACCATCGTGCCCCCGGAAGACAACAAGTTCGCGGCGATCAACAGCGCCGTATGGTCAGGCGGTTCCTTCGTGTACGTGCCCAAGGGCGTGAAGGTGGACATCCCCCTGCAGACCTACTTCCGCATCAACGCGGAGAGCAGCGGCCAGTTCGAGCGCACGCTGATCATCATCGATGAGGGCGCACAGGCCCACTACATCGAGGGTTGCACGGCCCCTGCCTACAACTCCGATTCCTTCCACTCCGGCGTGATCGAGATCGTGGTGAAGGAAGGCGCACGCTTCCGCTACTCCACCATTCAGAACTGGAGCCACAACGTCTACAACCTCGTGACGCAGCGGGCCGCCGTATACGGGCATGGCGTGATGGAATGGGTAGACGGCAACCTCGGCAGCAAGGTGACCATGAAGTATCCCGCCTGCTACCTGCTGGAAGAAGGCGCACGCGGCGAAGTGCTGAGCATTGCCATGGCCGGACGCGGGCAGCATCAGGACGCAGGCGCAAAGATCGTGCATTTTGCAGCCAATACCAGCGGCAGCATCGTGTCCAAGTCCATCTCCAAAGACTCGGGCCGCAGCTCTTACCGAGGCCTCGTCAAGATTTACGAAGGCGCACGCAACGCCAAGACCAACGTGGAATGCGACGCCCTCTTGCTCGACGAAGAAGCCCGCACGGACACCTATCCTTACATTGAAATCGAGGAAAAGACCGCACGCGTGGGCCACGAAGCCACCGTGTCCAAGATCAACGACGAGCAGATTCTGTACCTGCAAAGCCGTGGCCTCAGCAAAGACCAGGCGGCGGGCCTGATCGTGCGCGGATTCATCGAGCCGATTGCGAAAGAGCTGCCGCTTGAGTACGCCGTGGAACTGAACCGCCTGATTGAGTTGGAGATGGAAGGCAGCGTTGGCTGATGTGATGGAGTCTTCAGAAACGTCTTTAAAGATTCGGGAAGACCTGTGCAACATCTTTCCTACCTTTACAGACTGGCTTTCTGAAGACTCCATTTTTTACTCTGAAGGTAGAGAAGGCCAACAGGTTTTCGGCGAATGTAGTGTGTTTTTGGAGCTGACTCATTTTTTGGCTGCGAAGCTTGAGTTATGGCACGAGGCCTCACTCCAAGCACTTGCCGCTCTGCTGGAAGGTGTCCTGACTCGGCCTGCAGATGAGTTATATGGCGCAGTCGAAATATGCTTCCTAGACACAGTTGGTGGATATGAGGCTTTTGCTGGAGCTCTGCGCCCCCATCTGCAAGCCCGCTCCGGACATGTTTTTGAACTGGACAGCTCATTATCTAACCCAAAACACTCAGGAGCGACTTGAAACTCAACCACATCAACTTGGGCGTCACAGATGTTCCCGTCGCCGTAGAAATCTTTGAGCGTTATTTCGGCCTCAAGCAGTCGGACGGGATGCCCCGCAACGACAACATGACTTTTCTGCGCGACGACGACGGTTCTCTGATCTCGGTCTTCAAAAGCAAAGACGTGTCGTATCCCAAAGTCTTCCATATCGGCTTTTTGCAGGACACGCCGGAGCAGGTGCGGGCCATTCACGCCGAACTGACGGCAGGCGGCTACCAGATTCCCGGCCCCAGCGAGAATCACGGACGCCTGACCTTCTATTTCAATACACCGTTCGGCGTCATCGTCGAAGTCGAATCGTTCTTCGCATAATTCCAGCCTCTGCTGGCTTGTATGGCTGCTTTACAGGAGAATCAATGACCCAAACTCCCTTTACCACCGAACTGCTTGCGGCGGGCGGCCCCGATTGGCTGACCAACAAGCGCCGCGAAAGCTTAGAGCTGTTTAATACGCTGGAAGTGCCGCATGAAGGCGTGGAAGCCTGGAAGTACACGCAGGTCAGCGTGGATTTCAACGAGTTGCGGCCTCACGGAAAGCGCGAGGTCGTGGCCGATATTGCGTCCTTGCCTGCCAGTGTGCAGGAGCGCCTGAACGGCACCGATGTGGGTGCATTCCTTGTGCTGGACGGCCCGGATGTGGTCTACCGCACCGAGTTGCCCGCCGAATTGACGGCCAAAGGGGTGATCTTCACCGATCTGAAGACCGCCGTGGAGCAGCACGCCGACAAGGTGCAGCAGTACCTCTACAGCGTGGTTCCCGCCGAAGTGCCCGACGACACCACCATCGCCGCCCCCGGCACCACGCCCAGCAAGTCGCCCGACCCCTCTGAGGGCAAATTCAGTGCGTTGGCGGCGGCCCTGTGGACAAACGGCGCGTTCGTGTACGTGCCACGCGGCGTGGAAGTGGAATTGCCGCTGGGATCGTTCCGCGTGATGAGCGAGGCCGGAACCTACACGGCCACACGTACCCTTGTGGTGGCCGAAGCCAACAGCAGCGTGACCTTTATTGACGAGCAGGACAGCGAAGACCTGCCCGGTACCTACGCGATTGGCGCGGTGGAACTCGTCGTGCAGGACGGCGCACGCCTCCGCTACGTGTCTATCCAGAACTGGGGCAAAGGCGTGACCCATATCCAGCGTCAGCGCGGCGACGTGGGCAAAGACGCCACCCTGAACAGCCTGGTGGTCACGATGGGCGGCACCCTGAGCCGCACCGAGATGCAGACCTACCTGCGCGGCCAGGGCAGCGATTCCGAGATGCTGGCACTGTACTTTGCCAACGACGACCAGCATTTTGACCACTACACCTTGCAGCACCACGCCGCCGCCAACGCGCACAGCGACCTGCTATACAAGGGCGTGGGCGACGATTCCTCGGTGGGTGTCTTTTCCGGCATGATCAAGGTAGACCTGCACGCGCAAAAAACCGACGCCTACCAGAAGCACCGCACCCTGATGCTGTCCAGCGACGCCCGCAATTACAGCGTGCCGCAACTGGAAATCAACGCCAACGATGTGCGCTGCTCTCACGGCAGCACCACCGGGCCAGTGGATCAGGAGCAGCTCTTCTTTCTGAAATCTCGCGGGATTCGGGAGGAACAGGCTGAGAAGATGTTGGTCACGGCTTTCCTTGAAGACGTGTTGACCCGCGTGCCTTTGAAGAGCGTGGTGGCCTACATCGAAGGCATTATTGCCAAGAAAGTCGGCGCAGCCTAAGATTCGGCGCAACATAAAGAATGGCCCACCTCTAAATGGAGTGGGCCTTTTTGTATTAAGTACCTGCCAACGGCTCCTGTTTCGGAATCTATCCTAGGAACCGGGAAGCATCTTGGCGTGTTCCAAATGCTTGGCGACCACAGGTTGGGTTTTGGCCGCGTAAGCTGCCGCCTGTGCGTCCTTGGTGACTGTGCGGTAGGTTTGAATCAACTTGAGGGTCATCGTGTGACCATCTATTTGTACTTTCTTGTATTCGGCATCAAAGGCCGCACCCGATAGAGTAGTGAGCTTGTTGTACTGAAGGCGCTGGTCTGCACCGGGTTTGTCGGCCAACCTGATGCCTTTGGCCTGTGCAATGGCATTAAGTTCAGCCTGCGCTTTGGTGTGTTCCACAATCATCTCTTGGGCAAAGGCCCGCACTTCTGCATTGCTACTTCTTTGTAAAGCTAAACGCGAGGTTTGAATCTCGGTGAGGTTGCTCATGGTCATGACTTCCATGAACAGCACATCCGTGTCGTTGGAGACCTGGGCTGTACTTATGGCCGCCATTGGGCTGTTTTGTGCGCCGCCTGCCAAAGAAGCGGGAACGCAGAGGGCGAGGCAGGCAGTCACGGCAAGCAAGGAACGTTTTTTCATAGGAAATACTTCCGGGAAGTGAACTCCCAGAGGTTGTCATGGTAGTGAGGGGCAAAGATGACAGCGGCTTTCGTTCGGACTTGATCTGCCGCTGATGCAATGTTCAGTAGAAGTGTTGCTGGACTAAGAACGAACCTGAGAACTATTGAGCCAGTTCAAATCTGGTCATATTTCCCACAGTAAATCATCCAGTCAAGCGCCGAAAAACTAAACGACTTCGCCCACTGCCGCCGCAGGTTCCAGCTTCGGCTCTAGCGCGGGCACGCTTCCCAGCCTGTTGATGCCGTCGAAGGCTGCCGTTTTGTAGCACTCGGCCAGAGTCGGATAGTTAAACACGGTGTTGACGAAGTAATCCACGGTTCCGCCAAAGGCCATGACCGCCTGACCGATATGAATCAGTTCGCTGGCCCCAGTGCCGATGATATGCACGCCCAACAGTTCACGGGTTTCAAGGTGGAAGATCAGCTTGAGGGTTCCCTGTTCGTCGCCAATAATCTGGCCGCGTGCAATTTCACGGTATTGGGCTTTGCCGATTTCGTAAGGCACGCCCGCTGCCGTCAGTTCTTCCTCGTTTTTGCCCACCGTACTGATTTCGGGAATGGTGTAGATGCCGTAGGGGAACAGCTCCGGTACGCTCTGGGTGGGAATGCCGAAAGCATGGCAGGTGGCAAGCCGCCCCTGCTCCATGCTGACGCTGGCTAGGCTGGGAAAGCCGATCACGTCGCCCACCGCGTAGATGTGATGCACCGCCGTCTGATAGTGCGCGTTGACGGTAATTCGGCCCCGGTCATCGGCGCTCAGGCCCGCTGCCTCCAGGTTCAGTTTGGCGGTGGCCCCGACGCGCCCAATGGAATACAGCACCATATCGCTCACGATTTCTTTGCCGCTGGCAAGCGTGACGCGCACGCGCTGGCCCAGATGATCGGTGACCTGTTCCACCGTTTTGACGGCCTCGCCCAAACGCAGGGTCATGCGGTTCTGGCGCATCTGGTAGGCGAGCACGTCGGTGATTTCAAAATCCACGAATTCCAGCAGGCGCGGGCGCTTGTCGATCAGGGTCACGCGCACGCCCAGCGCGGCAAACATGCTGGCGTACTCGCAGCCGATGACGCCGCCGCCGATGACGGTCACGGTGCGCGGCAGATTCTGCAAATCCAGAATGTCGTCGCTGATGATAATGCGCTTACCGTCAAAGGGAATATTGCGGTCACGTGCCGCCTTGGTGCCCACTGCAATGACGATGGTGCAGGCCGTCACGTCGCGCCAGGCCTCGCCCTGACCACGTACATCACGCAGGCGAACCGTGTTGGGGCCGATAAACGACGCCTCGGCATTGATGGTTTCCACGCGGTTGCGGTGCAGTTGGTGACGCACCACATCCAGTTCGTGCGCCATCACGCTGCTGGTTCGGAGCAGCAGATCCTGCACGGTAATATCGTCTTTGACCGAATACGACGATCCGTACAGGCCGCGCTGGTTGTAGCCGCTGAGATGCATGATCGCTTCCCTGAAGGTTTTGGAGGGAATCGTTCCTGTGTTGATGCACACGCCGCCTACAACCGACTTGCGCTCCACGACAGCCACTTTTTTGCCCAATTTGGCCGCCTGAATCGCCGCCCGCTGCCCGCCGGGGCCAGAGCCGATGACCAACAGGTCGTAGGTAAATTCGGGGGGAGTGCCCTGCACCGGAGTAGACGGGGAAACGGTCTGCATCATAGGGGAACCTCGTGAGAAGAAGGAAATGCAGCCCTCAGCCAACAGAGTCTGAGGTGACGTTGTGAAGAAAGGCATGTTGCCACGCCCGAGTTTTGAGTGTGAACAGGCGTCTACATCAGCTGCCCTGACTTGATCACATGATCTGCGTTTCTGTGCCCGCTTCCCAGGCCGTGATGCTTAGGTCGTTCACGCCCATGCCCTGCACGGCGGCCACCGCCTCTCCCACGCCCGGCAAGGCCAAATGCGTCTGCATATCTGTCATGCTTTCCCACTGCTCGGTGATGAAGAACTGCCCCGGCACTTCCAGATTCTCGGACACCAGATACAGCACACACCCCGGCTCGGTGCGGGTTTGGGCCGCCAAGCCCTGCAACATCTGGCGGGCCGTATCGTGGTGGGCGGCGGAAAAAGTCAGACGGCCATGCGTAAGAATCATGCGGTGCCTCCAGAAGTTGGATTGTAGGTGCTGTGTTATGGCTTCTGTGTTGTCGGTACTGGGTCTACCTTGCCCGATTTGCAGGCAGACACGGCGCAAGCCCCATTACACTTGAGACGGAATGGGGCAGCGGCGCACGCCAGGCTCAGACCTCAGCAAACCATAAAAAACCGGAACACCCGCGTGGGCATTCCGGCTTGGTTTGAGAGCTTGAAGTTGCTGAAGCTTACGCTTCGCTGCCCTCTTCCGTGGCTTCGGCGGCGGCTTCGGCCTTGACCTCTTCGAGGCTCGCGTCGCCTTCCAGCACGGCAGCGGCGGCTTCTTCGGACAGTTCGCCCGCAGCGACCATGCCCGCGACCTGAACGGCCTGCGTTTCGGCAGCCAGTTCGTCGGCGCTCATACGGGGAGCCAGCAGGCTGATGACGACAGTGTCTTCATCAATGCCCAGCTTCACGCCTTCGGGGAGTTTCAGCTGTCCGGCGGTGATGTGGTCACCGATATTCAGCTTGCTCACGTCAACCGAGATTTCCTGGGGAATGCGGCGGGGGCCAGGGGCAATGATGGCGAGGTTGTGAACAACGATGTCCACGAGACCGCCCATGACTTCGCCCTGGCTCTTGCCTTTGGTGTGCACGGGCACGCTGACGGCCACAGGCTCGCCGTAGGTGACCATGTAAAAGTCGACGTGAATAGGCACGCGGCGGCGCTTGTCCATCTGCACGGCTTTCACCAGTGCGGGGAAAGGCTGACCACCCTCGACGGTGATGTCGAAGATGCCCGTCGTACCCTGCTTGCGGAATGCACGGTCAAAGGCCTTCAAATCGAGGGCAAAGCTGACGTTGTTGCCCTTGTTGTAGGCGACGGCGGGGATCAAGCCTTCGGCCAGTTTTTCCTGAGGAATGCGGGGTTGGGCGTTTAGTTCCATGCTGGGTGACTCTCCTTGGGGGTGTCTCTCGTCTGGCCGCCTCGCTCTCTTCCATGTCCAAAGCTCAAAAGCATCTGGGCGCGGGGGCGGGCGTCAAGCAACCGTGACAGTGTAGCAAAACTGGGGGATGGGTGGAAGGGCCAAGCGGAGAACCACAATGAGCGCAGTGACCGGGAATACAGGATGCCCACCGCCCTGAACGCCAATGCCTCTGCTAGAATCGCTCCTGTTGCCGCGAGGCCCCCCGCATTGCTGCCTTTATCTGGCAGCGTTATGCCAGAGGCGGCCCCGGCCCGCACAAGGAGAATCAAACATGATCAGCGTAACGGAACTGAGAAACGGCACCAAAGTGGAAATGGACGGCGGCCTGTGGGAGTGCCTGGACTACTCTCACCTGAAGATGGGACGCGGCGGCGCGAAAGTCGTGACCAAGTTCCGCAACATGGAAACGGGCAGCATTGTCGACCGCACCTTCAACAGCGGTGAAAAGTTGCAGGACATTTTCGTCGAGGGCAAGAAGATGCAGTACCTGTACCGCGACGGCGACGACTACATGTTTATGGACATGGACACCTACGACCAAGTGAGCTTGCCCCCTACTCTGGTGGGCGACGCCGCCAAGTTTATGAAGGAAAACACCGACGTAGAAGTGCAGGTCTACGGCGACAAGGCCCTGAAAATTACGCTGCCCAACATGGTCGTGCTGAAGATCACGCAGACCGACCCCGGCGTGCGCGGCGACACCGTTTCCGGCGGCACCAAGCCAGCCACACTGGAAACGGGCGCAGTCGTGCAGGTGCCCCTGTTCGTAGAGCAGGAAACCAGCGTGAAGGTGGACACCCGTACGGGCGAATACCTCGGCCGCGCCTAACGTTCACTGCCTTTGCCTGACTGAATTTGCCTAAAATTGCCGCCCTGCATGAAGTGGGGCGGCTTTTTTAGACTGGCGTGTTGACCGGGCGACCCAAGAGCCGTTTGTGGTTAGACTCAGTGCAGACAACCCACTGTTTGCTTTCTCTCTGCTGTCCTCTCACCGTTTGCGCGGCATGATGAGCGGCGACGTTTCATTTTATTCAAGTCCATCACCAGCAACACCACACCCAACAGATGTACAGGAGGGGCCATGAACCCAGAAGACCTCAAACGAATCCTTGACGCCCTGAGCGCCGCCGATGTGCGCGAATTCAGCCTGAAGACCGGCAGCTTCGCCCTTGACCTCAAGCGCGGTCCACAGGCGATGGGCGGTCCCGCCTTTGCCCCCAGTGCCAGCGCACCCACCGGCCCCGCCGCGCCTCAGCCAGCAGCTTTTGCGCCTGCACCCAGAAGCGCGCCCAGTGGGCCTGCCGCGCCCGCTGACGTGGCTCCCGCCGCCTCTGCACCTGCCGCCACTCCAGCCGCGTCAGAAGCGCCCTCTGCCCCCGCCAAAGCCGCCAGCACCGGAACACCCGTGAAGGCTCCGATTGTGGGCACGTATTACGCCTCCAGCAGCCCCGACGCCGCGCCATTCGTGAAAATTGGCGACACCGTCAGCGCGGGCCAGGTGCTATGCATCATCGAAGCCATGAAGCTGATGAACGAGATTGAAGCCGAAACGGGCGGCGTGGTGCGCGAGATTCTGGTCAAGAACTCCGATCCGGTGGAATACGGCCAAACGCTGTTCATTATCGAATGAGATCAGAGCGTCTAAGGGTCTAGGAGCCTGGTGAGGTGAAGTGCCCGTGTTGCTGAGTGACGTATGGAAAAGCAACCCGGCGCGCTCAGTTGCCGCCTTCGAACAAGTGGAGAGGGCAAAATCATATGCACAAGACTGTCTGGCTCCCTATCAGGCACTGACTTGCCCTTAGACCGTTTGACCCTTAAACCTTTGCCGGAGGCAAAATGTTCAAAAAAATCCTGATTGCCAACCGGGGCGAAATTGCCCTGCGTGTGATTCGCACAGCCCGCGAAATGGGCATCAAAACCGTTGTAGTTTATTCCACCGCCGACGAAAAAAGCCTGCCCGTGCTGCTGGCCGATGAAAGCGTGTGCGTGGGGCCGCCTGCCTCCAACGCCTCTTATCTGAATATTCCCAACATCCTGTCGGCGGCCATGATGACGGGCGCGGAAGGCATTCACCCCGGTTACGGGTTTATGGCCGAAAACCCCGATTTTGCTGAGATGTGCCGCGATCATGGGATCGTGTTCATCGGCCCCACGCCGGAAAGTATGCGGGCGCTGGGCAGCAAGGCAGGCGGGCGCGAGATTGCTGCCAACAGCAACGTGCCTGTGGTGCCCGGAACTGGCGTGCTGGAAGACGTGGACGCCGCGATCCTGGCCGCCAAACAGGTGGGCTATCCGGTGCTGCTGAAGGCCAGTGCGGGCGGCGGCGGACGCGGGCAAAAAGTGGTACGGACGCAGGAAGAACTCAAGTCGGCCTTCAATCAGGCGCAGGAAGAGGCGCGGCTGTACTTTGGCGACCCCGCCATCATCATGGAAAAGTTTCTGGAAGAGTTCCGGCACGTGGAGGTGCAGGTCATGGGCGACGGTAACGGCCACGTGATCCACATCGGTGAGCGCGACTGCTCTATTCAGCGGCGCAACCAGAAACTGATCGAGGAAGCGCCCAGTACCCTACCCGCCACCCTGCGCCAGGAGATTCTGGACGCCGCAGTGAGGCTGGCCCAGCACGTGAACTATGCCGGGGCAGGCACGCTGGAATTCATCGTAGACCGCGACGGCAACTACTATTTCATGGAGATGAACACCCGGATTCAGGTGGAACACTGCGTCTCCGAGATGATTTCCGGGCTGGACTTCGTGAAGATGCAGCTTCAGATCGCGGCGGGCGAGGGCCTGGCGCTGAAGCAAGAAGACGTTGTGCTGCGCGGCCATTCCATCGAGTGCCGCCTGAACGCCGAAGACCCCGACAAGGACTTCCGGCCAGCCGCGGGCAAGATTGACGATGTGCACTTTGCAGGCGGCCCCGGCGTGCGTGTGGACAGCCACGTGTACACGGGCTACGTGATTCCGCCGCACTACGACTCGCTGATCGGCAAGCTGATCGTGCACCACGATACCCGTGAGCAGGCCATTGCCCGCATGAAACGTGCCCTGGAAGAAACCGTGATTCATGGCCCGAAAACCACCATTCCGCTGTACGTCAAGATCATGGACAACCCGTTTTACAAACGCGGCGCAGTCATGACCAATTTCTTGAAGACCCGGATGGAGATGTAAAGCGAATAGTGTAAAAACTACAAGTGGGTAAAAAGTAGAACTGGCCTACAGGTGAGGCCAGTTCTACTTTTTTGTGGTCAGTTGATTCGGCTTTCGCCATTACATCTTGCGGTCTTCTGCCACCTTGCCCAGAATAAAGAAGGTGGGTGCCCAGTGGCCTACGAACAGCCCGTCGCGCTCTTTGGTGGCCTCTTCCTGACCGTCTTCGGACTTGCCCTTGAGGTAGTTGGCTGCCGAAACGAGAATGGACGCGAAGCCGAGAATGTACAGAATGTTGGAAATCTTCATGGGGTCACCTGCTTTTAGAGTGAATGGGCCTGGAGCGGTAGGCAGAGCGGAAAACAAACCTATGCTGACGCTAGAACTTGAATCGGCCCCACCTTCGAACGAACACGGCCCAACTCTGGCCTGACTGGGCACAGTCAAACGTGAGGCGGCACAGCATGTAAAGACTGCGTGCAGATTGGGTCAGAAAAGATTAAACCCGGCAGGTAGGAGAGAGCGTTAAGTACGGCGCACCTAATACATTCCGCGTTTCCAGCACATCACCGGAACCGTTCCGCAAGCGGCTCTCGAAGTCCATTCCCAGTGCACCGTACTTTCTTCGTTTCTCGCTCCGCTCGGTAAAGTCAAAGCTTTACTTCAAGGTACTTAGCTTTCCTCACCACGCAAACAGCCCTGCCGCTCCCCCTGTGGTTTGGCAGCGCAGGCTTTGGCCCCGGCTATGAAGGCGGGAATATCGCCGCCCACACGGGCCAGGAGGCGCTGAAAATCTGGGACAAGGGAAGCGTAGGCCGCTACTGCCCCCAACGAGGCATTGTTGACGCCGCGTGCAAACCAGCCGTCGTAACCGCTGTAGCCGCCCCAACTGGCTTTGAGGGTGGCGTACTGGGCCTGCAAGCCGTCCAGCGCAGCCTGTTTGCCTGCCCGTATCTGCTCTGGGGGCAGGGGTTGGGCGTACAGGCGTTCCAGTTCGGCGCGGGTTTGCAACAGCAAGTTCTCGAAGCCCGCGGCCCGTTCCTGTGCCAGTCGGTCTTGCTCGCGCAGTTCGGGCGTCCCGTAAGCCGCCAGCCAGCGCCGCATGCCTTCCTCTTCTATCGTGACGGCGTAGGACTCGTTAAAAATGGTGTCGCCCGCCACGTACAAACTGGGATGCGCCAACTCGTGAATCACGGTGCGAATCAGACTGGCGTCGGGGGCGCTGAGCATACTGGACAGCACCGGGTCGCGCAGGTAGCCCAGCGTGCTGTAGGCACTCACGCCGCCCACCGTCACGTCTTCGCCCGCCGCCCGGCGTGAGGCCGCGTAAGCCCGCGCATCGGCCTCTGCAAAGTAACCCCGGTAGCCCACGCAGCCCGCCACCGGAAAGCAGGACGTGTACAGTTCGATGCCGAGTTCTGGCGCACGGAACACGTTCCAGACCACTGCAGACCGCCCCAATTCCACGTAAGTCTGGTAAGAACCGTGATCGGGCAGGCCCAGACCACCTTCACCCAACCCGCCTTGACTCTGGGCACGCACAGCAAAAGCCCGAACCCGGCCCACCAATTCCAGCTTGCGGCGTGTTTCGGCGGGGGTTTGGGGGTCGGCCAGCACCGCCGCCACCGGACGCGCCCGCCGCACCAAGTCTAGTTGCCCGCCCGCCGCCTGAGCCAAGTAGCGCACATCGGCGCAGCCTGCGAGCAGGGCGGCAAGTCCGGCGAAAGCGGCCAGCAACAGCCAACGGGGGCGAACAAAAGAACGGGCCATGACGGCCAGTGTAGGCGTCGTGACCCGTGAGAGGATTGGAGGTTGAGTTGTGGAAGGAGGCGTCTAAGGGTCAAGAATCTACGTATCTAAGAACAGATCTGGTCTCTGGCTAAAGCTGTTGCCCTCGACCAGTACAGGAAGACACGCAGACGCGCAAGCGCCCCGGCACCTTACTTGGCATCACTTACTTGTCGAACTGACCGTACCCAGCGGCACTCCGGCGCTGCGCCCCACGTGCGTAATCCATCTGCATCTCTACAGTTTCGTGCTTGCCATCGGTAAACGTGCTGTCATGAATCCAGTAGTTCAGCTTGTCTGCGCCCAACTGCACCCAGAACTTGTGCTCGTCTTCGGGATCGCGCCAAAACACCACATGCTCGAAGCCGTTCTTCTGCGCCCATGCACCTACGTCCGCCAGAACACGGACTGCTTTGGGGTGAGGCATCTGAAACTCGCTGCCATCGGACTCGTTACGAAACTTGATGTCGGCCATATGACCTCTAGCCTAAGCGATCCCCAGTGAACTGAGGGCACAAATTGACTAAGCGTCTGCTAAGGGTTGCCCAAGCTGCTGGGCTTGACAGGTCAGAAATCAGCACGGGTACGTCAGTTGTGCTGGTGCAGCACATGATAGACAAGGGCGCTATCCTGGCTGAAGATGATGCCGGACACCCCCGACCTGCCGCCCACACCTCTGAAGGTCGCCACATTGAACGTGAATGGTCTGCGAAGTGCGCTCCGGAAAGGACTGGCCGAGTGGGTAGAACGCACAGGCCCTGACGTGCTGCTGCTTCAGGAAGTGCGGGCCGACCCCATGCCGGACGCCCTGCCGGGCTACCACAGCGCGTGGTTTCCGGCACAAAAGCCGGGCTACAGCGGTGTGGCTATACTCTCGCGCACGCCGCTGACCGAGGTGCGAACGGGCCTGACCCACGACGCCCTGGACGCCGAAGGCCGGGTGCTGAGCGCCACCGTGCAGGGCGTGCGCTTTGCCAGCGTGTACCTGCCCAGCGGCAGTCGGGGCACGCGCCAGACCTTTAAGGATGAGGCGCTCGGCGTGTTCCAGGGTTGGACAGAGGCGCTGCTGGCCGAGGGTGTACCGCTGGTGATCGGTGGGGACTACAACGTGGCCCACCAGGAACTCGACCTGAAAAACTGGCGCAGCAATCAGAAGAACAGCGGTTTTTTGCCCCACGAGCGGGCATGGATGACGGCGCACCTGGCAGGCGGCCTGACCGACACGCACCGCGCCTCCCTGGGCGAGTTGCCCGCCTACACGTGGTGGAGCAACCGTTCGGGCGCGTTCGACAACAATGTGGGCTGGCGCATCGATTACCTGTTGGCCGCCGGAATCGTGGTAGAGAGCGTGCAGGCCGACCGTTTTGCCCGCCTCAGCGATCACGCGCCGATTGTGGGCACAGTGATATTGGGTAAACACAATCATGTTGAATGAACGCAGTGCTGTTGGGGAAGCCGGAGTTAGAGTCTCCCGTTTGAACAGACCAAACAGAACCGTTCAGCACGTCATTGCCAGCGTCTACACCGCACTGCACATACCCTATCAGCGTCCCCTATTCTTTAAGCGTCGGCATAAGCTGGGGGTCAGGAGCGTGGGCGGGGCCATGTGTTAAACTGGAGGTGCTTCCGGGTGGTACAGGAAAGCGCCCCCGCAAGACCAGCAGGCCCGCAGCGGCTTTTTGGTCAAACGGATGCAGGGCGGCCCCCCGTGACAAGCGATCATCTATCCCCGTGGGCGGCCAGTGCTGACCGGGGCGTGCGCGGCAAACAGGGCCAGTAGGCCGGGGCCGCGTGCCCCACACGAAATGAGAACCCACGGGCAGCAAGCTAGACCCCAGGTGCGGAATGCCTAAAGTAAACAAGGGGGGTGCGGCGCAGAACGCAAGCAGCGTCAGCGCCGACTCCGAACAGACAATGAAGCCCGACACGGCGCAGGCCGAACAGGGACAGCAAGGCAAGCGGCAGCGCAAGGCGATCACGCCCGCGCAGGCCGCGCCACAACCGGCGGCGGATGCCGTCAACTCTGATCAGAGCAGCAAACCCAGCAAGAAAAGCAGCAAGGCCAAGCCTGTGCCTGCCGTTGTAGAGCAGGACATCCCCGCAGAAGTGGAGCCGCTGTTGACGGTGGCCGCAGAAGCACAGGCCACCCCAGCACACGCCAAACAGGGCCGCAAGGTTCCTGCAAAGCCAGCGGCGCAAGATGAAGCAAGGGTGCCAGAACTTCAGACCGAAACCCCCGCACTTGTGGAACAGCGCAAAATCGCTGCACCCAAGCGGGGCCGCAAGGTGCCTGTCGACACAGCACCCGTTGAGCCCAGAGAAGAAGTGGCTGTTGAAGCCGCTGCCTCTCCCCTGCCGGAAGCTGCGCCCGTTGAACCTGTACTGGCTAAACCCGACGCGCCCATGCCTGCGGCGAAAGCTAAGCGTGGGGGCCGTAAGGTCAGTGTTCCAGCCGCAGAAGTGGCCGAAGCAGAGACAGCGGAAGTCGTCGCTCCCGTTGTGCAAGAAGCTCCGGTGGAAGTCGCGCCCGCAGCTGCCCCCGCCAAGCGCCCGCGTAAGGCCAAAGCCGACGCGCCCGCAGTGGTGCTGACGAGCGGCACGGCAGACAGCAATACGGTAGAAACGGCGGTGCTGGAACTGGCCGAAGCGGTCAGCCCCACGCCCACCGACGACGCCGCGCCTGCTGTTGCAGACGCCGAACCCGTCCTGCTGGAAGTTCCCATCAAGCCCCGCAAAGGCCGCAAAGCCGTAACAGTGGCCGATGCCCCGGTTGAAGAATTGCCTCTGACCGAGGTGCTGAGCGGTGTGGAAGCTGTGCCAGTGGAAGTGGCACCAGTCGAAACACCCGCAGAAATAGCCGTGGAACCAGTGGTACTCGAACCCACTCCCAAGGCCAGCCGTGCTAAGGGCAAGGGCCGGGGCAAGCAACCCGCAGCCGCGCCCGTACCAATGGAGTCTGCGCCTGTAGAGCCGGAAGAAGCCGAGCCAGCACAAGTGCAGGCCGCCGCTTCTGACGGTGAAGACGCAGACGGCAGCGAAGACAACCAGAATCCTGCCCGTGACATCGTAATTGCCCAACTTCGGAAGTTGGGACGGCCCGTGCATGTGCGCGATCTGGAACGCACCTTTACGCGCCAGACCATCTCGCGGATTGGCGACTGGCGCAGCCTGGAAGCATTGCTGGATACCCTCACGGAAGCGGGCGAAGTGGTACGCACCCGCCGCCATACCTACGGCCTGCCCGAAGCCATGAGCCTCGTGCGGGGGCGCTTTCAGGCGTCGGCAGCGGGCTTCGGCTTCGTGGTGCCCGACAGCGGCGGCGAGGATTACTACGTGGCCGAGGGCAACACGATGGAAGCCTGGAATGGCGACATCGTGCTGGTGCGGATGGAAGGACGTGGTGACACCGGTGGGAGCAACGGCTACGGCAAGGGCGGCCCTCGCCGGGGCCAACGCGGAGACGGCAGCCCGCGTGCCAGCGTCGTCCGGATCGTGCAGCGGGCCTACAAACAGCTCGTGGGCACGCTGGAATTTCATCACGGCCACCCGATCCTGAAACCTGACGACCACCGCGCCCGCCACCGGATTCTGGTGTTCCCTGAAGGGTTGGAAGGGCTGGAGCAAGGCGCACGCGTGGTCACCGAGTTGTACTGGCCCGAACACACCGGAGAGGATGAAGTATTCGGCCAGATCAAGCGCGTGCTGGGCAACGAGGACGATCCCGAAACCGAAACGGAAGCTGTGATCGTAAAATTCGGCCTGCGCGGAGAGTTTGCGCCCGAAGCCGAGGAGCAGGCCAACGCCATTCCCGCCGAGATTGCGGCAGAGGCTCTGGCGGGCCGCCTCGACCTGCGCGACTACAACATATTTACGGTGGATGGCCGCGACGCCAAGGACTTCGACGACGCGATTCATATTCAGCCGACACCCGAGGGAACGTTTGTGGTGGGCATTCATATTGCCGACGTGAGTCACTATGTTCCCGAAGGCACGCCGCTGGACGAGGAAGCCTACGCCCGCGCCACCAGCGTGTATTTGCCGGGCCGGGTGCTGCCCATGTTGCCCGAACACCTCAGCAACGGCGTGTGCAGTCTGGTGCCCTACCAAGACCGCCTGACCATGACAGCGCTGGTGGAACTCTCGGCAGAGGGCGACATTCTGAAGGTGCAGCTTGCGCCCAGCGTCATCAACTCTAAGGCCCGCCTGACGTATGACGAGGTGCAGGCGTACAGCGAAGCCACCGCCACGCTGCCTGAAGCCGCCCGCCAACTGGAAGGCGACCTGCACCTGCTGCTCAAAATTACGACCAAGCTGCGCCAACGCCGCCTGCGCGAAGGCTCGCTGGACTTCAAGATGCGGGAAGTGAAGGTGGACGTGGGGCCAGATGGCCGCATGGAACTGACGCCGATCCGTGAAGAAACGGCACGCGGCATGATCGAAGATTTGATGCTGCTGGCAAACAAAGTGGTGGCGCATTATCTGCTGGAGCGCGAGATTCCGACCCTGTTCCGCATTCACGAAGAACCCACCCTGCAACGCTTTCAGGACGTGACGGCGGCGATTGGGCGCTTGGGATTTTCGTTCCCCGGCGGCGAACCCACCCCGCAGGCGTATCAGGCGGTGCTGAAGCAGGTGCGCGGTACTCCGCGTGAGAGCGTGGTCAATACGCTGCTGCTGCGCTCCATGCAGCAGGCCAAATACGCTGGGGAGAACCTAGGCCACTTCGGTCTGGCGTTCGAGGAATACCTGCACTTCACCTCTCCGATTCGCCGCTATCCCGACCTGATGGTTCACAGGGCACTGCGGGGCGTACTGAGCGGTGAACTGAAGGCCGGAAGCCGTGCTGTGGGCCAGTTACAGGCCAAGCTGCCCGACATGGGCACCCACACCAGCGCCCGCGAGCGCACGGCCAGTGAAGCCGAACGCGACCTGACCAAGTACTATCAGGCGAAATGGGCGCAGGAACATCTGGGCCAGACCTTTGCCGGAAACGTGTCGGGTGTGGTCGCCAGCGGCCTGTTCATCGCGCTGGAAAACGGCGTGGAAGGCAAACTGCACATCAGCAACTTGGATGACGACTATTACGTGTTTATCGAAGATGCTGGGATGCTGCGCGGACGCAGCCGGGGCCGCAGCTACCGCCTCGGGGACGCCGTGAACGTCACCATCAGTACGGTCAATCCGCTGGCCCGTCAGACCGATTTCACGCTGCAAAGCAGCACCCCCGACACTCAGGAGAACGACATGGATTCCGAACATAAACCCCGCGCCCGCCGCCGCGATGACCGCGAGCAGGAACGCCGCGAGAAGTTGCAAAGCGTGCCCACCAGTGCGCCGCGCAAGTTCACGCTGGATGACCCGGCTCCGCTTCCCAGTGCTTCCGATGCTGCTCCCTCTGCCGCTGCTCCTGCCCGAGCCAGTGGCCGGGGGAGGTACGAGCGCGGTGAGAGAAGTACGCCGGAGCGGGGCGAAGGCGCGACCTTCGGCGGCCAGCCGATGAACGCCGCACGCGGAAACAGCCGCCCAGCCGCCACCTCTGGCAACGCGGGCAGCGGACGGCCCCGGCGCGTCATTACGCTGGAGCGCCCCCGCAACGAACACCTGCGCCCCGTGAACATCACGGTGCAGCGCATGTATTTCGGCGACTGGACGCTGGATCACATGCCGCCCGAAGAAACTCAGGGCGGGCGCAGCAGCGGAGGCCGCAGCTTTGAACGCGGCGGCGGCGGCGAGCGGGCTTCCTCTGAACGTGGCGGGCGCGGGTATACCCGTGGTGGCAATGACCGGGGAGCCGTGCAGCGCGTAAATGGCCGCCAGCAGGGTCAGGCTCAGGGCACGCCCCGCCCGCCTCAAGCCGCCGCCCCTGCGCCGCAAGCCGCACCCGCACAGGCCGCCTTGGTGCAGTCTGCACAGGCCCAAGCCGATGATGCCAAACGCCGCCGCCGCCGCCGGGGCCGCCGGGGTGGGAATGGTGGGCCAGCGTCGGGGTAACAACCCGTTAGTGGTGAGTAGGGCAAGCTAAAAGCAGAAAACAACCGCCGGGGAAACGTGGCGGTTGTTTTCTGCTTAAATTTTCTGCACCCGAGAAGCTTTGAGCAGTGGTGTGTACGTTCTTGCCCTATCTGCTTGTCGTCAAGGGGATTGCCCTTCCTCGACCCTTGGATCGCCTTGCTCAGCTTTCGTAACTCCGCGCCACGCTCGTCAATACACTCCGAAATTCTCCCGGCGTGATCAGGCCCATTGCCATCGCGTGACTGGCGGCGTTCAGGCTGTCAGAGGCCAGCACCAGATCCACGCCGTCTTTGCGAACCTCGGCCCGCAGTTTGCCTACGCCTTCATCTCGGCCTGCCTCGGTCACGTCGCGGATATACACAGCCAGAATTCGTCCGGGGTGCTTGCGAACCACTTCGGCATAGATTTCGGGGTCTTTTTCGCCGCTGTCTCCGACCAACACAAAGTTCAGGGTGGGGTAGCGGGCCAAAATGCGCTCGATGACGCCGTGTTTATAGCCGCCGTGCCCCCCCAGCAGATCAAACCCCCAGTTGCGGAGGAACATCGGCCCCAGCGGAATGCGGCGGTAATCCAGAAATTGCCACAACAGATCGAAAAAATTCCACGGGCTGCTGGACACGTAAAAGATGGGATTGCGGGTTTCGCCGTCGCGGGTCAGTGCGCGGTACAGCGCTCCCACGCCCGCAAACGGCAGGCGGGTGCGGGCATTTCCGGTCAGGCTGGTCATCAGCATGCGCGGCAGGCTGGTCACGTCCGACTGAATCACGGTGTCGTCGAGGTCGCTGATAATGCCGAATCGGGCGTCTGAGACGACCTGCACGCGGGCGCGGGTGGTGCCCTCGCGGCCTTCTATACTCAGGCTCGCCTCATGCCACCCCCCCGGCAGCGGCGTAGGTGGTTCAAACATCAGGGTGAAGTAGCCGTCGTGATCGCTGACACCACTCACGGAAAAGCCGTTTAGGACGCCCGTGACCTTGACGCCGCCCACCTCGCGGGAAAACAGACGGCGCAGAATATTGCGGAAATTGCGCCAGCGGGCGTCGCCCTTTTTGGCAGGTGCGAGGGTACGGGGCAGCAGCACCCGGCCCGTCAGTTCGGCCTGCTGCGGCGTGCCCCAGCCCACGTAGGGTTGCAAAATCATTTTTCCGCGTGCCCGGCGTGGTTGTACATACCCGCTGACGGCATGATCGAGGGCCACCACCGCCCGCTCCAGCACCGGAAGCAGCACCTTGAAGGCCGTTTTAAAGGCGCTGACCCTTGCCACTGTGGGTGCAGCAGAGGCATTCGGGGAGGAACTGGAAGCCGGATTCACTCAAACAGTCTAGGGGCCGGAGTACGGCAGTGGTCAGCGGTGAGGTTGAGATTTTGTGAACATGGCCGCTGGGTCAACTGAGATCTTGCATTTTTCCAAAACGATGTCTGGAACGTGCTTTTGGCCCCATAGTGGGGTGTGAACCCAAAAGAACCGCGCTCCAGACGCCTGTATTCTGACATCCTCACGTGCTTTTCAAGGGCGCAGCATCGGGCCTCATTTGAGGTGTTTCTTGATCTGCTGCTGGATGGTTCTGGTCGCCCCCTCCCAGAACGGGCCACCGTGAAGTCACCGGCAGCCATCAGCCGGTTTTTGAACCATGCCGCATGGCAGACCCGGCAGCTCTGCCGGGTCATGCGCCAGCACGCGTTGCAACTGTTGCCGGATGAATGGCGACTTCGGCCTCATCAGCGACCTCGACTTGACCTGTTGGTCGATTTGACGAGCTTGGAAAAGAGTGGCAAGTTCGCTGACCTGGACGACTGGATGCACACCTTCAACAGTGTTCATGGCGTCCATCTGGTGGTGCTGTATCTGTGTTGCGGTCAACTGCGGTTGCCTTGGGCGGTTCAGGTGTGGCGGGGCAAAGGGACGCCTTCCCCTGCACAACTGGCCCTGAAGTTGCTCCGCACCGTTGCACGACTGCTGCTGTCGGGGAGACGGCGCCCTCGTCTCCATGCAGATGGGGGGTTTGAGAGCGTCGAGTTCATTCAAGGCGTTCTCGCCCAGGGCTTGGACATCGTGGTGGGTGTCCGTTGTACACGCAAGCTCGAGGATGGCCGTCAGGTGCAAGATCTCATGGTTAGAGGCAGTCTGGTCAAGCCCTGTGGGCTTGACCAGATCATGTGTGTCTCTTGGGTGTGGCTTTACCGGAACAAGGAGCCAGAACAACGCTTTGTCATGTCCAACGTCAATCTCGGCGGCGTGTATCTGGCACGGGTCGGGAAAGGGCGTTGGAGGATTGAGGCGTTCTTTAAAACGATCAAGGGGCGTTTCGGACTTGAACGCTTTGCCCAACACAGCAAACAGGGCGTGTTCCGCTGGTGGTGTTTGTCCACCTTGGCCTTTTTTCTCTGTCATTTCCAAGAGTTGGATGGCGCCGTGAGGAAACCGCAGGTCTGGCCGGATTGGGGAGTGTTGGCGAGAACCATACGGTTCTCGTTTGTTCCAGAAGTACGTCGTCAAGCACTTCTTCTAGAGTGAGCGGCACTCAACGCCTTCCAGCACGCACAAATTCCCCTCAAAACTTGAACTGCAAGATCTCAGGCAAGTCCGATTGGATGCCACAAGAAATCAACCGGAGAAGGCGTGATTCAGAGCTTGAAATCGCCTCTCAGACCCTGTAGACCCTTGACCCTTAGTCGCTTTTCCCACTCCACACAACCTACTTTACCTGCGGACTATGTGCATACCGCCGCCCGATGATGCGCCGCACCACGAAATCTCCCACCGCCGGAAAGAGCGTGTTCAGCAGTACCAGCGGGGCATACAACTTGGGCACGATCACCTCGGCGCGGGGGTGCTCCAGCACGTCGGCCACAGCGCGGGCCACCACTTCCGGCCCCGGCATAGGCAGGCGGGCCGAAGCCGTCATTTCACTCCTGACGAAACCAGGGGCGATCAGGCTGACCGTGACGCCCGTGCCCAGGAGTTCCCGCCGCAACGCCAGAGAAAATCCGCGCAGACCGTACTTGCTGGCCGAATACACCCCGTTACTGGCGACCCGTCCCGCCACCGAACCGATATTGACGATGTGGCCTGCGCTGCGCCGCCGCATGTCGGGCAGGGCCAGCCGCGTCAGTTCGATGGGCGATTCCAGATTCACGCGCAACACGCGCATGGGGTCGGCGTCATCCCACCACCAGCCTTGCTCCACAGTGACACCCGCGTTGTTAACCAATACGTCAATAGAACCAAAATGTGCGGTGGCAGCGGCCAGCAATGCCCGGCGCGAGGCGTCGTCGGTCACGTCGGTGGGTACAGCAATCACGCGCACGCCCGCCGGGTCGAGTTGGCGGGCCAGCAGCCCCAGTTCGTCGGTGCGGCGGGCGGCCAGCACCAGCCTGTGCCCCCGTGCCGCCAGCTCTACGGCGGTGGCCCGCCCAATCCCGCTGGAAGCCCCCGTCAGTACGATGACTTTGCTGGTGATTGTCTGGTCTGCCTGGGGTGTCATGCGGGTATGCTACACCCCACACCAGAGAGTAGGGAATGCACAAACGCCGTCTCAGACGAGCATCAGGCAGGCGGCGCACACTGGTGGGATGAAGAATCGTTTTGGGGGCCGGTTTCGCGCTGCCCTGCTCGGTGGCCTCCTGCTGGGGGCGGGCCTTTTGCCTGCTGCACAGTCCATCAAGGCCATTCCTGCGCTGCCGCCCCGCAGCACACCGCCTGCCGTTCCACCCCCAACCATCCCACCCCCGCCCCTGCCCGAATTGCGGCCCACCTCTCCCGCTCCTCTACCGGAACTGTCGCCCGTCGCGCCTTCACGTCCAAGTACACCCAGCCCGGTCAGGCCCACCCCGGCGACCCCGACTCCAGCCGCACGCTCTGGCCTGCCCCGGCCCACCGATCCGCTGTATGTGCGGCAACAGAACTTGCAAACTATTGACCTGGAAGGCGCGTGGGCACAGCTTCCTGCTGTCCTCTCCCCCGTTACGGTGGCGGTGCTGGACACCGGGTATATCGCTTCGCCGGAGTTGGCGGGCCGGGTCATCAACGGCTACGACTTCGTGTCGGATGCGGCGCGGGCGGGCGACGGCAACGGGCGCGACACCGACGCCACCGGACTGGGGGCGCTGGCCTACCACGCCGAATTGGTGGGCAACATCATCGGCGCGGCGCACGATGGGCGCGGCATGGCCGGTATCGCGCCGCGTGTGCGGGTGGTGCAGATACGCGTGGCGGGCACCGATGGCCTGATCGACCCCCAGGATTTGGCCGACAGCCTGCGCTGGGCGGCGGGCCTGACGGTGGCGGGCGTGCCCACCAACCCGAACCCGGCCCGGATTCTGAACCTGAGTCTGTACGCTGATTTTATTCCCCTCACCCGCTGTGACGCCCGCGTGCAGGCCGCCGTAGACGCCATTACCGCACGCGGCGCATTGGTGATTGCCGGGGCCGCCAACGACGGCAAAGATGCGGGCGGCTACTCTCCGGCGGGCTGCCGGGGCGTGCTGACCATCACCAGCGTGAATGATGAAGGCGTGCGGCCCAGCTATGCCAACTGGGGCCGCACTGTGGCGTTGGCTGCGCCGGGCGGAGAAGTGGGGCGCGGCATCGTGGCCAGCAGCCTGAGCGGTGTGGGCGGCGTGCGCGAACCCAACGGCACCAGTTTTGCCGCCCCACACGCGGCAGGTGTGGCGGCCCTCCTGTTGGGTGTGCGGCCCAAGCTCTCGCCCACGCAACTGCGGAGCCTGCTGACTGGTACAGCCACCCCGTTTCCCAGTGGACAGTGCGACCCTGACCCAGCCCGGACTTGCGGCGCTGGCACACTGAATGCGGGGGCGGCACTCCGGGCAGCGTTAGCTTCCTCGCTGGGAAAATAGGGAGTGGGCAAGTGGGGCGGCGTCATGCTGGCCTCTGGGCCAAAAATAACGCCAGTCTGACCAGCCATCCAGACCTTCTCACCCGGCTTTTGTGCGTCTCATACGGGCCTGGCGCACCATACATGCAGACGCCGCACACCCACTTGCTCCGGGGGCGTCTTGAGAATCTGCCCATGTGCCCGGAACGCGCATGGACGACCAGGACGAGGCCGGGATTTGAACGCCCCGGCTTCATTTTTTGTTTGGGTCGGCGTAAATGGGACGTGTTGCCCACCGCTTTTGCCTAAGATGAAGTCATGAGGCTTTTTTCGTGAACGCTCCGGCATGGCGGGTGTGGCTGGTGGTGGCGCTGGTGTGCGGCTGGGGCATCCTGAGCATCCGCTTCGTGCAGCGCCAGGAGTGGCCGATGGCGGGCCTGTGCCTCCTCCTCCTGATTACCAACGGTGTAACCCTGTGGCGACTGACCAAGCACGGGAAGTAAACAGATTTAGCTGAGCCTCCGCCGCTCTAGTCGGTGTCCGGGCGTGCGGTAGGCGCGAATGAGGGCGCGGGTGGGCAGCACGACACGCGGCGTTATCCATGATTGAGAGGGCTTGTGCAGCGCCCACCCCGCCCCCAATGTTACAGCGGCGTGTTCCACTTGCCTGCCTTTGCTTCGCCAGACCAACAGCGTCCCGGGTTGATCGTCCTTGTCATCAGACCGCGTATGGGTCGCCAGGAATGCTTCAAATGGCTCGCGCTGCATCCATTCCGACTCCGCGCCTACTGTGCCTGCGGCAGCCATAACGGTGCCAAAGCAGTTGGGGCCGCTGCCCCCCGCGAACGTTCCAGCCAAAGCGAGGGCACGCGGCAGCACCGATTCGGCAGTTTGCCACACAGCTTCCGGCACTTGCTGGCGCTGACAAGGTTGCGATTCGGCAGACACGAGGCGGGCCACCCGTTCGGGGGTGAGCATAGAGCGCCACCACACAAAGCGCCCGCGCTGAGGCTCCGGCATCAGGTCTGCAAACGCTTTGGCATAGGGCAAATTGCCGCGCCCATGCCGCACTTGCAGACTCACTAGACTTTGGCGAGCAGGTACGGTTAAGCCGTTCCAATCATCCTCGGAGAGTAGGGCCACCCGGTTCGCAGCGTCAGACAAGCTCCAGAGGGTGAACGTGTCGCGGAGTTCCGGGGGAGGTTGCCAATCGGCATAGGCAAGGGTGGGCAGGCCAAACCCCTCAGCCTCGGCCCCGGTCAGAAGGAAGGGCTGTATGGGCGGGGCCAGCCACTCGGCCCAGCGTGCCAACACGTCCGGCGAAACTGGAATATTCAGCACGTTCACCCTAGATCCGTCACCTTAGCCCCGCTTGGTCGGCACGCGCCACACGATGTACACCACGCCCAGAACCACCCACGCCACTTGCCCCACCAGCACCGGAATACGCGGCAGACTAAAACCCACTGCCAGCACAATGCACACGCAAGCAAACCACTTGGCCCGAAGCGGCATTCCGCGACCAGAGCGGTAATCGCTGACCAATTGACCGATGACCGGGCGCGACAGCAGCCACGCTTCCCAGCGCGGATCGCCCCGCGCAAAGGCGGCAGCGGCCAGTATAAACCAGACCGTACCCGGAAACCCCGGCAGAATGAGGCCCATGAAGCCCAGCCCGGTCAGCACAAATCCCAAGACCACCCACAGCGGGCGGATGGGGCGGGGCGGCGTAGACACAGCGGCAGCCTAGCGCACCACCCCCAAGTTATTGCCCTGACAGTACCAGAATCCCGTCCTCATCGGCAAAAATATGATCTCCGGGCTGGATAGTTGCGTCTGCAAAAGTCACGATTCCGCCCGCCTGCCCCTCTGCCGCCTTGCCGCTGCGCCGGGGGTGAGCCGCCAATGCCCGAATCCCGACAGGCAGCGCCCGGAGTTCGGCAGTGTCGCGCACGCAGCCGTAAATGATGACGCCTGCCCAACCACTCTGCACCGCAAATTGCCCCAGCATCCCGCCCAGCAGCGCACAATTCAGGCTGCCGCCGCCGTCTACGACCAGCACGCGCCCCAGCCCCGGCGTTTCCAGGGTCGAGCGCACCAACGGATTGTTCTCGGAGACTTGCAGGGTGAAGGCAGGTCCACAAAAACGCGCCTGGCCGCCGTAGTCCTGGAACACAGGAGCCAGAATCTGCGCCTCGGGGTGCGCGTCACTGAGGTCGGTGGTGGCGAAAGCGGCTGGCGCATTGGTCATGGCTGATCGTACTGGGATGCCAACAAAGGTACGGGGTACTGGGCCGGGAACGGCGGCAGGCTTCACTGTCTGTTCAGAAACAGCGTCTTTCGTAATTCATGGCTTTCTGAACCATGCGCTGTATCTCTGGCCAGTCTGGCTTGCACACAGCGCTCCAGCCCCCTATCTTTCCTATACCCAACCAACCGCACAAGCCGCCATAACTTACCACCGGGTCAGGACTTTAGGACTTAAACGTTTTAGTCTTTTGCCCAAGAGTGAGCCGGGTCAGTCGCCTGAGCAGGGGCTTGACAGGTGAGAAATTAAGCGCACAATGGTCTTGTAACCGATTACAAAAACTTGGCGTGACCATCTGGGGTCACATCGGGCCATCTCTGTGGGTGCTTCTCTGCGCCACGCTTATTCGTTCTGTCGGCTCTGTAACCGGTTACGTGTTTTCAAGGAGAGATAGAACATCGCTATGTCTGACGCTCTGATCCGCCCCACCATCGAAGACATTGCCCGCGCTTCTGGCGTGAGCAAAGGAACCGTGAGCCGTGTGATCAATGGGCATTCCACTGTGGCCGAGCGCACCCGCGCCCGCGTGCAGGAAGTGATTGCGCGGCTGGATTACACGCCTGACCCCGCTGCCCGCAACCTGAGTTGGCGCACGGGGCAAACGCTGGGGCTGTCTCTTGACCGCGACGATCCCATGCTCAGCCCCTATCAGGTGTTGTTCCGGCGGGCGCTGGAGGCCCACACTGCGCCGCTGGGCGTGCAACTGCTGGACTTGCGGGCCGACCTGACCCGTATGGCCCGGTTGCCCAGCGCCGTCTTGGTCATGCACGCCGTAGAAGGCGACCCCCGGTTGTCGTTTTTGCAGCAGGCAGGCGTGCCAGCCGTGCTCATCGGCCATCATCCGGCGTCGTTCTGGGTGGCTCCGGACGATGAAGGCGGTGCACAACTGGCGACCACGCAACTGCTGCAAGCGGGACACCGCCACCTGGTGTATCTGGGGGCTGGCCCCAGTCAGGTGGCGCAAGACCGCCAGCGCGGGTTCGAGCGGGCCGCCCGCACCACCGGGGCCACCACACACCTGTTGGCTGCCGATTTCACGGTGTTGGGCGGCTACCGCGCCGTGCGGCGAGCATGGGAATCGGGCCTGCGTTTTACGGGCCTGTTTGCCCAAAGCGACGAGAGTGCCATTGGCGCAGTCGCCGCTCTGGAAGACCTGGGCATCAACATTCCAGGAGACGTATCGGTGGTCGGCTTTGACGGCCTGCCCGAATTGCCGCTTCCCTACGCTCTCACCACCGTGTCGCAAGACATTCCCCGCATAGCCAGCACCGCGCTCACCCTTGTTGGGGAGGCCATTTCGGGGCGCTTGCCCCGTGGCGAATTCATTCCTGTTCAGCTTATTTCCGGCGCAACGGTTGCGCCTGCCCCCGGAGGGTCACCATGAAGATTCAGAACGCACTCCTGCTCAGCCTCGCCGTCCTCGCTTCCAGCGCCGCAGCCCAGACCACCATCAAGATCAACGGTTACGGCGGTACCGACCCCGCTGTAGTGGGCGACCTGATCAACAAGTTCGTGAAGCCCGCGCTGGCCAAAGACAAGATCACGGTGGTCTACGAGCCGCTGCAAGGCGACTACAACAAGTCGCTGACCACACTGTTGGCCGCCGGAAATGCGGGCGACGTGTTCTATCTGCCCGCCGAAACCCTCAGCGGCTTTGTGGCCACCGGAAAAGTGCTGCCCCTGAACGGCGTCGTCAACACCACCCCCTACATCAAGAGCCTGAACACCGCCTTTACGCAAAATGGCCGCGTGTACGGCATCGCCAAGGATTTCAACACCCTGACGCTGGTCTACAACAAAGACCTCTTTGACGAAGCCAAAGTCGCCTACCCCGACAACAACGACACCTGGACGGACTTGCAGACCAAGCTGACCACCCTCAAGAAGAACCTCGGCAACGAGTACTACGGCATCTGCCTTCAGCCCAACTTCGACCGATTCGGCGCGTTCGCCTACGCCACCGGCTGGAATCAGTTCGATTCCAAGGGCAAGACCAACCTCGCCGATGCCCGCTTTGCCGAAGCCTTCAACTTTTACACCGGCCTCGCCAAGAACAAAGTCGGTATTACGCCCAGCGAAGTGTCCGAAGGTTGGACGGGCGGCTGCCTGAAGACCGGTAAGGTCGCTGTGGCGATCGAAGGCGGATGGGTCGTCAACTTCCTGCGCGACAACGCGCCCAACCTGAAGTTCGGCACCGCGCTGATGCCCAAGAACAACAAGACCGCCAAACGCGGCAACTTCCTGTATACCGTAGGCTGGGCCATCAACTCCGGAACCAAGAACAAGAGCGCCGCCACCAAGGTGCTGAACATCCTGACCAGCCCCGCCGTGCAGCAGTACGTGCTGGAGCAAGGCCTCGCTATTCCTAGCCGCACGGCCCTCGGCGACAACGCCTACTTCAAGAAGACCGACGCGGGCGCAGTGAACAGCCGCCTCGTGTTCCAGGGCGCTTCCGACGGCAACGTCAAGTCCTTCAGCTTCGGGCCTCAAGGCCCAGATTGGAGCAAGCCCATCAACGACGCCCTCGCCGCCGTCCTCAGCGGCCAGAAGAGCAGCGCCGACGCCCTGAAAAAAGCGCAGCAGGACATGAACACCTTCCAGAACCGCTGATCTTTCCCACTGAGGTTTAACACAGAGGGCTGATCTGGTCAGAGGGTCGGGAGGCGAGCGTTGCCTGCCCCCGGCCCTCTGTCATTGTTGTCAGTCGTCTAAATTTCTATCAAGTCATGCGGACTCCGCTCCATTCCGCCACAACTGGGACAACACCGTTTGCGGCTCCATAACGCGTAGCCCGCATAGTTTCCCACTCGCTCCGCTCCCCTTCGGAGCTTTGCAAGTCGGATTGAATCCTAAAAAGAGCAGGATTCAATCGGAATCCGTATCAGCTTCTGCATTTATTTCTGCTGGGTTTCACCGCTGGAGGGTGTATGACCATTACCAATCCCACTGCCAAAAGACCCAAGGCCGCCCGCTCCAAGCAGAGCCAGACGACCACGACGGCGCTGCTGTTTTTAGCCCCGTTTCTGATCACCACACTGATCTTCTTTTTCTATGCGTTCGGCCGCGCCATCTATTATTCGTTTACCGATTTCAACCTGTTCAATACGCCCACGCTAATCGGCATCGAGCCTTACCGCGACGTGCTGGCCGATCCGTCGTTCCGGCGGGCGCTCGCCAACAGCCTGATTTTCGCCATCGTGACCACCACGCTGCAAACGATATTTTCCCTGCTGATGGCCGTGGCGCTCAACAACAAGATTCGCGGGATGGCCTTCTTCCGCTCGGCGTGGTACATGCCTTCCATCACGTCCAGCGTGGTCATTACCCTGATTTTCCTGTGGCTGTTTCAACGGCGCGGCATTGCCAACTACCTGATTACGCAGTGGCAGGCCTACCAACCCATCGTTCTGACGTTCCTTGGCGTGCTGATCGTGGTGCAAATCGTGCAGGTGCTCTGGGAAAGGTCGCGCAAGTTGCCCGCAGGCTGGCTTGATCCGGCGCTGGCAGCGGTCAGTGCGCTGATTGCCATCATCGTGGTGCTGATTCTGAATACCACCGGGCTGGTCGGTGTGCGCGAAGTGGCTCCCTACGATTACCAGTATTTTGCCGACAAGTGGATCAGTATCGGCGGCGTGCGGGTGCTGAGTATTCCGCTGCTGGTCATCATCATCCAGAACACCTTTACCACCGTGCCCACGCTGATGCTGTTTTTCCTCGCAGGACTCCAGAGCATTCCCGGCTCGCTGTACGAGGCCGCCGATATTGACGGCGCGACGCCCTACCAGAAACTGATGAACGTGACGGTTCCCATGCTGCGCCCAGTCACCTTTTATGTGGTCACGGTGGGCCTGATTGGAACGATGCAGATGTTTGATCAGGTGGCCGTGATCGGTTCGGCGGCCCCGCAGGACACGCTGATTACGC
Organism: Deinococcus sp. QL22; assembly: GCF_023370075.1. Lineage (NCBI taxonomy): Bacteria > Thermotogati > Deinococcota > Deinococci > Deinococcales > Deinococcaceae > Deinococcus > Deinococcus sp. QL22. Next base: position 865,770 of record NZ_CP097149.1, read on the forward strand.
TGGCCTTCTACGTGTACACCAACACCTTCAAGAACGGCGCGGCCCCGGTGAATATGGCGTCGGCGGCGGCCATCGTGCTGGCCCTGATCATCCTGAGCATGGTGTTCGTGCAGCGCAAGTTCTTTGTGGCACCCGAGGCCAACTAGGATGCGCGGCCCTGGCAGCACTTCTTTAGAACGATTCCGTCCGATTCCCGGCCACCCGGAGCCGCGCCGGGTCTCCGTCCATCTCTGCTTCGCAGCTTTGCAAGTTCCGCAATCCGTCTTTTTTCCGACTCGTTCCACTCGGATTGAATCTTGCACTTTTGGGATTCAATCAGAATCGACTTACCAGGAGGCGGCAGCATGACGGCAATTCAGACAGAACGCAGGGTGGCGGCCTCTAACCACGACGCATGGCTCTCGCGGCGACGTTGGGCGCGGGCTGGCTGGCTGTACGTGTTCATGCTGGTCATGAGCTTTTTCTTTCTCGGCCCGTTCCTGATGGGCCTGCTGAGCAGCATGAAAGACAATCCCAACGAGTACCCGCCCAAAGTCATCATTCCGCAACTGACGGCGCAGTACGTGAGCCGCGCCTACAACCTTGGGGTGCAGGGCGGCAACAGCGGGTGGAACGGTGGCCTGACTCCGGGCCGAGAAGTCAACTTCGAGGTGTCGGTGCGCTCTCCGGCAGACGCCCCCAAAGACGCTCCTGTGGTCAGCCTGTTTCCCTATCAGCCCGTGAGTCTGGTGGCTATTGCCCGCCAGGCGCAGGCCAAAGACTACGCCCAACTGAAGACGGTGCAGGTGTCTCAGACGGGAGATACGCGGGTGTACCGCACCACCGTGACCTACCCCGCGATGACGGCGCAAACAGGCGAAGTGATCCGGGCCAAACTGGTGACGCCCGACAGTGACGTCCGGGCACAACTGCCGGGCGGCCAAATCGTGAAGGTGACACTGGACACGCCCGCAGCGCAGGCCAAGCAGTACGAACTGAGCGAAACGCAGCGCGTGGAACTGGTCAAGTCGGGCGAGAACTACTACCTGCGCGGGCCACTGTTCGAGCGCACGCCCATGCAGGTGGACGTGCAGCGCGGGCAAAGCATCGTGAACAGCACCCTGCCGCCCAGCGACAAGCAGAACTTTGACCGGTCGTTTGCCTTCCGCAACGTGACCCCCGGCATTCTGGGTTACACCTTCAACAACTACCGCCGCGCCTTCAACGAAACGATGGATCCCAAATCGGGCCGCAGCCTGTTCTTCTCCTGGGTACTGAACTCGTTCCTGTACGCCTTCCTACGCGTGGCCGCCGCCATAGTGTTCTGCTCGCTGGCGGGATACGCCCTGGCCCGCTTCGACTTTCCTGGCAAGAACCTGATTTTCTTGGGCGCGGTGCTGTTCGTGCAGATGGTACCGAGTCAGGTGAACCTGGTCAGCAACTACGTGCTCCTCAAGGATTTAGGTCTGCTAAATATCTGGGGGCTGTGGTTTAACGGCCTCGTGGCGGCAGGCGGCGTGTTCCTGATGAAGCAGTTCTTCGAGGGCATGCCCAAAGAACTGGAAGAATCGGCCTCTATTGACGGCGCTGGCCCCTTCACGACCTTCTGGAAAGTGATGTTGCCGCAGGCTGGCCCCGCGCTGATTGCTCTCGCCATCACGCAGTTTCAGGGCGCATGGAATGACTTTTTCTGGCCTCTGGTGCTGCTGCGCCAGAACACCGACTTTACCCTCACGGTGGGCCTCTCCAGTTTCTCGCAGTTGTACGGCGGGCAAGGCGATTACGGCCTCATTCTGGCAGGCGCGATCCTGTCGGCCATTCCCGTGATCATCATCTTCATTATTTTCCAGCGCTACTTTGTGGATACCGGCTCAGACAGCGCCGTGAAAGGCTAGTCGGGCGCACCCCAGGCGGGCGGCGTTGGGGCGTTCCCGTTGGAAGCTGCCTGACCCTGCCCGCCCGTTTTCCTTTCTAAATATCCCCGTATCTGACAGACTGTTTTTATCTCTTGGCCCCGCCGTCCAAACCCGGCATACCTTCCCTGCTGTAACCGCTTACAATCTGAGCGTTCGCGCCTGATTTGCGCCCCAATTCTCCGCCCTCACCCCCCGCCACACGCCGCCCCCAAGGAGCGTCCATGCTCAATACCCGCACTGTTCTCAAAGAAAATGACCTGTACCTTGTCGGCAACCGCCACTACAAAATTGCCGAGGGCGAAAGTGGGCTGTACCGCCGCGACACCCGCTTTCTAAGCCACTACGAATGGCGGCTGGACGGCGAGCGCCCGCAACATCTGCTCCAGCACGAGCGCTACCCCTTCTGGCTGCACGAGCACAGCGCCAACGCCAACGTGGGTTACACCATGAAAGTGGGCATTTCCCGCGATCTGACCGTGACCGGAAGCGAGGTGCGCGACACCCTGACCGTGACCCGCTACCTCGGAGAAGGGCCCCAGGAAGTGACGCTGGCGCTGGCTGCCGATTTTGTAGATATGTTCGAGGTGCGCGGCTGGCCCGGCGGCCTCGGCGAACGCACGGTGAGTTCCCAGGAGGTGCCCGGCGGCGTGGAATTCAGCTACACCGCTGGTGACGGCCTGCACAGCCGCGCACTGGTGCAGGTATCGCCCGCTGCCGCGTGGGACGGCGAGAAACTGACCTGGAATCTGACGGAGATAGAAACCAGGATTCGGGTGAGTGTGTTCCCGTTGCAGGGCGACGAGCAGCCCACGCCCGGCGACCCGGCTGCACTAGCTGCCGAATACGACGCGCTGCACGGGGCGATGAATCTGCGGCTGGCCGACCCGCTTGATCAACAGGTGCTGGATCAGAGCATCGAAGACCTGCGGAGCCTGTCGTTTCAGACCGATCAGGGGCGTTTTCCGGCGGCGGGCCTGCCCTGGTTCGTGGCTCCCTTTGGCCGCGACAGCCTGATCATTGCCCTGATGGTGAAGGATCATATGCCCGAGATGGCGCTGACGGTGGCGCGGTATCTGGCCGCGCGGCAGGGCAGCAAGTACGACAAATCCACGCTGGAAGAACCCGGCAAGATTTTGCACGAGGAACGGATTGGCGAACTGACGCGCATGGGCCGTACGCCGCACCGCCCCTACTACGCCACCGCCGACGCCACGCCCCTGTTCGTGTGGCTGGTGGGCGAACTGAGCGCCGCGCACCCCGACATTGCCCGCGAACTGCGCCCGCAGTGGGAAGCGGCCCTGAACTGGTGCCTCACTGACGGCGACCCTGACAGGGACGGCTTTATCGAGTACACGCCCGACGAAAGCGGGATCACCAATGCAGTCTGGAAGGACAGCGGCGACTCTACGTTTACCGCCGAGGGTGTAGACATCAGCGGGCATGTAGCGGTGGTAGAAGTACAGGGTTACGCCTACGCCGCGTACCTTGCTGCCGCCCGGATGTACCGCCTGCTGAACAATGAAGGGCAAGCGGTGGAGTGGGAAAACCGTGCGGCCAGCCTGCGCGAACGCTTTCACGCGGCGTTCTGGTGGCCCGAGCGCAGCTACTACGTGCATGGTCTGAACGGCGATAAAAAGCCCCTGAACGTGCTGGTCAGTAACCCGGCCCACACGCTCTGGACGGGTATTATTCCGCCTGAATTCGCGCCGCAGGTGGCAGCCACCGCGCTGGGCGACAACCTCTGGAGCGGCTGGGGCATTCGCACACTGGGCGAGGGCGAAATCCGCTACAATCCGGTGTCCTATCACAACGGCAGCGTGTGGCCGCACGACACCGCCGCCGCCGCGCTGGGCATGCACCGTTACGGCCTGAACGCTGAGGCCGCGCAGGTGGCCCGCGCCCTGTTCGACGTGGCGCGCGCCGCAGGTGACCGCCGCCTCAGAGAACTGTTGGCCGGATTTAAGCGCGAGTCCCATACGCCGCCTGTGCCCTACCCCGCCGCCTGCCACCCCCAGGGTTGGGACGCGGCTATCCCGCTGGCGCTGGCGCACCTGCTGGGGCACGGGCAGGAGCAGCAGACCGGGAAGCTGGAAAACGAACTGGCCTGAGCGGCTGGCTCCCTTCTCGCTGTACTTTCTCGCCGTGCATTCTCTAAACCGCCCCTCACCCATTGCCGGGTGCGGGGCGGCACACTTGGGCCATGCTGGATAACATTCTGAACAGTGTGCGCCGGGGAGCCGAACGCGTGCAGCGCCGGGGCGAAGAAGTCGCTCAGGTGACCAAACTCCGGGTCGAAGTCTTCCAGCTCACGCGGGAGCAAGACGGCCTGTTTGCGCGGCTGGGGCGTTCTTATCATGCCGGGGCCGACGCCAGTGTGCTTCAGACTGTGCAGGAAGATATTCGCCGCGTGGACGAAGAAATCAACGCCCGCGAACGCCTGATTCAGGAACTGAACACGGCGGCGGCTGAGCCTGTAGACAGCAGCGCAATGGTGCATCAGGAAGGCAAGGCTCAGGCTACGTCCCCGCAGAGTGGCGCGACGGAACCCACCGTGCCAGACGCCATGCCGCGCCCCACCCAGAGCGTGCAGTCCACTGCAACCCAGATCAGCCCAGTGCAGATCAACCCAATGCAGATCAACCCTGTCCAGATGAGCAAGGAGGCCCAACCCATGACGCAGAATGACGACAAGCCCACCTCGACGACCCCAAACCCCACCGTAGAGCACAGCGACGAAAAGCTGCCTGTGACCGACGCCGCTATAGGTGTAGGCAACGAGGCAGGCCGCGACAAGCTCTACCGCCGCCCAAATCACCTGGAAGAGGCCGAGAACGCCAGCAAGCACCCTGACCCCCTGGACATGTAACCGACACATGTGACCCCCCAGGCCGTTCAGCCATTTCTCAAGACCCGCGCCCGTCACAGCACATCCGCCTCACGCGGGGTCTGCTGAGATGGGCGCATGACTTTAGAAACCAATCTGCCTATTATCGTGACCATCCGGGGGGCGTGGATCGGCGACGTGTCTGACCCGGCCCGCGCTTTCGCTGGCGTCGTGAACACTTCTGACCTGGGTGCCCTGCGCTCCGGCGACGCGGTAAAGGTGGTGTACCAGAGCAGCGGCAGCCGCATACCGGGCGCAGGCGAACATGGCCGCTATGCCCTGAGTGCGGCAGGGCGGGAATGGCCGCTCATGCGCTTTGGGGCGCACGCCAGCACGGGCGGCACACGCCAGGATGAATCCCTCGAAAGCAATTGGATAGCGGAAGTGTTGCCGGCTAAGATCGGTTGAAAGTTGCCGACCAAGGGGCATATCAAGGGTCTAAAAGTCGATGGGCTAAGAACAGATGGAAAATATATAAGGCAGGGGCGGCAAGCCGTTGCACATAGCATCGTCTCCGCCCCAGCACCTTAGACCCTCGACTTTTAGACCCTTAGACTTTCCCTACCCAATCGCCTACAAATCCTTGCGACTGAAGTGCCACATGGCCGCCAGGAGGGCCAAGAGTGCCAGCGCTGAAGCCCAGACCACCAACCCCAGCGCAATGGGTTCGTTGCCGAAAATGGGATTCGCACCGCGTGCCATTTCTCCGAGTTGCAGCACAGACTCGTTTTGCAGGTGGTAGCTGGCTCCCAGCCACAGGGCATTGGTGGGCATCACGAAATTGGCGACCCGGCCCAGCGTGATCAGGGTAGGGCTGTCGGCAAACGAACCGATGGTGCTGAGAATGCCGCCCGCAAAGCCCACGCCGTACAGCACGAACACGCCGATGCCGTTGGCAAGCGTGCTGAACAGAGTGCTTCCCAGAACGGTCAGGCCCGTGATGACCACGATGGCGAGCAGGATCAGGCCCACCGCAGGCAGCGGCGCGGGCGGCAGGAACCCGGTGATCAGGTAAATGCCGGTCAGGAGGGCCGTACTAATCAGTGCGATATACGACACGTTAACGAGGGTAAAGCCCAGCCAGCGCCCCAGCACCAGCGCGGCCCGCGTGATTGGGCGTGCAATGACGCTCTGCATCACGCCGTTTTCCACGTCGCCACTGACCGCGCCCACCGTAGACAGCACGGCCATGAGCGAGCCGAGGAAAAACACCAGATACATGCCGAACGCTGAGGCGTACACGATGGGCGCGTTGGCCAAGCCGCTGATGCTGCGGCCCTCCAGCCCCGCGTCTATGGCACGTTGATCCAGCGTGCCCTCCAGCCGGAAGATGCCGTAGAGGTAAAAGCCCACGAACGCCCCAGTCAGTACGAGCAGCACGATAACCAAGCGCTTCCTTACGGCTTCGCGCAGGGAAAGTTCAGCGATGAGCAGAGTATTGCGCCAGAACGACGGCGTGTGGGGTACAGACAGAGTTGTCTCGGAGCGAGTAGCGTCAGACATGGGCGGCCTCCTTGCGCCGCGCGGCGGTTTCGGGCGCATCTTCCATGAGTTCCAGGAACATGGTTTCCAGATCGGGCTGGCGCGGCGTCAGGGCGTACAGCCGCACTCCGTGGGCATGAACGGCGTCGGCCAGCGCAGGCACGTCCTCTCGGCGCTGCACCCACAGTTCTATATCGGTGTGTTCGGGGTTCTGGGTGTCGGTGTGGCGCACCTCGCCTATGCGGGCCAGCGCCTCCAGCAGTGGCGGCGTCAGGCGGTCTACGCGCACGCCTACAGGCAGCACGTCGCCCATCAGTTCGCGCATACTGCCCTGCCGCAGCACCCGCCCCGCCTTCACGAAGGCCACCCGGTCACACACCTGCTCCACTTCCGACAGCAAATGGGAATTGAGGAAGACTGCCACGCCCTGCGCCCGCAGCCCCTCTATGATCTCGCGTACTTCCACGCGCCCAATCGGGTCGAGGGCGCTGGTGGGTTCATCGAGAAAGACCAGTTGGGGCCGCGCCAGAATGGCCCCCGCCAACCCCGCCCGCTGCAACATCCCCTTGGAATAGCCGCCCAGCGACTCGGTGCCGCGTCCGCCGAGGCCCACCGTTTCCAGCACCTGCGGAATGCGGGCGCGAAGTTCATCGGCCCGCAGGCCCGCCAGCCGTCCATGAAAACGCAGGAATTCTTCGGCGGTCATCCACGTCTGAAAGCGGAATTGTTCGGGCAGAAAGCCGAGGCGGGAACGCACGGCGGGGTCGGAAGGATGGCCGCCCAGCACGCGCACTTCGCCGCCGCTGGGGTGTACCAGGCCCAGCAACATCTTGACGGTGGTGCTTTTTCCCGCACCGTTGGGGCCGAGGAATCCGAACACTTCGCCGGGTTGCACGGTCAGCGTGAGGCCGTCCACGACTGCTCGCCCCCGGTACACTTTCTGAAGTTCCCGCGTCTCTATGGCCGCTGTTGAGGAGGTGGCCCGCTGCTGCGTCATCTGGTCAGCATAGGGCGTGGGGCGGCGCAAGGAGAGCGGCGAAAGTTGCAGACTGGACGCTGGGCCCGCCGACAGAAAAACCCGGCCTGCCCCCAGAGCAGGTCGGGCAGATTGACAGCTGTATCAGCGCGTCAGTATTGCTTCGATCTTGCTGTTCACGTCTTCGCTGAGGCGCACTCCGGCGGCCTTCACGGTGTCCTCGATCTGGCTGACTTTGGTGGCCCCGGTAATCACGCTGCTGACGCCGGGTTGGCGCAGAATCCAGGCCAGCGCCAGTTGCGCCCGCGTGATGCCCAGATCGTCGGCCACAGGCTTCAGATCGCGCACCTTCTGAATATTTTCATCGGTCAGGAAGTTCTTGCCCCAGTTCTCGTTTTCGGTCAGGCGTGCGCCTTCGGGCTTGCCTTCGTCGTATTTGCCGGTCAGCAGGCCCATCGCCAGCGGACTCCAGACCACCAGGCCCACGCCCGCATCCTGGGTATAGGGCAAAATTTCTTTTTCCACACGCTCGCGGCGCAGCATGGAGTATTCGGGTTGCTCGGTCACGGGGGCGTGCAGGCCGTGTGCGCGGGCAAATTCTACGGCCTGTGCAATGCGGGCGGCGGGCCACATGGAGGTTCCCCAGTACATGGCGCGGCCCGAACGCACGACCTGATCAAACGCCATCACGATTTCTTCCATCGGCACACTTTCGTCGTAGCGGTGGGCAAAATAGATATCGAGATAATCGGTGCCTAGGCGCTTCAGGCTCTTGTCGATGCTCTCTAGCACGTGCTTTCTGCTGAGGCCGCGGTCATTCACGTCGTCGCTCATGGGCCAGAACACCTTGCTGGAAATGACCAGCGTATGCCGGGGCAACTCGCGCAGGACCGCGCCCATCATCTCTTCGGACTTGCCCCGCGCGTACACGTCGGCCTGATCGAAGAAATTCACGCCTTCCTCGTAGGCTTTCATCACGATGTCGCGCACCAGTTGCTCTTCGTTCACGCTGCGCCCGTAGGTTTCCCAGCCGCCCAGCGCCACTTCACTGACTTTCAAGCCACTCTTGCCCAGGTTCCGGTATTCCATTCGGGTACTTTACCTAATAAAGCAGGATGCAGCGCAAAGAAGAAAATTGTGGAAAGGTTAACGCCCCGACTTCCAGGTGTTGGCGCGAATGCCCTGCGCCGCCAGTTCCGCCGTCTGGGTGATGCGTTTAGCCCGTGTAAGTGCGGTTTTGGCCTGCACGATCCACTGCAAGATGCCCTTCTTGGCGCTGGCGGGGAAGGCGTTCCAGCCGTCTAGCGCACCGGTAATCGCGTCTAAAGCTGCCTTCAAGTCATCCGGCACTTCCAGAGCTTCCACACTGTCCAGCAGCGTCCACGAGCCGTCCGCTCTGGCCGCGTCTATCCGCGCTTGCCCCGCCGCCGTCATCTGGCCCGCCGCCGAGAGGCGTTCTATATGCCCTTTATTGACCGCGCTCCAGCCACTCCCGGCCTTGCGCGGCGTGAAATATAGCAGCGAGCGCGTGTCGTCCAGCTTGCGCCCCACACTGTCTATCCAGCCAAAACACAGGGCTTCCTGTACAGCTTCGGCCCAGGTCAGGTTGGGCAGGGGCGCGGCCTTTTTGCGCAGCACCAGCCACACGCCCCGCGCTGAGGAGTGATGCTGGCTCAGCCACGCCCGCCACTCGGCGCGGTTCTCCGGCTCGAATTCTATGGGCATGGCTGGAGGCACGAACTCAGGATGACAGAAGGGCCAGAATTCTACATCCTGTCCGGCTCAAAGCTGCGGCTTGACCACATCCCGGTACCAGTTGCCCCAGTGCGGCTTTCTGCCGTCTAGGTCGGCAAATCCGTATTCATCCATCAGTGTCCAGGAAGCCAAAGCCCCAGCGTTGAAGCGGTGCTTTTCGGGGTCAGCCGCCAGCGCCGCTACGCCCCGGCCCACCAGATGCGGGGTTTCGGACTCGGCAAAGTGGGGTTCCTGTTTCACGGCTTCCTGCCAGGTGTCTTCCGTCACGCCAAAATGGGTCAGCATTTCCTCACTCCGCAGAAATCCGGGCGTCACGGAAACGCTGGTGATGGCGCGGGGATCGTCTTCGAGTTCGCTGGCCCAGTTCTGAACAAGCCGCATCACGCCCGTTTTGGCGAGATCATAGAAGAAGCTGCCCCGATAATACCAGCCGTCGCCGTCGGTGATTTCGGCAATCAGGCCACCCGCCCGCAACAGCGGCAATCCTGCATGGCCCGTGATGATGTGCGTCCAGATGGCCCGTTCCAGCATCAGTCGGCCCCTATTCAGGTCGAGTTCCCAGACCTTTTTGCCCCATTCCATCAGCGATTCGCCGCCCCAAATGTCGTTGATCAGGATGTCGAGGCCACCGTATTCCGCCTGAACCCGTGTCATCAGGGCCGCCACCTGCGCCGCGTCGCTGTGATCGCAGCGCCACGCCCACGCCGCCCGCCGCTGTGACCAACTCGGCGGTGTCCTCAATCGTTTCCGGGCGATTCAAGTCGCTTTGGCTGGCGCGGGTGCTGCGGCCCGTGCAAATTACGGTGGCCCCCAGTGCGCCCAATTCGGTGGCAATACCGCGCCCCGCACCGCGTGTGGCTCCGGCAATCAAGGCTATTTTTCCGGTCAGGGGAAGGGATGTGGTGGGCATGCCAACAGGGTAACTGGGGAGGGAAGTAAAGTCTGGGCCGCCGCTCAAAGTTCCAGAATCAACCCGCCCGCCGTCAATCCCGCCCCGGTGCCCACCAACAACAGCGTGTCGCCTTCCCCGGCCCGCCCGGAACTCAGCGCCTGATGCAGCGTGAGGGGCAAACTCGCGGCAATCACGTTGCCCAGAGTGGGCAGGGTCACTTCTACCCGGTCTGCGGGCCAGCCGTAGCGGCGCAGCAAATCCAGCCCGACTTTGCTGGCCTGATGCGGCACAACGCGGGAAATGCCTACCAAACCAGTGCTGAGGCCGGGGCGCAGGCGCTCCAGAAAGGCAGGGACGACGCGGCTGGCAAGTTTCAGTACGCCGAGGCCCTGCATGTCGAACAGGTATTCCTCGGGCTGCACGGCGGGATTGCGGGGATGACGCAGGGTGCCGCCGCCCCGGATACGGGTATGCTCCGCGCCTTCCGGATAGGTTTCTATGCGGGCCGCGTGCAGGCCCTGGCCGGGGCGCACCGCTGGCCCCAGCACCACCGCCGCCGCGCCGTCACCGATCAGCAGCGCACTTTCGGGCTGGGCCATATTCAGGCCCACGCTGCCGCCCTCTGTACTGATGATCAGCACCCGCGCCGCCTGACCGGACGCAATAAGCAACGAGGCGTGCTGAAGCGCCAGCAAAAAGCTGAGGCAGGTGCCGTGAATGCTATAGGCCGCCTTGCCGCTCAGTCCCAGTTCGCGGGCCAGCAGCGCCCCACCATCAGGAATCGGCTGGGCCTGAGAACCGCTGGCATTCAGCAGCACGTCTATATCGCCGAGTTCCAGATTCGCCCTTGCCAGCGCATTCCGTGCTGCCTCGGCTCCCAGCGTCAGCGCCGTTTCGGTGCCCGACAGCCAGCGGCGTTCGCGCACCCCTGTGCGGGCTTCGGCGGCCTCGGCGGTCAGACCACACAGCGCGGCAACCTCGGCAGTAGGCACGACTCGGCTGGGCAAGGCCTGGCCCGTGCCCAAAATTCGGACGGGGAGAATGGAGGGGCTGGGACCGGGCACTGTCATGGGATGACCTCTGGGACAGGAGAAGACTGGGAAAACGTGCGGCGCAGCACCCGGCGGCGTTTGGTTCCCGGCGGCGCGGGCAGCAGGGGGCCGAAGCACAGACGAACGCCCCCAGCATCGGCTCCGGCGCGTGCCAAAGCCGCCTTAACCTCGGCAGCGGCGGCAGTGCGGGTACTGGGCAAATCGGGGTCGAGCAGCAGCCAGAGCGTATCAGAGGCGGTTTGTTCGGCGCGGTACTCTTGCAGGCCCGGCACGCGGTTCAGGGCGGCGCGGAGAAAGTCGGGCCACATGGTTAGGGGCTGCCCCGAAGCAGCAGCAAACAGCAACGCATCGTCCTGCCGCCCCTCTATCCGGGCCACCCGCCGCGCCACGCTGCCACAGGAGCAGGGCGTGGCGTCTAACTGCAAAATGTCGTCCAGGCGGTGCCGAATCATGGGCTGCACCCAGCGGCGCAAATCGGTGATGATGGGCCGCCAGCGTCCGTCGCCCAGCGCCTCCAGATCAAAGTGGACATGGGCCTCGTTCAGGTGCAGGCTTCCGTGCGGGCAGGGCAGGGCCAGCAGCCCCTCGGTGGCCTGATACACCTGTACCACCGGGCCAAATCCAGCGTTCAGCGCGGCGCGGTCTGCCTCTTCCATGACCTCTGCCACGCAGACCACGCGGGCGGGCTTGGCCTCGGCCCCAGCATCCAACAGGGCACGCAGCACGCTCGGCGGCCCCACCAGCAAGGTTGGATCGGCAGCGGTCAGGGCGGCGGCCAACTCGGGCACCGGGCGCAGCAAGTCCAGAAACGTAAAGCTGATGCGGCGACTTTGCACGCTGCGGTAGAGCCCTCCTTCGGCCCGCAGCAAAAAGGCCACCCGCACGGGACGAAGCAGGCTCCGGAAAAAAGGCGGCGGAAGCAGATGCCGCAGCACCACGCCCGCCCAGCGCTGCCGCTCCTGCACACCCACCACAAACGCGCCCTGTGTGCCACTGGTGCCGCTGGAAAGCCCGACGGTGACGGCTTGCTCCGCAAAAGCAGACTGAGCTGCCCCACGCAATTGGCCGGAAAAATCGCGCTGATCTTCGGCGGAGCGGGCCAGCGCCAACACGTCCGACAGGTGCAATCCAGCGGTGTTCAGGCGGTCAAAGTCGGCCATCATCTCGGCCTTAGAGGTGGGGGGCAAGGAGCGCCACTGACTCAGGCCGAGGCCCGCAGCCCGGAACCGAGCAGCCACGGCGGGGCTGTGGGCGGCCACCCAACGCAGATGCCCATGCGCCAGCCGGTCTTGATGTGCTTCTAGGGCAATGCGGGTGCGGAAATGCAGGCGGCCTTCCGCGATGGCGTACCCGACGGCGGCGAGAGCATCGTTCATAGGCTGACCGGACGACTTTCCAGTAAACGGGTCTCGGGAACATCATGACTGACGATCACGCGGGCGCGGGGATGGAGGGCCAGCCAAGCCTGCAACTGCTGACGGCTGCGGCGCTCCTGCTGCACGTCAAAAAAGGCGATTCGGGCGAGGGGATGCACTTCCCCACCTTCCCTCAGGGCACGCACATTCCACGCCGCGTCGGTGGCGAGCAGCGTCCATTCCGAGCCGCCCTCGCCCGTTGCCGCCTCACGCACCACCAGCGCGATCATGCCGGGGGCGTGACCGGGAACCCGCACCGCCCACACGCTCTGATCTGCGAAGACATCGGCGGCTTCGGCAAAGGGGGCCAGCCACGCGGGGGCCGGGGCAAAGGCGAGCGCATCCGTGCGGGCCTCGAAATCTGGGGGCAAGAGCTCGGGCAGAAAAGCCCGCCGCACCGCCCGGAGTCCACGCAGACCGCGCAGGGGCGGATATGCCTTACCGTCCAGCACAAACCGCGCCGCTGGAAACGCCCGTAAATCGCCCACATGATCGGCGTGCAGGTGCGACACGATCACGGTCTTGATGCTCCGAATCTCCAGCCGCATGCGGGCCAGTTGCGCCGCCGCCGTGCCTCCAGCCGCCAAGCGCACGGGAGTAATCAGGCCGTACAGCACGCCGGGCCAGCGCCGCATCAGCCGGGGCACCTGTGGGCCGTAGCCCGTGTCCAGCAGCACCGGACCGGAAGGGTGCAGCAGCAGCGCAAACCCCGCCGGATACGCCTGCACCCGCCACGCCGCTCCCCACTGCGTCAGCGCCGCCACATTCAGACACTCGCCCGCCGCGAGGGGGATGACACACACAGTCACTGGGCCAATGGTGACAGGCTCAGGCATGGGCCGCCGCCCGCTCTGCAACTTCTGCTATGGCTTCCTCTAACCCCTGATCGGGATGAATTACAGGCCGGTACCCTAACCGTTCGCGGGCGCGGGTCAGGTCTAGGGTCATGCCGCGCGTCAGCAGGCGCACGCCACTGGCCGTCAGGGGCGGTTCGGGACGGCGGGGATGCAGAGCATACACAGCTTCCAGCACGCGGGCCACTGCTTCCAGCACACGCGGGTTGGCCTGCCGGGTGGGACGGGGCACACCGAGGGCATCGGCCAAGCGGTCTAGAGTGGCCCAGATCGGGATGGTCACGCCATCGGTGATGTTGTAGAGGCCGGGGGCAGGTCGCGTGATTGCCAAAGCTACAGCGTGCGACACGTTGCGGACATGCGTCAATTCGGTGTGAACTTCTCCCCCACTATCCAAGCGGGGAAGGCGGCCTGCCCGTAAAGCCTGCGCCAGCCGGGGCAAAATGCTGGTGTCGCCGGGGCCATAAATGCCGCGTGGGCGCAATAAAGTGGCTTCGGGGTGGGCGGCTTGTACTTCCAATTCGGCCAGATATTTGCTGTGGGCATACAGGGAGTCGAAGTGTGGAAAATAGGCGGGGCCAACCGGGGTACTTTCTGAGATATTCCGCGTCTGCCCGGTGGCGTTGTACACGCTGGGTGTGCTGATGTACACGAGGCGCACGCCTGCCCCAGCACAGGCCCGCGCCACTGCCGCGCTCACCTCTACATTGTCGGCGTAGAAGTCGGCCCAGCGGCCCCACAGGGTAGACCGCGCCGCCGAATGCACCACAGCATCAGCCTCTGCTATTAGCCCTCTCAACCCTGTCCCCTCCCGCAAGTCCAGCGGCACGAAGCGCACACCATCTGCGCTGAGGGCCTGACCCCGCACAGCGTCGCGGCCCACGCCCCAGACCTCAAAGCCGGATGCCGCGAGTTCGCGGGCCACTACGCCCCCCAAAAAGCCCGTTGCACCCGTGACCAGTACCCGCATAGCTGTAGGGTAGCCCACGGGCTGGCAAGCTCTACGGAATGGGGACGCAGACCAGACGGACTCCGCTCCATTCCGCCACACCCCTGGCAGCACCGCTTGCGGCTCTATCGTCGTGAACGGACGCCCATGAGAACGCCACTCCTCCATACCGCGTAGCCCTTAGTCTTTCCTCCTCGCTCTGCTCCCCTTCGGGGCTTTGCAAGTCGGATTTCAAGCCCAAAATATGGGGCTTTCAATCGGAATTCATATCAAAGGCAATTTGCTGACGAGTTGGTTAAACTGAACCATGACTCAGGCCCAAGGCGCTACCACCAGCGGCAAGGCGTATACCGCCCCCGGCATCACCGTGTATTACGACGCCGTGCGCTGCCGTCATGTGGCGGCCTGTGTGAGCGGACTGCCGAATGTGTTTGACCCACAGGCCCGTCCGTGGATTCAGCCAGCCAATGCCGAGGCGCAGGCAGTGGCCGCTGTGGTGCGAACTTGCCCGACTGGGGCGCTGCATTACGTACTCCAGGGTGGCCCCGCCGAAACCCCCGACCCGGCCACCACCATTTCACCCGTGCCCAACGGCCCGCTGATCGTGCGCGGCGACCTGACGCTGATGACTCCGGGCGGCCCCGTGAAAGAAGTCCGGGCCGCCCTGTGCCGCTGCGGAGCCAGCACGCATAAACCGTATTGCGACGGCACGCACGAGAAAATCGGCTGGAAAAGCGATCCCCAGCCCACGAACGAAGGCTAAACCAACCCCAGAGATTCATCCACTTTCCTGGTCTGCGCCCCGTAGACTGCTGTATGACTGCCACACCCAAACTGCATATTCCTGACCTGATTCAGAAAAAACGCGACGGACACGAACATTCCCGCGCAGAACTGGAAGCCTTGGTGCTGGGCTACACGCGGGGCGACGTACCCGATTATCAGGTGGCCGCGTGGCTGATGGCGGTGTATCTGAAGGGCATGACGCCTCCCGAAACCGCCGATCTGACGCTGGTGATGGCGGCCAGCGGCGATCAGATGAACCTTGGAGACCTGCCGCGCACCGTAGACAAGCACTCCACGGGCGGCGTGGGCGACAAGACCAGCCTGATTCTGACGCCGATGCTGGCCGCGCTGGGCCTGACGGTGGCCAAAATGAGCGGGCGCGGTTTGGCCCACACGGGCGGCACGATAGACAAACTGGAAAGCATTCCGGGCTGGACGAGCGAGCTGGATGAGGCCCACTTTTTGGAGCAGGCCCGCACGATTGGGCTGGCGTTGGTGGGCCAGAGCAAAGACCTTGCCCCCGCCGACGGCAAGTTGTACGCCCTGCGCGACGTGACCGCCACCGTGGACTGTCTGCCCCTGATCGCCAGTTCGATTATGAGCAAAAAGCTGGCATCTGGGGCGCATACGGTGGTGCTGGACGTGAAAGTCGGCGCGGGTGCATTCATGAAAACGCTGGAAGATGGGCGCGGGCTGGCGCGGGCGATGGTGGACATCGGCAAGCATTCCGGGCGGCAGGTGCGGGCCGTGCTGACTGACATGGACGCGCCGCTGGGCTTTATGGCGGGCAACAGCCTGGAGGTGCTGGAAGCGCTGGACACCCTGCGCGGTCACGGCCCCCAAGACCTGACCGAACTGTGCGTATCGCTGGCTGTAGAGGCGTTGGCCGCACAGGGCGAAGACGAGCAGCAAGCTGAAGCCCGCGCCCGCGCCACCCTCAGCGACGGCTCGGCGCTCGCCAAATTCCGGGCCTTTATCGAGGGACAGGGCGGCGATCCCACCTACGTGGACGATGTGAGCAAGTTTGACGTAGCGCCCGGACGCGAGGAGATTCTGGCGACCAGCGGCGGCTTCGTGGGCAAGATAGACGCCCTGAGCGTGGGCCGCGCCGTACTGGTGCTGGGCGGCGGGCGCGAGCGCAAAGGCGAGGCGATCGACCACGGAGTCGGCGTGGAACTCCTGAAAAAACCTGGCGACGCGGTACAGGTCGGAGACGCCGTGCTCCGCCTGTATCACCGGGATGGGCGGGGGCTGGATGTGGCCCGCGACCTGCTGACGGCGGGTCTGACCCTGCAAGCCGATAAACCCGCCGCAGAAGCTCTGATTCTTGACCGGGTGAACTGATCCCCAAACTCATCTCCCCGCCCGTTCCGTGAACTTTCTCGCAATCTATCCCCGGCCCTTTGCCCCAGCCGGGGTGTTACCTTGCTCTGTATGCGTACCATTGTCCTGATCGTCATTGTGTTGTTGTTGGTGCTGTTCGGCATCCTCAACATCAATGCCCTGACCTTTCCCCATACCCTCAGCCTGGGATTCGTGACCTATAAGGGCGTGCCACTGGGCATGATTTTGCTGCTGCTGGGGCTGGCGCTGGCCTTGATCTTCTACTTCTGGGCGGGCGTCACGGGTCTGCGGGCACAGGCCGACAGCGCCAAATTGCTGCGCGATATGGAAGCCCTGCGTGTCAGCCTCGACAGTCAGGAGGGCAGCCGCTTTGCCCAACTGCAAACCCACATCGACCAGCGCCTCGGCTCGCTGGAAACGCAGATGCAAGCGCCCAAAGCTTTGGGCATGGGTAAGGAACTAAGCGCCTCTGACTTGGCCGCCACAAACGCCCGCATAGACGGCTTGCAGCGCGACCTGAATTTGCAACTGGCCCAACTGGACGATTACCTCAAGCGCAAATTGGGCTAAGAACAGAGGATCACAGCGGCAGGACGGGCCAGAACGTAAAGGCCCGTCCTGCTTGTCGTCTATTTCAGTCCGAATTGATCAGGGAAGCTTGGGACTCCCGCCCACCAACCCGGCCCCTTCTGTATTAGCCTCAGCCCATGACTCCCCATTCTTTCGGACAGCCTCCCAGCGTCGCCCAATTGACCGCACCCGGCGCGTACCCCGGCCTGCACCTCCAGATGCACGACGGCGGAATTCTGGAAGTGGTACTGCAAAATGACCGCACCCTGAACAGTGTGAACGCCCCCGCCCACCGCGCCCTGACGGTGGTGTGGCGCGACATAGACGCTGCCGAGGGCGTGCGCTGCGTGCTGATCCGGGGCGAGGGCCGAGGCTTTTCGTCGGGCGGGGATTTTGAACTGATCGAAGAAATGGCGTCTGACTTTACGGCGCTGGCCCGCGTGTGGCGCGAAGCCCGTGACCTCGTGTACAACGTCATCAATTGCGGAAAACCTGTGGTGAGCGCGATTCACGGCCCCTGCGTGGGTGCGGGACTGGCAGTGGCACTGCTGGCCGATGTGAGCGTGGCGGCCAAAACAGCGCGGTTGCTGGACGGCCATGTGCGGCTGGGCGTGGCAGCGGGCGACCACGCGGCAATCATCTGGCCCCTGCTGTGCGGTCTGAACAAGGCCAAATACCACCTGATGACCGGAGAACCCGTGTCGGGCGAGGAAGCCGAGCGGATTGGACTGGTGAGCTTGTGCGTGCCAGACGAGGAACTGCTAGACCGGGCATGGAGGGTGGCCCGCCAACTGGCCGCAGGCAGCCCCACCGCCGTTCGCTGGACAAAATACGCCCTGAACAACTGGCTCCGTGCGGCCGGGCCGACCTTTGATGCCAGCCTCGCCCTAGAATTTCTGGGCTTTACTGGCCCCGATGTGCGCGAAGGATTAGCCAGCCTCCGCGAAAAGCGGGAGCCGAAATTTGCAGAAGACGCACCGATATAGGGGCGGTGGATCGTGGAGTGGGTAATTTGAGTAGGTGGGCAGTGTCAACAGTTTGGTTTCCCCTGTAGCAGACCTAAAAACGCGCCGCCCGAATGCAGGTGGGGCCGTCGTGCGTGAAACGCGCGGGCCAATTCCATCTTGGAATGAACTGGCAATTGCGGTTCAAATGAGGGATTTAGCCGAGTTAGAACACGACAAGATGAATCCTCCTCAGCGGAGTGACACTCCCCATGCTCCCTTTGGGGGTAGGGGGCCGGGGGTGGGGGAATCCATGGTGGGACAAGGCCAATAACCCAGTCCTTCATTCCCACCGCTCATCCTCCCAATCGGCTAGATACTCAGCCCGGCTGCCGAAGCCTAGGCCCTCCAGCTTTTCAAGCACGGCGTCTTCCTCCAATTCGTCATCCGAATCGGCACCCCAAACCGCGTCCCCCATCCACGGCAACCAACGCGGCGGGGGCAAAAAACTGCGGAAGTAGGCGAGCTGCTGGGCCTCATCCCAAGCCTGAGATTGCCACCACTGACCCCACAACATGATGTGGCTCTCACCGCCGCCCATGCGCCAAAACGCACTGAGCGGATGGAATTCGGGGTACAGCGTCAAAGGGGGCGGAACCGTGCCGTATTGCGCCGTCAGGCGCTCAACTTCTGCATCCCGCCAACTCAAGACCCGTGAATGTCCACCCGCTCCCCCGTGCGGGCCGAAGCATACAGGGCGTCCAGCACGCGGGCATGGGCGACGGCGTCGCTGGGCGGGTACAGGGCGGCTTCTTGCCCCAACGCCACACGCTGAAAATGGGCGACCATGCCCGCATAGGCATTGAATGGCCCAAACGTTTCCTGCGTTGTCCCGGCGGCGTTGGTGAGGGTAAACGTGCTGGGCTCGGCGGTGTTGCTGTGGAATACGCCCGACATATCCAGGGTGCCCTGTGTGCCGATGACGGTCAGGCGCTGCGTGGCCGTATCTCCCCAATCGAAGGCGCAGTCTATGCTGGCCGAGGCCTGCGGGTAGTCCAGCACGGCACTCAGCCCCATGTCCACGCCAGAGGCAGTCCCGCCTTCCGTCCAGCGGGCGCGGGCGGTAACGCTTTGGGGTTCGCCCAACAGCAGGCGCATCAGATTCACCGGATACGTGCCCACATCGAATAGCGCCCCACCGCCCTTGCTGGCGTCCCAGCGGAAGTCGTCGGGGTTGGTGAGCGGGAAGCCGAACGCGCCCCGGAAGGCCCGAATCTCGCCCAATTCGCCGCCGCGCACCAACTCCACGATGCGCTCCACATGCGGCTGAAAGCGGTAGGCGAAGGCTTCCAGCAGCACCCTTCCCGCTGACTGTGCTTCCCGCTCCAGTTCGGCGGCCTCGGCAGCATTCAGCGTAAACGGCTTTTCGGTGAGGGCGTGCTTTCCGGCCCGCAAGGTGTCGCGGGTCATGGGCAGGTGCAGATCATTGGGAAGCGGATTGTAAATGGCGTCCACATCAGAGGCGAGGGCGTCGGCGTAGCTGCCCACCACCGGAATGTTCCATTCGGCGGCGTAGTCCCGCGCCCGCTCGGCATTTGGCTCGCGCACGCCCAAAAACGTCACTTCTCCGCCCGCCGCCCGAATAGCTGGAATAAGCGCCCGCCCAATCCGCGCCGCGCCCAAGATGCCCCAGCGTAAGCCCGCTCCCGTAGATGTCATGGCTCTAGCCTAATGGAGCGTGGAGTGGAGAGCGTAGATCGTGGTTTGGCTTTTCCCACCATTCACGGTGCACACTCCACGCTTTCCTCCGTGCTACACCTCACTTCCGACAGTCTCTTTACCGTTTGCTCAGCAAATACGCCTTCGGATGATGCCCCCCGCTGAACGCCTGAAACAGTTCGCGGGCGTACCACTCGGTACTGCCTTCGAGGAGGCCCTGAAACAATTTGATCTCGTGCGTAATGACGGCCAGGCGGCCCTGACGGCTCAGCAGGCGGTACATTTCCTTCAGGAAGGCCGGGTACAAGACTTCGTTGCCGCCGTGCGTGCCGATGGCGTCGCCCCAGGGCAGGTCGGCCAGGATCAGGTCGAAGGAACGGTCGGGCAGGCCCGTGTTCAGGGCGTCCACGCAGGCCACTTCAATTTCACGTTTGGCGGCGGCCAGGTTGCGCTGGGCACACTCCACGGCGGCGGGGTCTATATCCACGCCCACCATCGCCGCCGATGGCCCCATCAGGGCGCGTTCGATCAGGAGGGTGCCGCTGCCGCTCATGGGATTAAAAATGCGGTCTTCGTCGCGCTGCCCGGCCAGTTTCAGTACGGCGTAAGCCAGCGTCGCGTTCAGGCCGCCGTTCATGTTGCACACGCGCCACGCCCGCGCCGACAGGGGCCGGGGCGTCATGCGGGCCAACACTTCCCAGCCTTCGCCGTGTTCTTCGGGCCGGAACCGCAGCAGCAATTCGCCTTCTTCGGCATTGTGTGTCAGACCAATCAGCCCCTCCAGTTCGGAGGCGAGGCGCTGCATCACGCTGGATTCCTTGCCCGCCGCGCCCAGTCGGAAGGATTTGTGGCCGCCCACCCGCGCCACTTCTGCCACGAAGGTCGCCAGTTCGCTGAGCTGCTGATTGCCCAGAAACCCGCGTGGACGCGGCACATCCCAGGCCTTGATGCGGTACACGGCCACCACCGATTTCAGGCGGTTCAGGCGTTCCATGTCGCCGGGATACCAGAAGCGCAGACCACGAATATCGCGGGCCAACGGCACATCGGCCAGTTCGTTTTCCGCAATCGCCTCTAGCCCCGGCAGCACGTCCAGCACGTATTCGTGTGCAGGCTGCCGCTCCCGGTAGTCGCCTTTGGGCTTGCTGGCCTTGCGTTTAAAGGGCGAATTGGGGTCATGGCGATTGTCGGAGCGGGAACGGGCGGGGCGCGGCATAGCAGAGCAGTATAGCCCGCCGGGATGCTGAGGCGGCTTAGGCCACAGAGCCGATGCACCGGGGCGCGGCGCGTGACAGGCTAACCCTATGACCGCTCCCGTCTACTTCTACCGTACTGCACATCCCTTTTCTAACTTTCACCCCAGCATTTTTACGGCCGACGGCGTGACCTACCACACTGCCGAACAGTATTTGATGGCCCGTAAAGCCGAGTGTTTTGGTGACACAGAACGCCTCGCCGCGATTCTGGCCGCCCCCACGCCTGATGAATGCAAACGCCTGGGCCGTCTGGTTGCGCCCTACGACAACGCCGTGTGGGAGGCCAAACGTTTTGAAGTGGCGCTGGACATGCTGCGACTGAAATTCGGCCAGAATGCCAGGCTCCGCGCCGTCCTGCTCGAAACGGGCGACGCGCCGTTGGTAGAAGCCTCGCCCTCAGACCGCATCTGGGGCATCGGCTACCGCGAGGCCGACGCCGAAGCCAACCGCGCCCGCTGGGGCCAAAATCTGCTGGGGCTGGCGCTGGAGCAGGTGCGGTCAGAGTTCAGGGCACAACTCGGCTAAGAAAGGCTGCACCACGGCTCGCTGCCTCCTGTGCCACGGCGTAGTCCCGCTGCTCTGGCCCAGAATCTTGAGGCCACTGCGCCAGAGCGACGGCACGTGCATAAGTAGTGAGTGCCGCCCGCCCCCGCGCTTCCGGCGAGTCGGTTCCCAGTCCGGCCAGACAAGAGAAAGACTCATGCCAAACAGGATCAGGCCAAGCATCACGGGCCAGTGTCAGCCAGCGGTTTTCGGTGGGAATCAGGGTTCCGGTACTCAGTAAAGCGGCTTGCCCCAGCGCAAAGGTCAGGCCTAGCGCGGCGTAAGCGACTTTGCCCGCGTCGCCCGCATTCAGGCCGCCCATGATCTTGTGGAGTTCTTCGGCACTCCCAGCGATTCGCCTGGCCGCTTGCCTGTGGGCTTCAGGGGCAAGCGTGGCCCACTCTAATGCCCGTGCTTTGGCTTGCAGCACGGCAAATACCCCTGCCGGATCGTGTAGCGGCAGACCCGTCTGTAGCGCCACCAGGTTCCAGAGGGCGGTGTCGGGGTCGGTCAGAGCGCGTTCGCGGTGGCTGAGTTCGCTGCGGTCTACGCTCAGCAGCAGGCCTTCATGGTAGGTGGTATGGCCGCTCACCGATGAGCCGTCAACCACCAGCAATTGCACGTCCAGATCACTGAATTCATTGGCATCGCCCCGCGCAAAGCTTCCGGTCAGGAACACGGCTTGCACGCCTTCTTCGGCGGCCCAGTGCTGGGTCAGTTCGGGCAGCCAAGCTGGAAGCTGGGAAAGAGCGGTCATGCCCGTTAGTGTGGCGTGTAGCACGGGGCGAAAGCATCGGCAGAATGACTGAGCAGGGCAAAAAGCCGCGCCCCAGTCGGGTTGACTTGGGGCGCGGTAAACAGCAGAGAATCAAATTCAAAAAATTGGAGTCCATGGCCCAGAGTTCTTGGCTCATAGCCCAAACACCTCAGCTTCCCGGCTTGAAATCCTTGTACTGCTCGCGCATTTCGCGTTTCAGGAATTTGCCGGTGGCTCCAATCGGAATGCTTTCGGCGGTGATGGTCGCGTCGGGCAGCCAGAACTTGGCAAACTTGGGCGAAATGAACGCGATGATTTCTTCGTGGCTGACGCTTTGGCCGGGGCGCGGCACCACGACGGCCAGCGGGCGTTCATCCCATTTGGGGTCTTCCATAGCAATCACGGCGCACTGGGCCACGGCGGGGTGGGCCATGATCGCGTTTTCCAGATCCACGGAGCTGATCCACTCGCCGCCCGACTTGATCAGGTCTTTGGAGCGGTCTTGAATGTGCATATAGCCGCGTGCATCCAGCGTGGCGATGTCGCCTGTGTCGAACCACAGATTGCCGTCCAGCTCGAAGAAATTGCTCTGGCCCTCGCCCTTGAAATAGCTGTTGGCGATCCACGGCCCACGCGCGATCAGGCGGCCCATCGTTTTGCCGTCGTGGGGCAAGCGCTCGCCTTCTTCCGAGAGCAGATCGAGCCAGACCAGCGGCACGGCGCGGCCCTGCTTGGCCCGCAGAGCAAAACCTTCATCGCTGGCGGGATCTACTCCGACAGGAACGCCGCTGGCGGTGCCCAGTGGGTGCGTTTCGGTCATGCCCCACGCGTGCAGCATGGTCAGGCCATGATTGTTCCAGAAGGCCCGCAGCAGGCTTTCGGGCGCGGCGCTGCCCCCCACGATCAGGCGCTCTAGGGCGTGCAGGTCGTAGGATTCGCCCTCGGCTTTGGCCCGGTCAAGCTCGGCCAGCAGGCCCATCCAGATGGTCGGCACGCCCGCCGTGATGGTCACGCCCTCATTCTGAAGCAGTCCGGCCAGTGTGCGTCCATCGCTGAACACGCCCCCAAACACCTGTTTCGCGCCGTACATGGCGCAGGTGTAGGGCAGGCCCCAGGCATTCACGTGGAACATGGGCACAATCGGCATCACGGTATCGGCCTCGCCCACGTTCAGGCCGTCTTTGGGGGCGCTGACCAGCGAGTGCAGCACCGTAGAGCGGTGGGTGTACAGCACGCCTTTGGGGTTTCCGGTGGTGCCGCTGGTGTAGCACATGGCTGCCGCGTCGGTTTCAGCGATCTGCGGATACTGGGCCAGAGGCTCGTGGGCCATCACGAAGGCGTCATAGTCGGCCACACCGGGCAGCGGAATAGGCGCAGGCGTCGGCCCCAGCACCAGAATATGCTCCAGCTTGGGGCAGGCGGCTTTAATCGCCGGAATCATGGCCCCAAACACGTTTTCGATGAGCAGCACGCGGTCTTCGGCGTGGTTCAGAATCCACGCGATCTGCTTCGGGTGCAGGCGAATATTCACGGTATGCAGCACGAGTCCCGCGCTGGGCACGCCCAGATACGCCTCCAGGTGCCGGAAGGAATTGACCGCCAGCGTGGCCACCCGGTCTCCCGGTTGCAGGCCAAGGCCCAGCAAACCCGCGCCCAGACGCAAGGCCCGGTCGGCCACCGCGCCGTAGGTGGTGCTATGGCGGTGAGGAATCGGTTGTCCAGCTTCGTCGCGCCCTGCCACCAGCAAACTCACGACTTCGCGGGAGGCGTAGGTGGTACGTGCCCGCTCCAGAATAAAGGGGACGGTGAGCGGTACATCCATCATGTTGCCTTGCATGGGTGGCCTCCGGGGAAGGTGGCTGCTGTGTGGGCACAGATCAGCGAGAGAAGTTGAGAACAGGGAAAAGCAGCGACAGGGAAAACAAAGGCGACGGTTCGCCCTGTGTCTGCCCCAAAGGGGAAAGCCTATGTGTGTGGGTATTCTAGCGGGAAACGAGGAAGTTGAACCGAGTCTAGAGTGGTGTAGCTTCATACGGCGGCCCAAATCCGCAACACATGCAGGAACACCCACGCGGAGCCATTCCCTCTGCCCCTAGTGCCGAGCTTGCTCTGAAGATTCCTCCACTACATGCTGAGGCGGCTTGGCCTGTGCCCCGCCCCTCAGCGGACGCGGGCCGACACCCACCAGCACGCCCGTGCCGTCGCCTTCATCTTCCCTTTGCTGGCCGCCAGAAGGACGCCTGAACACTGCTTTGACACGCTGCCAGATGGAGTGGAGGGCCATGCTTCATCTTACGGGGCACTGGCCCGGTGTGGTGCAGAAAACGGGGGCCGCTGGGTCAATTGGCTGGGTGATTTTGGAGTCCAGATTCTCTGTCCACCAAGCCCTTCCCTACTCCCATTCCTCGGCCTCGGCGGGCGCGTTGTGCTTCAGGCCCATCAGGTACAGTTCCAGAATCTGCACGGCGGCGGCCTCGTCTTCATCGGCTGCGCCGAGCGCCCGCGCCCGCTGGGTGGTAAAGCGTTCATCCTGATAGGCCACCGTATAGCCCTGCTCCTGCAAAATGCGTCCAAAGGCCCGCACCCGGTCTAACGCGGCATTGTGGCCCCCATCGGCGTCCAGCGGCAGCCCCAGCAGCAGCAGCCCCGCCCCTGATTCCTTTGCACGCAGGCGCACGGCTTTCAGATCCAGCGGCAGGCGTTTGCGGTCTATGCTGCCGCGCCCGAAGGCTAGCCCCCCGGCACTGACCGCAAAGCCGATGCGCCGCTTGCTGACGTCGAGTGCGAGAACGGTGGGAAGGGCGGTGGGGGTCATGGGGGGAGGATAGGTGAAAAATGGTAAGTGGGTATTGGTGAGTAGGAAAAGATTGGGCGGGCATCACGCTTGTTGACTGTGAGGTTTGCGAACAACCCCAGAGATCCAGTTCACATCTCCACGATCCAAAGGTCTACGATCCACTACCCTGTACCCCATGACCCAACCCGAATCCCCGGTGATTCTCAGCCAGACCCGTGCGGGCGTGCGTACCCTGACCCTCAACCGCCCTGACAAACTGAATGCGGCCAACGACGCGCTGTTGTTGACGCTGACGGCGGAATTGCAGGCCGCCGACGCCGACAATGCCGTGCGTGTGGTGGTCATCACGGGCGCGGGCCGGGGCTTTTGCGCGGGACAGGATCTGGGCGACGTGTCGGGGCGCGACATGACCTTCACCGAGCACCTGAATCACACTTACAACCCCCTGATTCGCACCATTCGCGGGCTGAGCAAACCCGTAATTACGGCAGTGAACGGCGTGGCAGCGGGCGCGGGCGCAAGCTTGGCTTTGGCAGGCGATATTCGGCTGTGGGCGCAGTCGGCCAGCCTGATCGAGGTGTTTTCCAACATTGCGCTGGTGCCCGACAGCGGCAGCACGTGGTTTTTGCCCCGACTCGTGGGCTACCACCGCGCCTTCGCGCTGATGGCCTTGGCTGACCGGGTGCGGGCCGACGACGCGCTGAAGTACGGCCTGTGCGAAGAAGTCTTGCCCGACGAAGGCTTTGCAGACGCGGTGCAGGCCTACGCCGAACGCCTCGCCTCGCGCCCCGCCAACGCTCTGAAGCTGACCAAGCAGGCGCTGAACGCGGCCCAAACCAGCACGCTGGATCAGGCGCTGGATCTGGAGGCCGAACTGCAACAACTGGCCGGAGACCACTGGGAGCATCAGGAAGGCGTGACCGCGTTCAAGGCCAAGCGTGCGCCGGAGTTTGTGCGGTCAGAAACAGAATGAAGGTGGCTGTATGAAAGTAGCCGTGGCCGATGTCGGCACCAATTCCAGCCATCTGCTGATTGCCGAGGCCCACGCCGGAGCCAACCAGCAGGGCGATTTCCGGGTGCTGGACGCCCTGAAAGACCGCACCAAATTGGGCGAATGCCTGGACGCCGCCGGAAACATGACGCCGGAAGGGGAAAACCGCCTGGCTTCGGCGCTGACCCGCTTTAAGGAACTGGCCGCCGCAGCAGGAGTCAGCGAGTTGCGCGTGTATGCCACGAGTGCCCTGCGCGAGGCTCCCAATGGCCCCGAAGTGGCGGCGCGAAGCCAGGCCCGCACGGGGGTTTATCCGGCGGTCATCAGCGGCGAGCGGGAAGGCGAACTGACGTATCTGGGCGTGGCCCATAGCGTGGAACTGGGGCCAGACAACGTGCTGCTGGATTTGGGCGGCGGCAGCCTGGAATTTGCGCGGGGTCGCCCCGATCAGGCCGCCGACATCCTGAGCTTGCCCCTCGGCAGCATCCGAATGACGCGGGCGCATCTGCACCATGAGGCGCGTGGCAACCGGACTGGGGTGAAGGCCGTACAGGACGCTGTCAGGCACGCACTGGCCCCCCACGCCGCCCGTTTCCGAATGGGCCCCGGCACCCGCGTAATTCTGTCGAGTGGCACGGCAGAAGCCGCCGCTGCTGTCCTGTCGGGCCGTGAAGGCAGCATCAACGGGGTGCGCTTTTCGGTGGCCGATCTGGCCGGACTGCTGGAGCGGGTGCGCCGGATGTCGCCCGCCGCACGCGCCAAATTGCCGGGCCTGGGCAACCGTGCCGATACCATCGTGGCGGGATTGGCCGTGCTGCACGCTGCGCTGGAGATGCTGGGAGCCACACAGGTCACCGTCAGCGAGGGAGCCTTGCGGGAAGGCATGTTGATCGAGGAACTCTCGCGCTTCCAGAGTTTTTCTTCCGGCCTCAGCGCCCGCCAACGCAGCGTGCTGGCGACTGCCGAACGCTTTGGCGCAAATCTGGGCCACTCGCAACAGGTGGCCGCCTTATCGCGGGCTTTGATGGACGGCCTGATCGCGGCGGGCGTGCCCTTTCCCGAAGAGGCCCGCAGCCTGCTGACCGCCGCCGCTGCCCTGCACGAAACCGGGCAAATCGTGGCCCAGAGCAGTCACCACAAACACAGCGCCTACCTGATCCGGCACGCCGAGTTGCGCGGGTTTGGCCCGCACGACATAGAACGGATCGCGCAGGTGGCCCGCTACCACCGCAAAAGCCTGCCCAAGCCGTCGCACGCCGACTTTATGGCCCTGCCCACCGTAGACCGCGCCCTCGTGTCGCGCCTGTCGGCGATTTTGCGTGTTGCAGACGGCCTAGACCGCTCGCACGCGGGCCAGACCCAGATTCACAGCCTGACTCGCAGCGGGCAGGGCTGGACGGTGCAGATCAGCGGAGCCACGCCGCTAGACCTTGCAGGCGCACGCGACAAGGCCGACCTGTGGACGCGGGAATTTGGGGGGCTGGAGTTCAAGATCACGCCAGCCGAGAAAGCCTGATACGGAAAGCCACAACCAAAAACAACCCCCAAACAGCGGGAGTTGTCGTCAATCTGAATGAAATCTAGTCAGGCTTACGCCGTCGTTTGCGGCATCGGCTCTGGGCTTCCGCCCATCTTGGCTACGGCGGCGCGTACCACGTCACCCGTAATCAGTTCCTGACTTAGCAGGGCTTCCACGACTTCGTGCATGGCGGGCGTGTAGTCGCTGACCAGTTGGCGGGCGCGTTCGTAGGCGCGGTTCAGGATGCGCTTCACGTCCTCGTCTACGAGTTGGCTGGTGTGCTCGCTGAAGGCCTTGGGACGGCCCATGTCTTCACCGAGGAACACGGGGCCGCTTTCGGTGGAGAGCGCCATGTTCTTGAAGTTCTCGCCCATGCCCCACTCCAGCACCATCTTGCGGGCGATGTTGGTGGCCTTGCGGAAATCGTCGGCGGCTCCGCTGGTCACGTTGCCCATGAAGACTTCTTCGGCGGCGCGGCCACCCAGGGCGACGACCAGTTGGTTTTCCAGGCGCTCCTTGCTCATCAACACCTGCTCTTCGGGCAGGTAGAACGCGGCACCCAGCGCACGCCCACGCGGAATAATGCTGACTTTCTGGAGCCTGTCGGAACCGGGGATCACGGCGGAGGTAACGGCGTGTCCGGCCTCGTGGTAGGCAATCGCCTTGCGCTCTTCGGGGCTGACGCTCAGCGAGCCGTTTTCCAGGCCCAGCGTGATCTTGTCGAGCGCCCGGTAAAAATCACTCATGTCGATCTGGGTCTTGCTCAGGCGGGCCGCTTCCAGCGCGGCTTCGTTGGTCACGTTCTTCAGGTCTGCGCCGCTGAAGTAGGGCGTGCTCTTGGCGATTTCTGGCACGTCTACGCCGGGAGCCATCGGCTTGTTGCGCAGGTGCACCTTCAAAATAGCTTCGCGCTCTTTCAGGGTCGGCAGGTCGATCGTCACCTGACGGTCAAAGCGTCCGGGGCGCAGCAGAGCCGAGTCCAGCACGTCGGGGCGGTTGGTCGCGCCCAGCACGATCACGTTGCTGGTCTTGTCGAAGCCGTCCATTTCCGAGAGGATCTGGTTCAGCGTCTGCTCGCGCTCATCGTGCCCGCCGCCGATGCCTGCACCACGCTTGCGGCCAATCGAGTCGATTTCGTCGATGAACATGATGGCGGGCGCACTCTTGCGGGCGTCCTCGAACAGCGTGCGAACACGGCTGGCTCCTACACCCACGAACATTTCCATGAATTCGGAGGCGCTGACGCTGAAGAACGGCACATCGGCTTCTCCGGCCACAGCGCGGGCCAGCAGCGTTTTACCGGTTCCGGGAGGGCCGACCAGCAGCACGCCCTTGGGGATTTCTGCGCCGATCTGGTGGTACTTGCCGGGATTCTTGAGGAAGTCCACGACTTCGATCAGTTCACGCTTGGCTTCCTCGTGTCCGGCCACGTCGGTAAACTTGGTCTGCACACGGTTTTCTTTGCCGTACTTCTTGGCCTTGCTCTGGCCGAACTGCATGACGCCGCTCTGGCCGCCCTGCGCCCGCATAAAGAAGAAATACATCATGCCGAACAGCAGCAAAATAGGCAGCAGGCTAAGAATAATGTTCAGCCACTGGCTGGGAGCCTCGAAGCGGTAATCGACGTTCTGGGCTTCGAGTTGGCCGATCAGACCACTATCGGGCGTGGCGAGGCTGCCGGGCAAGCGCACGGTAAAGCCGGGAACTTCACGGGGTTGAGGGCCTTGCGGCGTATTGACATTGACCTGAGAGGGGGCGTCTAGGGTAACGGTGCCGATACTTTCCCGAACCACCAGCGTTTTGATCACGCCTTTGTCGAGCAGATTTTTGAACTCGTTATAATTGACCGTAGCACGCCCGCCGAGAGGTGCCTGAGAAAACATCAGGAACAGCGCCAGCACGAACAGAACGATCAGCCATGGATTCAACCGCTTCAAGAGAAATCCTCCAGAATTAGAGAGGGCGGGGAGGGAAAAACTGCGGGTGAAGCCGATGGATGCTCCATGAAGTTGAGTGTACCAGACTCAAGATGTGTGGGTGTAGGCGGTGTCACACGTTGGCTTGAGCAAGTGCTAAGGGGCGAGGTGATTTAGCCGGAATGTCACGCGTAGATCGTGGAATGCGGAAGCAGCTTAGGTGAGCGCCATAGTTTTCGGGTTCCGTCATCTGGCACCAACGCTAAAGAGTCAGCTTGCCTCTCCACCACTGAGCCTCTTTTGCGCTCGCCGCTCCTCACTGGCCCCTTACCACTGACCCGTTCTTCCTTCCGCGCTAAACTGCTGGGTAATGATTGAGGTCGCCACCACCTGGCAGCAGGCTTGCACGGCTCTCGCAGGGGGCGATTACGACACGGCATTCAACGTGCTGGACAGCGCCATGCGGGAAGCTGGAAAACTCGAACGGGCGCGGATCGCCCTGTATGTCGCCAGTGTCCATGCGCTGTACGGAGATACTTCGACCAATGAGGTGGCTCTGGCGCTGCGCGAAGCCCGCCTGCTGGACGCCGCCCTCCAGACCGACCCGCTGTATCTGGCACTGATGGCCGAACTGGACGCCCGATTGCGTGAGGGCGAGGCCACGCCGCCCCCGGCTGGCGTGCGCGAGGCCGCCGACCCGTTGGCCCGTTTTCATGCCATGTGCGCCCTGGCCCTGGCCGAGAAGCCGCAGGAGGCGCTGGACATACACCTGCCCAGCACCGAACTGCCGGAGCATCTGCGCTGGCGGTTGCGCTCCTGGCAGGCCGACAGTCAGGAGCAACTGGGCCACACCACCGATGCCATTCACCTGTACGGCGAGGCCGCGCACCTGACGAGCGGTCTGAACCGCGCAATTATGTTGCAGGAGCAGGCCGCGCTGATGCTGACGGTGGGCCAGACGGCAGAAGCCACCATCGCCCTAGATCAGGCCCGCGCCCTGTACACCGGGCAGGAACCCGACGAGGGGCTGAATCTGGCGACGTGGTACTACCTGCGGGCGCAGGCCATGCTGAACCAGGAGCAGCCCGACGCCGCGCACGAGGCCATTCAGGAAGCCGCCCGGCTGGAGCGCGAACACGGCGACCCCAGCTACGGCGTGGCGCTGGTGCGCGGCCAGATTCTGACCCATCTGGGCTTGCAGGAACAGGCCATCGCTGCTTTCGAGGAAGCCCTGAAACTGGCGACAGAAGCCGACAGGCCGTATGCCAACCACGAACTCGGCGTGGCCCTGCTGGATCTAGACCGACCGGTAGACGCCCGCGAGCGCCTGGAAGCCGTGCTGCAAGACCCGGAATACCCTTACCTACCCGAAGTGCTGGCAGATATGGCCGAATGCGATTACCGCCTGGGCCGCCTGCAAGAAGCGCAGCAGACCGCAGAACAGGCCTTGGCGCAGGGCGCAGTGGTTCCGGCCAGTCTGGTGCTGGGCAGCGTGGCGCTGGATTATTACCACCTCGACGACGCCTTGGAACACTACGAGCGTGTGGTGCGGGAGGCCGCCCCTGATAGCCGCGATTGGGTCACGGGGCACCAGATGGCCGCCGACGTAATGGCCCAGCAGGGCTTCCTGAATCCGGCGGCAGCCTATGCCCACGCCCAGCAGGCCCTGGCGCACACGCCCGAAAGCGACGACTGGCACGTCACCCTGCGCGACCACCTGCGAAAAGCCGAGGCCCTCATGGGCAGTGGCGGACGCACCCTGAACTGAACAGAGTGGGCCGCCGCCTGTGTGACATCAGAATTAGTGGCAAGCGGTTTAGTTCAAAAATATTTATTCCTTTGAGTGAAGAATGTAAGGTGGAAGTCAGGGAACATAGTGTGAACTGCACCTATGCGTCTTCCCCTCACGGTTGCCCGCCACCCCGGTTGCTCTGAAAGCCGACCTCGCCGGAAGCCCGCCGAGCGGTTTGCACCGCTGCTGGCCGCTGCCTTGTTGCTGGCGTCCTGCGGGGGGCCGACTGCGCCCGCTGTGCCGGGTGGACAGGGCGGAAGTACCCACACCGCGCCCGCCGTAGCCAGCCTCAAAGTGAGTGCAGATCAAGCGTTGGCACTGATTGGCAGCGCAGATGCACAGACTTTGCTGCGGGTGTCTTCGGCAGGAACAGTGACGGTCACGGTAGACCGCGCCCCCGCCGGACTGACCGTGACGGCGGAATCTGCCCGGCCAGACGGCGCAGACACACTGATCCCGCTGCGAGTACAGGGACGGCCTAGCACCACAGGAACCCAAAGCATCACCGTTACCGTGACCTCTGCGGGCAAAAGCGCCACGCTGACGCTGCCCGTGCTGACCTTCGCGGTACATCCGATTGTGGTGGGTGCGGGCAGTCCATACGAGGCCAGCGGCATGAAATTCGAGGCGGGCGGAACCGTGTTGCTGCGTGCTCCAGTCAGCGCAAACGAGGAGAGCCGTCATCATCTGCTGCGCTTCGATCCGGACCAGAACAGCTTTACTTTGCTGGGCTTTGGCCTGGGCGGTTTTGAAACGATTACCAGCCATGCCGTTGCCCCGGATGGACGCGTGTGGGTCACGGTTCGGAGTGCACTGAGTGACGGCAGCGTGCTGATTTCGCGGGACAGTGCGGGCCAGATCAAACGGCATGCTGTGGGGGCCACCGCCGACACCATCAACGGTGCCACGCCCACCGCAGACCGGGTGTGGTTTACCCAGTACACCCGTGACCGCGTGGCCGCCCTGAATCCGGCCAGCGGCGAGGTCACGTCCTATGCCGTAGAAGAGAACGCCGAAGACTTGACTTTGGGCGCGAATGGGCACCTGTACTACACCCGCTTTTATGCCGACCCCGCCATCATCGGGCTTGATCCGGCCACCGGCAAGACCACCGCGTACAGGGTGGGCATTCCCGGCAAAAGCCTGCCCGACGCCCTGACCGCCGCCCCCGACGGCACGCTGTGGTTTATAGAAGTCCGCACGGGCACGGTGTGGAACCTGAACCCAGCTACAGGCCAGCAAAGTCAGTTGGCCCTGCCCGCTGGCGCACGCCCAACTGAACTGGCGGTGGCCCCAGACGGCACGCTATGGGTGGGCGACTCCACACAGGCCCGCCTCTACCGCGCCCAGAGCGGCGGCACCAGCACACTGACCGTACCCGTGCTGACCCAGAACGGCAAAGCGGCTGGCCCACACGCCCTAGCAGCAGGCCCGGACAGACGCGTGTGGTATGAGGCGGCGGGGCAATTGGTGAGGCTGGATTAGGCGGGACAAAGAGTGCAGAAGTACTCATCACATTCCAGACAACAAAAAGCGCCCCCAGTCCAAATTGGATGGGGGCACTTGCTCTGAGGCCGGGTTTACAGGGCGAGAATGGCGCTGTAGTTGCCGCTGAGGCCGTTGGGGAAGAAGCTGAAGGTTTCGTTCTTGGCGTCAGCGTTGAGCTGCACGATGTTCGCCACCTGACGGGGCGTGCGGCTATAAGCGATACCGTTCACATCGGTCGGCACGATGTTAGCCGCCGTGGTGGACACGAAGTCGGGGTTGCCCACGCCGCCCACGATGCCCTGATCGCGGTCGTCGGCGCCGTCCACACTGTCGCGGAGGTTGCTGATCGCCTGCACGATCTGGGCGACGGTCAGGCCAGCGGTGAGCGTGGCGTCGCTGACCGCCCTCTGCTGGTACAAAAGGGTGCGGATCGTGCCGGCGTGGTAGGCCTCGACGGCCAGGATGCCAGCGGCATTCTCCAGGTTGCCGGCAGGCTTGTCGTCAACCAGCAGACGGGCAGCGCCCTTGTAGGCGGTCACGCCCACGTCCTCGAAGACGAACGCCCCGTGCAGGAAGTACAGCGGGTTAGCGTAGGGGTTGAATCCCTTGAGCTTGCCGCCACTGGCCAGATCGGCGGCAGTGCTGAACGAGGTGGAGAGGTTGAGCTGGGGCTGCGAGACAGCAGCAGCGCCCAGGACAGCGCGGATAACCTTGACGTGCGCCAGTTCGTCCTGGGCAATTTCCTGGACGATAGCAAGGGTGTCGCCCGTCAGCCCAGGCATGACCGTGTTGCCGGTCATTCCGGCGGGCAGGGTGACCTTGCTTGCGTCGCCGCCTGCCGTAGTCAGCTCACTCAAGCGGCCCACGGCAGCGAGGTAGAACGCCGCTTCCAGGTACTCAAGGTTCAGCGCGAAGTTGAAGATGGTGGCGTCGAGGTTGGCCTTGACGGGGGGGGCGGCGATCACGGGGGCGCATCCGGCGATCAGTGCGCCTGCTCCCATCAGGCCAGCGGCTCCGAGGAATTGACGGCGGCTGTTGGCGGGCTTAGTGGTGTCGTTGCTCATGGTGAATCCTCCGGGCACAGAAAAATGAATGGGGGCAAGGGCGGGGCAGCAGGCGCAGGCAGCCAAAGGACGGGGCAACCCGCAAACAGCAGCGGTCTCGATCTGGTGAAGCGTCCCTTTGACTTGCTTGTATGCCGATGCACGGAGATTGGATCACTGGCCCAGAGTGTATTAACAGGGCATGAAGTTGTAGATAAATTCACTCCTTGGAAGTTCGACGAAGACTTTCTGTGTTGGATGACTTAGAGACGAAGCGCAATCGCTTGAGGTTGGCCTTTGGGGGAATGAAAAAGGGAAGCAAGGCTAGTGCCCCGCTTCCCCTCTGATCCGAATTGTCTTGATTAGGTTGTTGCCTGTTGAACCTTACTTGACGAGGCCCAGTTTCCGTACTTCGTCGCGTTCCTCAGTCAGTTCCTGCGCGGTAGCGTCCATTTTGCCCCGGCTGAACTCGCTGACTTCCAGGCCCTGCACGATTTCGTACTGGCCGTTCTTGCAGGTCACGGGGAAGCCGTAGATCAGGCCTTCGGGAATGCCGTAGCTGCCGTCGCTGGGAATGCCCATGCTGACCCACTGGCCTTCCGCCGTGCCCAGCGCCCAATCGCGCATATGGTCGATGGCGGCGCTGGCCGCACTGGCCGCGCTGCTCAGGCCGCGTGCTTCGATGATGGCCGCGCCGCGCTTGGCAACGGTAGAAATGTAGCTGTTCTCATACCAGTCGCGCTCTACCAGATCGAGGGCGGGCTGGCCGTCCACGGTGGCCGCGCTCAGGTCGGGATACTGGGTGCTGGAGTGATTGCCCCAGATGGTCAGGTTCTGGATGCTGCTCACGGGCTTGCCGGTCTGCTGGGCCAATTGCGAGATGGCGCGGTTGTGATCGAGGCGCACCATCGCCGTGAACTGTCCGGGGTTCAGGTCGGGGGCATTTTGCTGGGCGATCAGGGCGTTGGTGTTGGCGGGGTTGCCCACCACCAGCACCTTCACATCCCGGCTGGCGACGGCGTTCAGCGCCTCGCCTTGAGGTTTGAAGATGCCGCCGTTGGCGCTCAGCAGGTCGCCGCGTTCCATGCCAGCTTTGCGGGGCATCGCGCCCACCAGCAGGG
Source organism: Deinococcus sp. QL22 (assembly GCF_023370075.1). NCBI lineage: Bacteria > Thermotogati > Deinococcota > Deinococci > Deinococcales > Deinococcaceae > Deinococcus > Deinococcus sp. QL22. The sequence continues at coordinate 900,510 of NZ_CP097149.1, forward strand.
CGTAGTCGATGTCTTTGAAGGCCACCATCGGATCGTCGCTGGTCACGATATCGGCCAGCAGCGGGAAGGCGCAGTCGCGGAGTTCCATCACGACGCCGTTGAGGGCTTTCAGGGCGGGTGTGATTTCCAGCAGGTGCAGAATAACGGGCTGGTCTTTGCCCAGCATGTCGCCGGAAGCGATGCGGAACAGCAGGCTGTAGCCGATCTGTCCGGCTGCGCCAGTCACGGCAACGCGAATGGGTGGTTTGGTAGTCATGGGTAAATCCTCCTGAAAGATTGAAGTCTGACCAACAATAACGCGGCGGGTGTCGGTTGTGGGCCAGAGGGTGTGGGTTGTCAGAAAAACTCAAGGTCAAGCTGCTCTCCCACATCCCGCGTCGCGCCGCCCGCTAGGGCAAGGGCCAGCGCACCGTGCCCTGCGTATCCGTGCGCCACACCTTTGCCCCACCGCCTCAATTCGGGCCAGCACCGCCGGATGAGGATGGCCGTAGGTGTTACGCCCCACGCTGATCAGCACGTCTTTGGGGCGGGTTTGGGCCAGTACCGCCTCTCCGCTGGAAAAGCGGCTGCCGTGGTGCGCGGCCTTCAGCAAGTCCAGTTTGCCCGCTCCGATCAGGGCTTCGGCGGGGTCAGCCAGGTCACCCAAAAGAGCGGTGCGCCAACCCTGAGACTCCAGCGTGACCGCCACAGAATTGTCGTTGTCCTCGGTACTCCAGACCTTACCCACCGGCCACAGCACGTTCAGGGTCAGACCCGACACTTTCAGTTGGTCGCCGCGCCGGACTTCGCGTACCGGCACGCGGCGTTCGCGGGCAGTCAGCAGCACCGTCGTCAGCATGGGGTCATCGGTTTTGAGGTGGCCCACCCACAGTTCCCCCACAGGCAGGCCGCGCAGCACGCCGGAAATGCCCTCGATGTGGTCGGTGTCGGCGTGAGTGGCGATGACCAGATCCAGCTTCCGCACGCCCAGCGCACGCAACGCCGGGACCACCGTGCGCTCTCCCACGTCGTAGTCGGAATTGACGCTGCCGCCTGAATCCACCAACGCCGTGAATCCAGGCAGACGAATCAGGGTGGAATCCCCTTGGCAGACCCAAAAACACGAGTTCGCGGGGTGGATTCAGGCGCGGCGGCAACGCGGTGAGCACCATGCAGGCCAGCACCGTGCCCAGTGCGGTAGGCGCACGGATTCGGCCCCTCAGCCACAGCGCGCCCGCCCCTGCCGCCAGTGCGTAAGCCACGTATCTGGCGGCGCTGACCGTGCCCCAACTCAGCACCGGGGCGCGGCCAAAGGTTTCAGCAATCAGGAGCAGCATGTTGGCAAAAATAGACACCAGCCAGTTGACAAGAAACGCGGCTGGGCCGAGCAATCCCGCCAGAAAACCCAGCGGCACCAGCACCACCATGACCGCCACTGCCAGCAGGTTGGCAGGCAGGCCCACCAGCGGAATTTGCCCAAAGGTACTGGCAATGATGGGGAGCGTACCCAGTTCGGCCAGCACGGTAGCGACAAGTGCCAGCCGTACCCATCTGGGCCATTTGGGAGGCAACAATTCAGCCACTTTGCCCGACAGCAGCAGGGCCAGCACCGCCAGGAACGACAACTGAAAGCCCACATCCAGCAGCCACATGGGAAAAGGCAGCAGGCAGGCCAGCGCCGCGAATGCCGTGATGCCCAGCCCGTCGGGTTTGCCGCGCCCCACCGCAGCCCGATCATGACCGCGAAGCCCATGATGACGGCCCGCGTGATGCTAGGCGAAAACCCCACCAACTGCACCAGATACGGCACCAGCAACAGCGCGGGGCAAGGTAGCGCCACAGGTTCGGCACACCCGCCCGCGTGAGGAGCCAGATCAACACGCCCGTAATCAGGGCGACATTCTGGCCCGATAAAGCCATCAGGTGCGCCAGCCCAGCGCGGTTAAAGGCGTCTCGGACACCGTAGCCTTCCGCAAACTTCTCCTGCCCGATGTCGTTGCGGTCTCCGAGTTCTATGGCCTGCATCAGCGCCGCTTCGCGTTGGCCGAGGCCCGTGATCAGGCCGCGCCGGAACCACCCGCGCAGACCGTTTTCGGGGGTGCTGGAGCGCACGCGGGCCGCCACCAGAATGGCCGTCGGCGTGGGCAAAAACAGCCCGCCCTGCGAGCGCAGCCACGCCGCCTGATCGAATCCGCCGGGAATGCGCCGCCCATCGGGACGCACCAGTCGCCCGCTGAGCGTGACGCGGCCTGTGGGAATGCCGGGTTTGGGGGCCACCGCCAGCCGCGCACGGGGGTCGTGCAGGGTCAGGAATTGGCCGTCCCAGTCGTCGGTCAGCGTGACATGTGCGCCGATCCAGGGGGTCATGGGGTCGGGTTGGGCCGCCTGCAAGCGCACCGAGCCGAAGCCTGCCACGCCGCCCAGCAACGCTCCCGCCAGCAACAGTGGGCGAGCATCTGACCATGCCAAGAGCAACCCAGCCAACACCGCCCCAGCCGATGCCCAGCCCCAGCAGAATGCCGCCCATCACACCCAGCACGGCAGGAACCGTCCACGCCAAGCGCCCACCGTTGGGGGCAGTGGGAAATTTGGGCACAGCACGGGGTTGAGGACGCCGGGGAGCAAAAACTCCTTTCTCGGCATGGCGTCCGGTCACCACCTCGTGCGGTTGAAGGGGAACAGCCATCAGCGCTCAGCTACCAGAGAGCCCGTCAACCCAGCACCCGTCAAAACGAGACCAGCGGCGTGAGGGCTTTCAAGGTGCTTTCGCCTACGCCTTTTATGGCGTCCAGATCAGCAATAGAGCGCAGTGGGCGGGCCGCAATGATCAGGGCGGCCATGCTCGGCCCCACTTTGGGCAGGGCTTCCAGTTGCTCGGAGGAGGCGGTGTTCAGATTCAGGCGGCCCGAAATCAGGGGCTGCACGCTGGCGGTGCGGGGATAAACCGGTGGCTCGGCACTCGGCGCGGCAGCAACCAGAGGCAGAACCTGGCGCGTGATGGTGGGCACTCGCGGCGATGGAAACAGCGCTGGCCCCAGCGTCAGCCCGCCGAGGAGCAGCACACCCGCTGCCAACGCCAGGGCCCATTTCCGTTCCGAATCTGCCGCTTGCCACAGGGTGCCTATCCAGCTATTCACAGGAGCAATCTACCGTAAGCAACCGGGTGGTCACACCGCTTGCCCCGGCGGGCCGCTACACTCCGGCCATGCGTTTTCCCGCCGTGTGCCCCCATTGCCAGCGTGAAGTGCAGGTGGAATTTACCGACAGCGCCGTGCATGACGTGACCTGCCCGCACTGCGCCAACCGCTTTTGCGTGTTCGTTCGCAAGCAGAAGTTTGAAGTGCTGTTTGATCTGGGCACCCGCGCCCTGATGGACGGCTACGCCCGTGAAGCGGTGGCCAGCTTTGCCGCCGCACTGGAACGCTTTTTTGAATTCTATGTGCGCTCGTTTGCCCTGGAACGCGCTGCGCTGCAGGGCCAGACCGACTTTGACGGCGCGGCGGGCATTCTGGAATCCACCTGGCGGCATGTGTCTAGCCAGTCCGAGCGGCAGGTGGGCATGATGGCGCTGGCCTACCTGCTGCGTGAGGGCCGCGAACCGGACTTCCTGACCACCAAAGCCCTCGGCGCAGACTTCCGCAACCGGGTAATTCATAGGGGGTATTTGCCCCGCCGCGAGGAAGTGGACACCTACGCCGCCCGCGTGTTTGCGCTGATAGACCGCTTGTTGGGCGAGCTGGGCACAGGCGCAGCCCACGCCGAACTTGCACAGGAACGCCTCTTTGCCGCCCACCTTGCAGGCCTACCCGATGGCACCACCGCCATTTTTGAAGAGCATCCCGGCATGTTCCGCGCCCGCCGCTTTGCCGGAGCTGGAGGAGAAAAACTGGGCGTCAAGAATCTGCCCGGACAGTCTGCACGGGCCTCAGCCCCTACCCCATCAAGTTCAGCGCAGTCCAGTCCAGTCAAGGCCGCCGCGCCCATGAACGACGCGCAGGCGTTTCAGAAGGCGTTGAAGGAACGGGGGCCGCTGCTGAAGGGGCTGCGGAAGTAGAAGACTCGTTCGGCTCTTGAAGTACAGGGCCAAACGAGTCTTTCTCTCCAATTCTATTTTTCATCCGATCTGAAAGCGTTTACCTATACCGTGCGATGTCCCGCAGATGGGCCTGATAATCCGCGTTCACGTAAATCTTGCCGTCCAGTCCGTGCAAAAAGTACACGGCGTCGCGGCCATCGGGGAGCTTGCGGTTGGGGCTGAGGACAGACAGCAGCGCGGCCTGACCGGGGTTGTTGATCGGGCCAGCAGGCAACCCCTGGCGCGTGTAGGTGCTGTAGGGCGTGTCTTTGGTAAAGTCTCCGGCGCTGCGGTCTAGTTCGGGCAGGTCTTTGCCGAGGCCGTATGCGACGGTCGGGTCGCTGCCCAGCGCAATGCCGTCGCGGAGGCGGTTCAGGAACACTCCGGCGATGATGGGCATTTCGGCGTTGTTGGCGGCTTCGGCCTGCACCATGCTGCCCAGAATGACCCAGTCGCGCACACTGAGGCCCAGCGCTTTGGCTTTGGCGACGTTGGCGGGCGTAAATTCGTCGTTCATGCGGGCCACCAGCATTTGCACGATCTTGCGAGGCGTCTCTTTGGGCCGCAGTTCGTAGGTGGCCGGAAACACAAAGCCCTCCAGATTGGTGTTGGCGTAGGGACTCAGCGCCGCGTTGTTCAGTTCGGCCCGAATCGCCGCAGCGTCAAAGCCTGCTTTGGCAAAAATGGCCGGCAAGTCCTTGATACGCCGCCCTTCGGGAATGGTGACATTGACGGTGGGAATGCGGGCGGGGCCAGCCAATTTGTCGGCCACTTGCTGCACAGTCAGGGTGCCGTTCAGGTCATAAAAACCTTCTTTCAGGCTGCCCGCCGTGCCGTCCTGACGCATCACGAAGCGCAGGGCTTCGGCGTTTTTGATGATGCCTTTGTCTTGCAGGGTGCGGGCAATGCGCGGCAGGCTGTCGCCGGGTTTGACTTCCAGCGTGTAGGCCGCGCCGCCCGCAGGCGCGAGCAGGCTGCGGAGGTACAGGAACGCGCCCCCCGCCGCCAGGAGCAGCAGCAGCACGGCGGCCAGCAGCAGCCACACCCACACGGGCGTTTTTCGCTTGCCGAGGCGGGTCATGGCGTCACCGCCGCAGGAGCTGCAGACACAGCCACCGGAGCGAGAATGCCCACCGAGGCCAGCCGCGCCCTGAGTTCGGCGTCGGCGGGCGGCCTCGCCCCAAAGCGCGACACCACCCAGCCGCCCACCTGCGCCCCAAGTTCGGCGGCCCGCACCGCGTCACCGTGTGCCAGCCATCCGGCCAGGAATGCGCCGCCAAAGCTGTCGCCCGCGCCGGTGGCGTCCAGCAGATGATCGCGGGTGGCGGCCACGCGGGTTCGGGGCTGGGTGGGGCCGTCCAGCAGCGCGCCTTCTTCATCCAATTTCACCACCACCAGCGCATTCGGGTAGCGGTGTCTGAGCCAAGCTATCGCCCGTTCGGGGTCGCTCTCGTGGCTCATGGCGCGGGCCTCGTCGTCGTTGGGGAAAATGATGTCGAAGGGAATGTTGTCCACGATTTCCAGAAAGTTCTCGCGGCCCATCTGCTGAATCATCTGAAAGCTGCCGGGGTCGAGGCTCAGCGTGGCTCCGGCGGCTTTTGCCAATCGCGCCGCCTCTAAAGCCGCTGCACGCGGCGGATCGCGGAACAGGCTCCAGGCGGTCAGGTGCAGGTGACCCGCCCCGGTCAGCACATCGCGGGGCAGTTCTTCCGGCAACAGTTCCCAGTCTGCCCCCTGCCCGGTCAGCATGGCCCGCTGGCCGCGCTGGTCGATCAGGGCCAAAATAACGCCGGTGCGGTGGTGGCTGCTGAGGGTCAGTTCGGCCTGCACACCCTCGGCTTCAAGGTCGGCGGTCGCCAGTTCTCCAAACCGGTCGCGGCCAATTTTGCCCACGAACGTGCTGGGATATCCGGCCCGCCGAGCCCACACTGCCACATTCGCCGCGCTGCCGCCGCCGAGCAGTTCCATGCGGCCCGTGGTGTCGCCGCCCGGCTGCAAGATGGTGTCGGGTTTGGCCAGCACATCCCAAGCGAGGTCGCCCAGGGAAACGAGGGGGCCGCGCCCAGTGGCAAGCAGACCGGGCGCAGAGGAGGAAGAAGAGTGCGTCATGAATGCGGGAAGCATACCGTGTAGAAGCCGTGATGCTGCGTTCTGAGCCTTCATCGGTGAGTCAGTACAGAGGGCGCCGCCCCGCAAAAAACTGACCCACTGTGCCATTCTGACGCCATGTGGCGCGTGTGGTGTTGGATTGTGGCGGGAGTGGCCTGTGCTGGGGTGACCTTGGGCGGCTGGAGCTTGGATGGCTGGGCCGGGGCCGAAGCCGCGCACGCTGCGGGCGACGCCGCCCACACTGGCCCGCCCGCTTTCCTACTGCAACTGACCCTCCTGCTGGGCGTATCGGCGCTGGCGGCCTACCTGTCGTTCCGCCTCGGCCTGATTCCCATCATCGGGTTTTTGGTGGCGGGCGTGCTGGCCGGGCCGGGGGCGCTGGGCCTGATTCGGGATCAGGAATTGATCGCGGCGGCATCCGAAGTGGGCGTGATGCTGCTGCTGTTTACCATCGGCATAGAATTCAGCCTGGAGCGGCTGCAACGCATTTCCCGCCTGATTTTTTTGGGCGGCGGCCTGCAAGTGGGCCTCACGGTGGCCGCTGTGACCGGGGCGCTGGCGGCCTTTGGCGTGGGCTGGCAAAGCGCCGTGTTTACGGGCTGCCTGATCGCCCTGTCCAGCACCGCCATCGTGATGCGGGTGCTGGCCGAGCGGGGGCAAACGGGCGCACGCACCGGGCAGGTGGCGCTGGGCATCCTAATTTTTCAGGATCTGGCGGTGGTACTGATGGTGTTGCTGGTGCCCATGCTGGCCGGACAGGGCGGCGGCGTGGCAGGCGTAGCGCTGGCCCTCGCCAAAGCGGCGGGCATCATCGTGTTTGTGCTGGTGGCCGCCCGACGACTGGTGCCGCCGATCATGGAAGTGGTGGCCCGCACCTGTAGCAATGAAATTTTTTTGCTGACAGTGGTGGCGCTGTGCTTTGGCACGGCCAGCCTCACGGCGGCGGCTGGGGTGAGCCTTGCGTTGGGGGCATTCTTGGCGGGCCTGTTGGTCAGCGAAAGCCGGTACGGTATGCAGGCATTGGGCGAAATCTTGCCGCTGCAAATCCTGTTCAGCGCGGCGTTTTTCCTGTCGGTGGGACTGCAACTGGATTTGGGGTTCCTGATTCGCAACCTCCCTACCGTGTTGGGCGTGGTGCTGCTGATGGCTGTGCTGAAGGCGTTGGTGACCGGAGCCAGCGTGCGGCTGCTGGGCGAACGCGCGGCCATTGCCCTTCCGGTGGCGCTGCTGACCGCGCAGGTCGGAGAATTTTCCTTCGTGCTGGCGGGCACTGGGCAGGCGTTGGGCCTCAGCTTTGCCGGACTGGGCGAGCGCGGCACCCAGATTTTTATTGCCGCCACCGTCCTGCTGATGGGCCTGACCCCAGCGGTGGCGGCATTGGCGGGGCCACTGGCAACCGCAGGAGCCAGATGGCCGGGGGGCAAAAAACGTGAAGCTGTGGCGGCTCACACTGCCGCCCCACCCGCCGAAGCCGAGGCCCATTCCGCGCTCCCTGTGGCCGGACGGGTCGTGTTTGCCGGATACGGGCCGCATGCCCGCTTGGCCGCCCGCGCCCTCAGCCGCGCTGGATTGCCGTATTCGGTCATTACCCGTAGCCCGGACGGAGCCAGCGAACTGACCGGGCGCGGCGCTCCGGTACTGATTGCCGACTATACCCGCGCTGGCCTGCTGCGGGAACTGAATCTGGCGTCGGCCCGCGCACTGGTCATTGCCGACGACGACCCCGAAATGACCGAACGCGCCGTGAGTGTGGCCCGCACGGTGGCCCCCGATCTGGACATTTTGACGCACGCCGACACGCCTGCCGCCCTGATGCAGTTGCAGGCATTGGGCGCACGCCATGTGCTGACCCCGCGCCGCGAGATTGCCGCCGGGCTGCTGGATCTGCTGACCTCCGAACACCTGACGCGGGCCGAGATTGCCCGCCATCTGGCAGACCGTCCCGCCGTGTCTCTGAGCGCCGAGCAGCAGGCGCAGTGCGACCACGCCCACGCCAACGCTGGCCCCATCACGCCCGAAGCCGATGCCTGTTTAGAGTGCATCGCCAGCGGAGATACTTGGGTGCATTTACGAACCTGCATGACCTGCGGGCACGTGGGCTGTTGCGATTCCAGCAAAAACAAACACGCCACGCGCCACGCCCGCACCCAAGATCACCCGGTGATCAGGAGTGCCGAACCGGGCGAAACATGGGCCTACTGTTTTGAACACGGCTGGACGAAATAGCGTGACTGCTTAGCGTGCCTGTGGGGCTGCGTTCTCCGTAGGCATGGTCTGGAGCGCCCGGAATGCCAAGAGTGTGGCCGCCACGTCCAGCAGGCCTATCACCCCATAAACCAACTGGCTGGTGAGGTTGGGCGTAGAGCTGAATCCGGCGGTGGGCACGACATTGACCACAGTCATGGCGACGCCGAGGGCCGCCGACAGGTTCAGCCAGCCCAGCAGCCGTTCGCGTCCGACTGGATCGGCGGGGTTGGTCGCCAACCGAGCGAGGCTGCCGTACATGGCATTACTGGCAAAAATGGCCGCGCCCCACACGGTCAGCAGTGCAGTCAGGGCCACCGGATTGGCCTCCGAAGATGAGGTGTTGACGACGCTCAGCACGGTCAGAAACCACAGCGACAACCGGAGCGCCGTGAGCCAAGGAAAGGTAGCCCGCAGCGCCCGGAGTTGCCCTGCCCCCGGCGCATCTGGCCCCGGCAAGGGTTCAGTCGAAATGGCCTGCCCCAGCGTCACGCGGGCAAAGGTAGCTGTCCACCACCACATGACCAGTGCAGCCAAAAAAGAATCGAAGGCGCTGAGCCAGACCAGTTCATCCAGTCCACCCGCCGCGTTGCCGCGCCACAGCACATACGCCACCAGCCCGAACAGAGAGGCGACCTGCACCCACAGCGCCGCCAGCGCCAGCGAACGCCATCGGGGAGCATCGGCGTTTGGCACGGCTTTGGGAGTGGGAGCCTTCATTTCGTCAGCCATGATTGGAGGGTGGAGTGTGAGTTGTGAGAATTGAAAGCTGGTGAATCCTCTTGGTGCTCATTCCGCCAGCTTTTTCAGCAGTTGGTCGCGCACGACTTCGGGTTTGGCCTGCCCGCCCATCGCCTTCATGACGGGGCCGAACAGGGCGTTGGCAGCTTTGGCGTTTCCGGCGCGAAACTGTTCCACGGCTTTGGGATTGGCAGTCATGGCGGCGTCGATGGCGGCGTCGATGGCTCCGGTGTCGGTGACCACCATCAGCCCGCGCTCCTGCACCAGCGTCTCAGGGCTTTGGCCCGCCATCACGTCGGGCAGCAGGTCTTTGGCAATTTTGCCGCTGATGGTTCCGGCGTCGATCAGGCGCACGAGGGCGGCCAGATGCGCGGGCTGAAGTGCCGTGTCCCGGATGCCCCGCTCACTGGCGGCGAGGAATCCGGTCACCTCGGTCAGCAGCCAGTTGGAGAGGCGCTGTGCGTCTGGCGCTGGGGCATCTGGTGCGGGAACTTCGGCCAACGCTTCGTCATAAAAACGGCTGAGGTTCACGTCCAAGCTCAGGGTGTCGGCGTCGGCCTCGCGCACGCCCGCTGCCACATACCGCGCCCGCTTCTGCGCGGGCAGTTCGGGCATCCGCGCCCGCACACGTTCGATCCATTCCGGCGTGATGTCCAGCGGGGGCAGATCGGGTTCGGGGAAGTAGCGGTAATCGGCCTCGCCCTCCTTGGTTCTCATCAGGAAGGTTTTCTGGCCACCCTCATCCCAGCCCAGCGTGTCCTGCGTAATGCTGCCGCCGCCGTCCAGCACGCGGGCCTGACGCGCCGCCTCGTAATCTATGGCGCGGGCCACGCTGCGAAACGAGTTCAGGTTCTTCACCTCAACCTTGGTGCCCCAGGGCGTTCCCAGCTTGTGCACGCTGATGTTCACGTCGCAGCGCATCTTGCCCTCTTCCGGCGTGGCGTCCGAAACGCCGAGGGCCTGCGCGATGGCCTGCACCGCTTCCAGGAAGGCGCGGGCCTGCTCCGGCCCGGTGATGTCGGCCTCCGTGACCATTTCTATGAGGGCCGAGCCAGCGCGGTTCAGATCCAGCAGGCTGTAGGGCGCGTAGGTGGGGTGCATCAGCTTGCCCGCATCGTCCTCCAGGTGGGCGCGGGTAATCCGCACACGCCCGCCTTCTACGTCCAGATAGCCGTCCCGCGCAATCGGGCGGTCATATTGCGACAACTGAAAATTCTTGGGCGAATCCGGATAAAAGTAGTTTTTGCGGTGAAACTGAGTAAAGCCCGACACGTCGCAGTTCATGCCGAGGCCGAACATCATGCCCAGTTCCACGGCCTCGCGGTTGAGGGTCGGCAGCGCACCGGGCAGGCCCAGCACCATCGGGTCGGTGAATTCGTTCGGCCCCGCGCCGTGGTAGTCGGCAGGACACGCCGTAAAGATCTTGGTGCGCGTCCGCAACTGCAAATGCACCTCTAACCCGATCACTGTTTGGTAGCCCGACCCCTGAGAACTCGACTGCTGAGACATATGAGCCGCAGGATAGCGCGGGGCTACGGGTGAACCGGGCCACTAGGCTGGGCAGGTGTGAGGGCGTGGGTTACAGGCGGCTGCACTGGCCTTCGCGGTTGCCGCCTACCCGGTTGGAGCCGCCCTGCGGGGTGCGGGCGTTGCGCTCACACTTCAGGTTGCCGTCTACCGTCACGCGCGATACGGTCAGGGCACCTGTATTGCGTTCCAGTTCGATGTTGCCGCCCACACGGGTGTCCCCAACCAGTACGTCGCGTCCCCGCTGAGCCTCGATATTGCCGTCAATGACGCTGCCCTGCACAGAGATACGCACGAATCCGTCATCAGACTCCACGTTGCCTTCCACCTGGGTATTTTTGAGAATGAGACTGCCGCCGCGTGACACCTTGACATCGCCGTCGACTCGCGTGTTGACCAGCGTGCAGGACGCGCCCTGCCTCACCTGCACATTGCCGTCTATGCTGCGCCCACTGATGGTGCCGGAACAGGTCAGGTCGTCGGCCTGTGCGCGGGGCAAAGCCAGCATTGGCACCAGCAGCACAGCGGTCAGCAAAATGTTCTTCATCCCCTGAGAGTAGGGGCGGCCTCCTCCATTCATGCTCAAGAAATGAAGGCACGCCTTTAGCTGTCTTTGTTGATGGCCAAGGTCAAGTTCAGTTCGCTGCTCCTTGCCCGGGAGCCCAACGACTCGTACAGGGCGCGGGCTTCTGGCGTGGTGCCGAGGCTGATGCGTGAGATGCCCCGGCTCCGGGCGGCGGCAAGGCAGGCCAGCATGGCGGCGCGGGCGTGGCCCTGCCTGCGGTGATCGGGTTGCGTCCAGACATTCACAATTCGGCCCCGAAATGACTGCGGATCGCCCCGCGTCGGCCCCCATTCCAACAGGGTCAGGCCCGCGCCGGAGATGACGGTTCCCCCATTCCCCACAGTCAAGAATCTCAGATACTTGCCGTTCTGCATGGCCTCTTCTACCCACGCGGCATGACTCGGCCGCTCCTGCGCGTCGCCACCGGCGGGGTAACGGTGCAGGGCAAAGGTAAGGGCGTCGGCAGGCGTGGCGGCACGGAGCATGGGCAGAGGCTAGCAATTCGCGGGGTCATGTCAAACTACCGGCATGACGGAGCAACGAGTGCAGATCAAGGGACGCATTGGCGGCCTGACACAAGGCTATGACGTCCAGGCCGAATGGAACGGCTCAGAACTGCATGGGCGCATCGGCGGGCGCTTTGAGGGCAAGGATATTCGCCTGACCTTGCAACGTGAGCGCGTAGATGGACGCATCGGCGGGCATTTTGACGGCTTCGATGCCAATGGCGAACTCTCGACCAACCGCATGGATGTGCGTCTGGGCGGGCGAATTGAAGGCGACAGTGTGGAATTGACCTTCGACGGTTCGCAGATTTATGGGCGCTTTTCGGGGCGAATCATGGGGAAAGATGTCAGGCTGAACGCCAGCGGTGCCAGCCTCAGTGGACGCATTGGCGGCGTACTGGACGGCAAAGATGTGGAGATGAGCTTTGGCACGGCTCCGGTCTTACTGGCCGCCCTGAGCGCCGTGTGTGCCTACAAAGCGCTCGAAGATCATCAGGCGCAGGAAAGCAGCAACGCGGCTTCGTCGTCTGCCTCAACCTCGTAAGCGACAAGGCCTCCTGAGCGGCGCAGCCTGAGCCACAAGGCCAGATTCTCCAGCAAGCCGCACATTCCGCGCCGGGGGTGCGTGATACCTTCCGGCCAACATGACTGCACCCCACACGACGGCAGGGATGGCGCAAGACACGGCAATTCAGACTCCCGCAGCGCAGACGCTGAAAGAACTGCTCCAGACGCCCGCTTATTTGGGCCGCACTCCGTTTGATGGGGTGCGTCGCACCGTCCACGACGAGGTACGTGGCAACCTGATGCTGAAGCTGCGAACGGGCGAAGACCTGTTTCCCGGCGTGGTGGGCTACGACGACACCGTGATTCCCCAACTGGTGAACGCGCTGCTGGCCCGCCAGAACTTTATTTTGCTGGGACTGCGCGGACAGGCCAAGAGCCGGATTCTGCGGGCCATCACGGGCCTGATGGATGACTTTGTTCCCGTGATTTCGGGCGTGGAAATGCCCGACGATCCCCTGAACCCAGTGGGTGCAGAAGGCCGCGCCCTGCTGGAAGCGCACGGGCTGGACTTGCCGATTCGCTGGCTGCCCCGTGCTGACCGCTACGTAGAAAAACTCGCCACGCCCGATGTGACAGTGGCCGACCTGATCGGCGACGTAGACCCCATCAAGGCCGCCCGCCTCGGCACCAGCCTGGGCGACGTGCGCTCCATGCACTTTGGCCTGCTGCCCCGCGCCAACCGGGGAATTTTTGCCGTAAACGAATTGGCCGATCTTGCGCCCAAAGTGCAGGTCGCGCTGTTCAACATCCTTCAGGAAGGCGACGTACAGATCAAAGGCTACCCCATCCGCCTTGAACTGGACGTGATGCTGGTGTTTTCCGCCAACCCGGAAGACTACACGGCACGCGGCAAAATCGTCACGCCCCTGAAAGACCGCATCGGCAGCGAAATCCGCACCCACTACCCCACCGATGTGCGCCTCGGCATGAACATCACGGAGCAGGAAGCGGTACGCGGCGAGGACGTGACCGTGCCCGGATTTATGGCCGAACTGATTGAGGAAATCGCCTTTCAGGCCCGCGAAGATGGCCGCGTGGACAAGCTTTCGGGCGTGTCTCAGCGCCTGCCGATCAGCCTGATGGAAGTGGCGAGCGCCAACGCCGAACGCCGCAGCCTGACCGGAGATGGCCAACCTGTGGTGCGGGTCAGCGACGTGTACGCGGGACTTCCCGCCATTACGGGCAAGATGGAACTGGAATACGAGGGCGAGATGAAGGGGGCCGATCAGGTGGCCCGCGACGTGATCCGCAAGGCCGCCGGAGCCGTGTACGCCCGCCGCCACGCCAGCGCCGATACCCGCGACCTGGAAAAGTGGTTTGAAGACGGCAACGTGTTCCGCTTTCCTCAGGGCGGCGACCCCGCTGCTGGCATGAAAGCCACCGCACAGGTGCCCGGCCTGCGTGACCTTGCCGTAGAAATTGCCGACAGCAACAGCGACGCCGTGCGGGTCAGTGCCGCCGAATTCATTTTGGAAGGCCTGTATGGCCGCAAGAAACTGAGCCGGGCCGAAGAAACCTACGCCGCACCAGAACAGGAAACCCGTCAGCAGCGGGGCGGACGCTGGAACTGAGCACAACTCAACTGTCCTGACCTTTTAAGTCCCCCCGCCGTACACAGCGTCCCTGCAAAGGAATGTTGTGCGCGGCGGGGATTTCGCTTTGCCATCCAACGGGGCAAGTAGGATAGGGCATCTACCCTGCCCCGGAGGTTTCGCCATGCCCGACTTTCGCCGCCCTACCTCTCTGCTGACCGCCCTTTTCGCTGCCGCGGCTCTGGGTCAGGGCACGCCCGCCACAACGCCGCCGACCACCGCTCCCCGCGCCATTTTGTTCCGACTGGTAGAGAACACGGCTGCGGTAGTCGGCACGCTGGACGGCCCCGCTACTGCTCGCCGCTGGACGCCCGGTGAGTCGTTGGGGCCACTGGCACACCAACAGATCGGGACGACGGTGAAAGCAACTGTGCTGGGGCCAACGGGCAAATTGGGGACGGCCACTGTCGGCGGGCGGATCGAAACCAACGATCCCTGCGATTGGGTGCGCGAAACCCGCTACCTGACCACCGTCAAAACTGTGTTTCCGGCCCATGCTCTGAGTGCACCGTGGAACCCCGTGCCGCGCATCATTACAGCCTTGCCACTCAACAGCGCCCCCTATTTGGCTATCGTCTCTGCCGAACTGAAAAAATGGGGCCTGACCGCTACACCGCGCCTCGTGCAACTGCTCCGCACCGATCTGGACGGCAATGGACGGGACGACATTCTGATGGTGGCCGCCAGCGATCCGGTGACGTTTGGGGAAGGCGTCATGAACGGCGGGTACGCCGAACGTGCAGGACAGTACTCGCTGGTGCTGGTGCGCGAATCGTTGCCGGGCGGTGTCAAAACCAGTGTGTTGGGCAAGCGAATCTTCAAAACCGCTCCGGCCCCCGGTACCTTCCCAGAAATGTTGACCCAGCGCATAGGCGCAGTGGCCGATCTGAACGGCGACGGCCGGATGGAAGTGCTGGTAGACGACTACGTACATGAGGGCGAGGGCACGACGGTCTGGCAAAGCGGCGCGGGAAACCGGGGAATGGCGAAGGTGCTGGAATGGGGCTGCGGGGTCTGATCGGGTGGTAGGAGGTCGGCTATAGGTTGTAGGAGAACGACTTCAAACTCCTTCCCACAGCCCACACGCCCCATCACTCCTAATACAACTTGCCCAGCACATCGTCCTTCATCACAAAGCTCTGCTCTTTGGTCGGAAATTGCCCGGCGCGGACTTCGGCGGCGTAGGCGGCAATAGCTTCGCGGGCGTCCCGGCCCAGTTCGGCATACCGTTTGGCGAGTTTCTTTTCGTCGCCCTCGTACAGGCCCAGAAGGTCGTGGTACACCAACACCTGTCCTTTGCAGTACACGCCCGCGCCAATGCCGATGGTGGGCACGGTCAGACGTTCGGTAATCAGGCGGGCCAACCGAGCAGGAATGGCTTCCAGCACCACCGCGAAGGCTCCGGCATCCTGTAAGGCCTGTGCGCCATCTACCGTGCGGCGGGCGCTTTCCTCGTCTTTGCCCTGCACCTTCAAGCCGCCCTGCGCGGTGGCGGTCTGGGGCATCAGGCCCACGTGTCCCATCACCGGAATCCCGTTCCGAGACAGCACACGCACCACGTCCAGCACTTCGGGGGTGGCCCCTTCCATCTTCACGGCGTCGGCCCCCGTTTCCTGAATCACGCGCACGGCGGCCCGCATCGCGTCGGTGACTCCGGTGTGGTACGTGCCAAAGGGCAAATCGACGACCAGAAAGGTGTTCTGCGCCCCCCGGCGCACGGCGCGGGCGTGGTGAATCATGTCGCTTAAGGTCACGGGCGCGGTGGAGTCGTAGCCCAGCACCACGTTGCCCAGCGAGTCGCCCACCAGAATCAGGTCGGCCCCGCCCCGCTCGGCGTGAATACCACCGGGATAGTCGTAGGCCGTGACCATCACCAGGGGTTCGGCGGCGGTCATCAGTTCGGGCACGCTGCGTTTCATGGGATTACGGTAGCAGGACGCGGGCCAAAAGCGGTCTAAGGGTCGAGGGTCTAAGGGTCTGAGAACAGCTAAAGACTGGGGCGTGAAGCTGCCGCACACAGCATCGCCCCCGCCCTGGCACCTTAGACCCTCGACTTTTAGACCCTTAGACGCCGCACCTTTAGACTTATGCCGCCTAAACGCCCCCTACCCCTTGATCACCTCGCCGTAGCGCCCCAGTACCAGATAAATGATCCAGCCCGTGACCGCCACATACAGCCAGACCGGAACTGTCCAGCGCACCCAGGCCCGGTGTTTGTTGAAGAATCCACGGGCGGCGGGTGCGTCGATATTGCTCAGATTTTTGGCGGCCTTCAGCCCCTTATAGGCGTTCCAGAGTGCGCCCACCGCCAGCGGCAGATTCAGGGTCGCCAGAATAATGTGACTGATCAGCAGCACGTAATAGGCCGTGCGCCAGGTGTCGGGGCCTGCATACCTCTTTTCGTAGCCGAGGCCAAGGCGGGTCAGGTACAGCACCAGAAAAATGGTGGCAAAGCTGCTGGCCAGGATCATGGCCCGCATATGTGCTTCGCGGTTTTGATTGCGAATAAAGAACACGCCAAAGCAAAGCGCGATGCCGCTGAGGACGATGGTAATGACCGCCCACTGGTTGATAGTTTCCGCCATATTGCCCGGACTATAGACGCAAGGGGCCGGGGCGAGTGTCCGGGGGGGGCTAGAAGGTGGTCTTGGTTTAAAATGACTACGTAGGTCAGCTATACTTGACCAGATGCCAGATAGCGCCAGGCAAACGCAACTCGCCCTGATAGACAGCCTGGCCCGTGCCAGACGGCTCGCCATGAGCATTGTCCTGCCTGTTGTCTGCCTGCTTTCCATTGTAACTATCGTCTTAACCAATGATGGTTTGAGCTACCATGCCTATAACACACCAATCTATTCAACCATCGTCGTCTGGTTTTTACTGTCCTGGTGTGGTGTTCGCTTGTATCCTGGAAACGAATTGCCCTATGTATCTATGCCGTTGGCATGTAGTTTTTTCCTAATTTCAAAACTTACTGCTCTTATCATGTTCGCAGAGGGAAGTGACTTTTCTTTAGGCCTTATAGAGGGCATGATCTGGCTTTACGCAGTTATCGTTTTTGCCCTAATCAATAGCACACTTATTTTTTACTGGTAATACTCATTGGGCCTGATGTCTGTTCTATCACTTATTAGTCTATTTTACGCTTTAAGCAATTTAGATAGTGCCAATGCCACTTCAAACCTTGTTGCTCTTACACAACTCAATTCCGTCGGCTGGATTATTCTGACGGGTTCTAAAGGATACATGTTGAGAAAGGAAATGCATACGGAACATGTGACCAGAATGACAACTCTTGAAAGGATCGTCTATACCGATATTCTGACCAACCTGCGAAACAGGCGTTATTTGAATCATTATTTGCAAGACTTTTTAGAAACTCCCAACTCCAATATTCTCTCGCTGCTTTTTATCGACCTTGATAGCTTTAAACTGGTAAATGATACCCTAGGACATACGAAGGGCGATGAGTTACTAAAGCAGGTGGCCCAGCTGCTCCTGAAGTCCTGTGGGCTACAAGCAGTGGTCACTCGCATGAACGGAGATGGGTTTGTGGTGGTGTTGCCAGAGACCTCCGGGGCAGAGGCCGAACTTATAGGCCGTCAAATTCTCAAACATCTTCAGGCCGATGGACTCGAATTGGGGGCAGAATTCAAGCCCTTCCGCCTGACACTCAGCATCGGCATCAGTGTTTACCCTGAAGATGGCCTGACGAGCGAAGAACTCCTGCGTCATGCGGACAGTGCCATGTTCGCCGTCAAGCGCAACGGGAAACAAAATGTTCGCCGCTATAATCCCGCCGACGACGCCGAAACGGAATACCGGCAGGAATTGGCCCGCGAGTTGGCAGGGGCCCTAAGCCGGCAAGAGATCTCTTTGGTGTTCCAGCCTTTGTATGATCTCAAAACAGGCGAACTGGTGAAAGCAGAGGTGCTGATGCGCTGGCATCATCCTGTCCTTGGTTGGGTTTCACCTGCTGCCTTTATTCCAGTGGCCGAACAAAGCGGATTAATCAATGCGCTTGGACTATGGGCCTTGCAGCAGAGTTGCGGGTACGCCCGTCTATGGCCTAACGTCATATTGTGCGTCAATGTCTCTGTTCTGCAGCCGCTTCAAGCAAACTTCGCACAACAAATTACTGAACTCCTGCACGAATATGCCTTACCAGCCAGCCGCCTAGAGTTGGAACTGACCGAAACCACCCTGATGGAAGACAATTCCAACACGCTTGAAGCGCTGCGTAGCCTGAAGAAAACTGGCGTGGGCCTGACGATCGACGATTTTGGTATCGGGTATTCCAATTTGGCCCGCCTGCGAACCTTACCCGTCAAGACACTGAAGATGGATCAGAGTTTTACCAGGCATCTGGCCGGGTCAGAACTCGACCAACGCTACGCCCAGGGCATGATCAATGCTGTGGTGCAGGTCAGCGATATTGCGGGGCTGCACGTCACCGCCGAGGGCATCGAGACCTTCGAGCAGTTGCAAACCGTTCGTGCCCTCGGCTGTCATACCGGGCAAGGCTACTTTCTGGCCCGTCCATGCAATGCAGAGCAGTTTGAGTCCATGCTCCACACCCCTGTGGCGACCTGGGTCACGCTCTGACAGTCTCTGCCTAGGCGAACAAGCTCTGGGCTGACAGAAACTTAATGACTATCAGTTTCTTCAGATTGTACCCCAAAGTCTAAATGACGTTATGGGTAAGTTATATTTTGATGATACTATGGATTTGAGTTCTCAAAGCCGACATAGTGTAACAGAAGATCTAGCGACGTCGAGACGACGGGCTCTAGTAATTATGATGCCGTTTGTTGTATTGGCAACTATTATTACTGAATATACGACAAGAGATTCGCTCAGTTATCATACTTACAACACTCCGCTTCTCACTACTGCTTTTATTATTCATTCAATCTGCGGGATATTAATGTACCTTAGGTGGCGTGGGGAGACACCCTATGTTATATTTTCATGTTCATCGATGATTTTTGCTGTATCTAAATTAATTCTACTGCTTATTTATTCAACACCGGAATATCTACCGTATGGAATCTCCGAATCTGTTATTTGGGTTTATCCTATCATAACTTTTCTCTTGCTTAATAGTCTTCAGCACTATTATTGGAACATGTCTATCCTTTTTATGTCCGCGATAAGTCTGGTTAGTCTAATATACGGATTAGTCTGGATTGGTGACAGCAGTATAGAGATTGCAATTACATCTCTTCTGCATTTTAATCTTACCGGATGGATTGTTATTCTAGCCGCAAGGGGATATATTATACAAAAGCAAATATACTCGGAGCAAATGGAGAAGCTTAATCATCTAGAAAGCATTGTATATATTGACCTTCTGACCGGACTACATAATCGAAGGTACTTAGAAAAATATTTGAGCGATTACATTTTCGCCAATATCAATGGAAACTGTTCAATAATTTTCATAGATTTGGATAATTTCAAACTAATAAATGACAGCTTAGGACATGAACAAGGCGATGAGGTTCTCAAACGAGTCGCCAAACTATTTATTGAGTCTAGTAAATCTCAGATGCTCGTCACCAGACTGAATGGGGATCAATTTGTGCTGGTTATACCCTCCGATCGTGGCGAGCAGGCCGAATACTTCAGTCGTGTCATCTCAGATCATCTGCATTCTGAGGGCCTAAGACTAACTCCAGATTTCAATCATATCCACCTTACCCTGAGTATCGGCATCAGTGTCTATCCTGATGACGCACAACAACCCAAAGAACTCCTGCGTCATGCCGATAGTGCCATGCTAGCAGTTAAGAGATCCGGCAAGCATGGTTTAAAGCGGTATAATTCAACAGATGATGGATCAACGGAAGATCAACAACGAATGGTTCATGACCTGCATGGAGCTATAGAACGTAACGAGATCTCTATTCTCTTTCAACCTATCTATAATGTCGATGGTGGGAAGATAAGCAAACTAGAAGTGCTGATGCGCTGGCAGCACCCAACCCTGGGGTTCGTCTTGCCAGAAATATTCATCCCACTGGCAGAGCAGTTCGGTTTGATCGTTCCTTTGGGCCAATGGGTTATTAAACAGAGTTGCCGCTTTGCCCTGCATTGGGATGGCATTCAGGTCTGCGTCAACGTTTCTGCCCTTCAGTTGTCACAGACCAACTTTATACAAGAACTCGCCCATGCTTTGGCCGAATACCAGATCAAGCCATCTCAACTGGCTCTAGAGTTGACCGAGACAGTCTTGATGCAAGAGAATCCTCATACAGAGCGGGTTTTACAACAAATCAACGACATGGGTGTCGATCTCATCATAGACGACTTTGGAATGGGTTATTCAAATCTCAATCGTTTGCGAACCTTACCTATACAGGCCCTAAAAATAGATAGAAGTTTTACAGCCAATGTAATCGGCACAGAAACCAAACACCTATACGCACAGCAGATGGTAACGGCGACCGTGAGCCTAAGCGACATTGCCAGCCTAAAAGTGACGGCAGAAGGCGTAGAAACCAGAGAACAATTGGAGATGATGCAGCGTTTGGGCTGCCATTTCGGGCAGGGCTACTTTTTTTCCAAACCCTATACTCCTGAGCAGATCGACGCTTTATTGTTGGAGGCTCTCCCTTTTGGCCTCCCACACCCGACCGCCCCCTAGAGCAGTTGTCCGAATTACAGCGTCGGGAAAAAACCTTCTGCCCCTTCCCTTCTCCCAGCTGCCCTCTCAAATTCACTCCGTTCGGTCAGAAACGAACAAGACTTCTGACCCATGCTCCAAGCCTCAGCGGGCGAGGGACAATCTTCTACCGGGGGTGGCGCATAGAATAGCGGGCGATGAGCGCGTGGGGCCAAGAACTGGAATCAGCAACGGCTCAGGCCAGAAGGCGCGAAAGGGACGGTGGAAGAATGAGCAAGACCCTAACAGTTACCCGCGCAGGAGCGGGCGCGTGGTTGTCCCGGCTGGCCTGGGGGGCGCTGGCCTACAACATCCTGGTGATCTTGTGGGGCGCGGTGGTACGCATTACGGGCGCGGGCGCGGGCTGCGGCGAACATTGGCCGCTGTGCAACGGCGTGGTCGTGCCGCAAGACCCCACCCTCCATACCATCATCGAACTGAGTCACCGCCTCACCAGCAGCCTGAGTGGCCTTCTGGCGATCGCGCTGGTCGTGCTGGCGTTCCGGGCCACCCCCAAAGGCCATATAGCGCGGTTGGGCGCTGTGCTGAGCCTCGGCCTGATCATTCTGGAAGGTCTGGTGGGCGGCGTGCAAGTCCTGTTGGGCCTCACTGCCGACAGCACCGACCCGGCACGCGGACTGGTGCAGGGCATCCACCTCGCCAACACCTTTTTGCTGCTGGGGGCGTTACTGCTGACCGCACTCTGGGCTTCTGGCGGGCCACGTCTGAAACTCAGGAAGCAGGGCGCGGCAGGCTGGGCCAGCTTTGCGGGGCTGGGGCTGCTGCTGGTGCTGGGCGCGGCAGGTGCAGTGACCGCGTTGGGCGACCTGTTGTTCCTGCCCGCCGATGGCAGCACGCCTATTTCTACCGTCAAACGTGATTTTGCGGCGACGGCCACCATCATCGAGAATCTGCGGGTGCTTCACCCGATGCTGGCCATCCTGACCAGTGCTTATCTGGTGTGGCTGGGCCTGTTGTTGCGGCGGGTGCGGCCCAGCGCCGAGGTCAACCGCTGGAGTCTGGTGCTGTGGGGCCTGCTGGGAGCGCAAATGGTGGCCGGGTTTGCCAACATCTCCCTGAAAGCCCCCGGCTGGATGCAACTGACGCATCTGCTGCTGGCCTGCATCATGTGGCTCGCAACGGTCATGCTGACCTACCGCGCCCTGACTGCCCTGAGTGTGTCTCCGGCTGCCAATCCCATCCTCTCTCCCCTCTCTGACACAGCCCGAACCACCCCCAAAGGACGCAATGCGTGACTGCCCTAACTGATTCTGCCGCCCCTGCCCGTGCCACCTGGCGCGATTACCTCTCGCTGACCAAACCCAAGGTCATCAGCCTGCTGCTGTGGACGACCCTGACCGCGATGGTGATGGCGGCGCGGGGCTGGCCGGGTCTGTGGCTGATGCTGGTGGTGGGCGTGGCAGGCTATATGTCGGCGGGTTCGGCAGGCGTGTTCAACATGATCATTGACCGCGACATTGACCTGAAGATGGCCCGCACCGCCCAGCGCCCGGTCACGAGCGGCATGATTTCGGCTCAGAATGCCGCGATCTTCGGCACCACCCTGCAAGTCCTGTCGTTCGTGATGCTGTGGGTCTGGGGATCGCCGCTGGCCGCGTGGATGAGCCTCGCCGGATTCCTGACCTACGTGGTGGTCTATACGCTGTGGCTGAAGCGCACCACCTGGCACAACATCGTGCTGGGCGGGGCCGCCGGGTGCTTTCCGCCGCTGGTGGGCTGGGCCGCCGTGACTGGAGAGCTGAACCTGTTCGCGTGGTTCCTGTTCGCCATCATCTTCTTCTGGACTCCCGTGCATTTTTGGGCGCTGGCCCTGATGATCAAGGATGAATACCGCGAGGTAGGCATTCCGATGCTGCCGGTGGTTCACGGCGACAAGCTGACGGTGGCCCAGATCGGTCTGTACGCCATCTATACGGTGGTGCTGTCGGTGATGCCTGTGTTCTTCCGTGAAGTCGGCGCGATCTACTTCATCTCGGCGGCCATGCTGGGCGGGCTGCTGCTTCAGCGGTCTTGGGTGCTGTACAAGCATGTGATGGCCGGAAACGCCGTGGAACGCCGCGTGGCCGTGCCGCTGTACCTGTATTCCATGCTGTATCTGGCGCTGCTGTTTGTGGCTGGAGCGCTAGACCGGGTGGTGTTCGCGCACCTGTTGTGAACAACCGGGGTTGGTCAGTGGAAAAAGCGCAGACAGCAAGATTGTCCTGCGCTTTTCGCCTGTCCGCACCCCACCATCTACAACCTATCCCCCCCTTCAGGACACATGACTCCCCCTCCACCTGATCTCATAGCCATTGGCCCTGACCGATCGGTAGAATGCAGAGGAACAGAAGACAGTTCTTCGGCCAGTCTGCGGGCTGGATGGGGGGCAAATTTTCCCCACGTGACGCTTTACACTAGGGGGGTTACGTTCGGCCATTCCCCTATGGCCAATCCACTGGGACAGCATAGAAAGGAGCGAAGTTGAACACCAACCACCACCAGAGGCCGGGGCACTCCCGTTTCAGGCGCAGCCGCGCCCTTCCGCTGGCCCTTACGGCGCTGGGCGGGGCGCTGCTCACCGGCTGCCAGCAGGTCAACCAGACGCTCAGCATCGGAGATATGTCGTCGGGCTACAACCGCGAAATCTTCTGGATGAGCGTGTGGGCCATCGCGCTGTCCATCATCATTTTTATTGGTGTGTCGTATGCCCTGTTTTACACGGTCAACAAGTTCCGTGAAGATAAGCACGACGCGCCGCCCGCACAATTCCACGGCAACAACCGCCTAGAAGTGATTCTGGTGGTCGTGCCCGTGATCATCGTGGTGTTCCTGAGCGTGCTGACGGTTCGCAGCATGGCCCGCCTGAACCCCACGCCCCAAAACGTCGTGAATATCGACGTGCTGGGCCGCCAGTTCTGGTGGAACTTTGCCTACCCCGAAGCGCCAGCAGCGGCGGGCGGCGTGGTCACCAACGGCAACGAAATCATCATTCCGACCCGTCAGCAGGTGGCCCTGACCATTACCAGCGGCGACGTCATTCACGGCTTCTGGGCCCCCAACATCGGCGGACAGCGGGCCGCCATGCCTGCCGTCAAGAAAACTTGGCAGGTAGACACAGACCGCCCCGGGGCGTATCAGGGCAACTGCTCGCAGCTGTGCGGAGCCAGCCACGCCAACATGCGCTACAAGGTAGTGGCGCTGGAACCCGAACGCTACAACACATTCATTACCGCCGCCCGCGCCTACCGCGCCCCGGAGCCTGCCCCCGGCAGCGCCGAAGCACGCGGCTACACCCTGTTCATGCAGGGCAAGACTTCTACGGGCGCGCTGTCCTGCGCCGCCTGCCACCGCGTTCAGGGCACGCCCGCTGCGGGTGCGGCCGGCCCCGACCTCAGCTTTTTCGGCACGCGCCGCACGTTGGGCGCGGGCATGTGGGAAGGCGAACGCGCACGCGAAATGCTGCACGAATGGATCAAGCACAGCCCTCAGGTCAAGCCCGGCAGCCTGATGCCCACCTACGACGGCAGTGAATACCGCGTGAACGGCAAAATTCAGAAGGGTGGAATCCTGACCGACGCCGAAATCGACGACGTGTCGGCCTACATTCGCTCACTGAAGCTGCCCGAAGAAGCGGACTACTGGCAAGGCACACCCGTGATCGGCGCAAAAGGAGGAAGCCAGTGACCGTTCAGCACGCTCCCCCACAAGTCAAGGTGGCCCGGCCCAGCATCCTGGAAGTGTTGCTGGACTACATGAAAACCACCGATCACAAGAAGATCGGCACGCTGTACATCGTGACCAGCATCCTGGCGTTCGGGATCGGCGGCCTGATGGCGGTGGGCATCCGCTTGCAGTTGGCGCTGCCAGAACAGTCATTCCTGGTAGGCAACACCTACAACCAGGTGCTGACCCTGCACGCCGCCCTGATGATCTTCTTTTTCCTGATTCCGATTGGACTCTTCGGCTTCGGAAACTGGTTCCTGCCCCTGCAACTGGGCGTGCGTGACGTGGCCCTGCCGCGCGTCAACACGTTTGCGGTGTGGCTGTTCATCTTCAGCCTGATTCTGGTCATCACGGGCCTCGCCAACGGCGGCGCACCCGGCGTGGGCTGGACGTTCTATTACCCGCTGAGTGTGGATGCCAACCAGACCGGCGTGGCCGTGCTGATGGTCGCCCTGATCCTCAACGGCATCGCGTCGTTGCTGGGCAGTGCCAACTTTGCCGCCACCATCGTCAACCTGCGTGCCCCCGGCATGAGCCTCTGGAAGATGCCCATTTTCGTCTGGAGCATCTTCGCCACCTCCATCTTGCAGCTGATCTCGCTAGGCGGCCTGACCGCTGCGGCGCTGGTCACCTACCTCGAAATCAAGCTGGGCCTGAGCATGTTCAACCCCGGCATCGGCGGCGTGCCCGTGCTGATGCAGCAGTTTTTCTGGTTCTACTCGCACCCCGCCGTATACGTGATGCTGCTGCCCTACCTCGGTATTGCCGCCGAAATCGCGTCTACGATGGCCCGCAAGCCCCTGTTCGGCTACCGCGTGATGGTGTATTCCATCCTGGGTATCGTGCTGGTGTCGCTGCTGGTATGGGTTCACCACATGTTTGCCGTGGGCCTGCCCGAAAGCTGGCAGATCGCCTTCATGATCGCCACCCTGATCGTGGCCGTACCCACGGGCGTGAAAATCTTCAACCTGATCGGCACGCTCTGGGGCGGACGCATCATCATGAAGACGCCTACCTACTGGCTGGTCGGCTTCATCTTCAACTTCCTGATCGGCGGGATCACGGGCGTGAGCCTCGGCATGATTCCCTTCGATTACCAGGTCACGATGTCGTACTACGTGGTGGCGCACTTCCACAACGTGATGATGTTCGGCACGGCGTTCCTGGCGATGGGCGGCCTGTACTACTGGTGGCCCAAGATGACCGGGCGCTTCCTGAGCGAAAAAATCGGGATGTGGCACTTCTGGTTGTTTATGGTCGGCTCGTGGATGACCTTCTTGCCCCAGTACATTCTGGGCTTGCTGGGTATGCCGCGCCGCTACTACACCTACCCCGAAGGCAACTTTGCCTGGACGGAACTGAACTTTATTTCTACGCTGGGTGCACTGATCCTGCTGGCAGGCGGCGTGACCTGGGTCTGGAACATGATCCAGAGCTTCCAGCGCCCCATTACCGCTGGGCCTAACCCCTGGGGCGGCTTTACGCTGGAATGGACGGCGGCCAGCCCTCCTGCGGCGTACAACTTTGCCCACGAGTTCCCCCGCTCCTTTCCCACCGAGCGCCCGCTATACGACTGGGAAAAGAACGGCGACACCCTGACGCCCGTCGACCCCAAGACCATCCACCTGCCTGTCGATTCCATCTGGCCCTTTATCACGGCGTTTGGTCTGCTGCTGATGGGTTATGGCCTGAGCTTCGGCTGGTTCACCAACTACACCCCCGGCGGCGGCCTGCGCGGATTTTTCGATGCCAGCTTCGGGCATATCCTCGCCTCTATCGTCTTGTACCTCAGCTTCCCCGTGTTCTTCTACGGCCTGTTCAAGTGGGCTGGAACCCGTGAATACGACGTGCCTGTGGAGCACCATCACCTCACCAAGTACGACAACGGTTTCATGGGCATGAGCTGGTTCATCATCTCCGAAGTGGGCCTGTTCGGCGTGCTGATCGCCGGTTACGTATACCTGCGCGTCATCGGTGCCGCCGAGCCGCCTGCCCTGCGCCCCAACATCTGGCTGGCGGCCCTCAACACCCTGATTCTGGTGTCCAGTTCCTTTGTGCTGCACAAGGCCGAGCAGGACAACCATCAGGGCCGCCACACCATGTTCCGCCTCGGCCTGTTTATTACCCTGATTCTGGGGGCCGTGTTCATGCTGTTCCAGGTCTACGAATTCGCGCTGTTCGGCGTAGAAAACGACTGGAAACAGAACCTGTGGCAAGCCTGCTTCTTTACCATCGTGGGTCTGCACGGTCTGCACATCATCATCGGCGGTACGGGCATCGCCATTCCGTACTACCAGGCCATGACCGGCAAGATGGACAAGTACAACCACGGTTCGATTACGCCCGCCAGCCTGTACTGGCACCTTGTGGACGTGGTATGGCTGCTCATCGTGGCGATCTTCTACGCTTGGTAGGCAAGCTGGAAGGTAGGCACTAGAGAGTAGAAAACGAAAGGTGGGAACGCAGATTAAGCGTTCTCACCTTCTCTTTGATTTGTTTGGCTAGCCCTTCTTGCTCAACTGGCGCTCGGCCCGCTCTACCGCCGCGTTCATGGCCTGTTGGGGGTGCAGCACCACTGGCCCATGTCCGACGGCCAACCGGGTGGGGTGGAGTGCGGCCAGAGTACGTGCACTGGCAAGCGCGGTGGCCCGATCCCATGTTGCCAGCGCAGGCAACGGCGAACGCCACCGCAACTCGGCGCTGGTGCTGACCTGCGAAAAGGTCTGGTAGGCGTCGCCCGCGATCAGGGTGCCGTCGCGGGTATCGAGGAAGGCCAACTGGCCGGGGGTATGACCGGGCGCGGCCACGCTTTGCAGGCTACCCACGCGGTCTCCGGGCGTCAGCAGGCGCGTGGGCTTGGTCTGGGCACGGGCGGCACGCGGCGGCTTTTGCAGTTCGCCCTCGTCGGTGGTCAGGTCGCCATCCATCAGCCGGGCGTCGCGGGCCGAAATCAGCACCTCAGCGCCGGGCAGAGCCGCGTACAGGGCGTCCAAACTGCCGATATGGTCGTCGTGGGCATGCGTAATCAAAATGCGCCGAATAGAAACGCCGAGGCTGGCCGCCGCCTTCAGAATGACCGAGGCCTGGCCTCTGGCTCCGGTATCGACCAGGGTCAGGCCGTCCTCTTCCTGCACCAGATACTGATTGATGAAGCGGAACTGAGACACTTGGGTCAGATAAGCGCCGTGCGTGGTGAGCTTCATAGCACTTCCTTTTGACGAAGGTGAACATTGTTCGTCTTTCTTAAACTTTAGATGGTTGAACCCGTATTGTCAAGACGTACAGTGTTCACCTATCCCGAATTTGGCCTAGACTGTGCCTATGCCTTACCCCGCCAAATTGACGCCTGAAGCCATTTTACAGGCGGCCTCCGTACTGCTGCGGGCAGGCGGCGCAGAAACCGTGGGGATGCGGGCGCTGGCCAGTGCACTTGGGGTGCAACCCAGCAGTTTGTACCGGCATTTTGCAGACCGGGCCGCCGTGTTGGGCGCGCTGGAAGACCAGACCAGCCTTGACCTGAACGTTGCCCTCACGCGGGCCGCTGCCGCCCTTCCCCCTGCAGAGGCGCTGAGAGCCACCGCCCATGCCTACTTGGAGTTTGCCCGCGCTGACCCACACGCTTATAGCCTGCTGCTGGTGCCGCGTGCGCCATATACCGCCCAGCCCGGCCCAGCGCAAGACCTCTGGAAAAGCGTGTTGGCGCTGGTGGGAGCAGTGAGTGGGCAGGCCGACGACACTGCGGCCACTGTCGCGTTCTGGGCCTATATGCACGGATTCGCCACCCTGGAACTCAGTGGGCAATTTGGCCGTAGCGGGCCAAAGGGGGGCTTTGAACGGGGGCTGGACGCCCTGATCGTAGGCCTGTCGCAGCCCGCTTAAGGCTGGTCAGACAGGGCAGGCTGTGGGACACGCGGCCCCGTCTCTCTCCCCTATCCTGCGGGACGATGAAGTGGCTTACTGTTGTTCTGCTGGCCCTTGCTGCCGCTCTGGGCGGCCTCCTGTTCTTCCGTTCGGGTGCTGCCGCGCCGCTGGGGGGCACTGCGCTGGAGGCGCCTGTGGCCCTGCCCAAACTGGCCCTCACCGACGACGCAGGCCGCCCCACCACCTTGGCCGATTCGGGCGGAAAGTTGCGCCTGGTGTTTTACGGCTTCGTGCGCTGCCCGGATGTGTGCCCGGCAACGCTGGCTACCCTGAAAGGCGCATACGAGGAACTGAAGCCGGAGCAACAGGCCAAACTGCGCGTGCAACTGGTCAGCGTGGATCCCGAATTTGACCGCCCCACCGTGCTGCGCGAGTACCTGAACGAATTCAGCGCCGACTTTGTGGGCCTGACCGGAAGCGTGGAAAGCATAGACGCAGCGGCCAAAGCCATGTACGTAACCAACGTTGCGCCGCTGCCCACACCCGCACATCAGGAGCACACCGATCAACCAGATACCGGTAAACCAGACAGTGCGGTGTCGGCAAGCGCGGCGGCCCGCTTGCACGGTGATCAGGTCAGCGTGGTGAATGCGCGGGGCGAGTTCGTACGGGTGTACAGCAATCTAGAAGTGGTAGACGGCACACTGAAACGCGATCTGCCGGGGCTGCTCCAGGAATACGGCTCGTAAGCGGGACAATGGGAACAGCGGGCCTCAGCATTTGCACAGAGGCCCGCCGTTTGGTTGTATCTGTAGGTAGGAGAAGGGTCTGGCCTACCAGAAAATCACTGCCACTTACGCCCCAAGCCGCTGCCCCTCCATGGCGTTGAACACGGCGCCGCCGGGGTCTTGCAGCACCACGAGCCGGCCCCAAGGCGTGTCGGATGGCGGGAACAGGACTTGCCCGCCTGTGGCGACGGCGGCCTGTGCGGCGGCATCCGCGCTGTCGACGGCAAAGTAGACCACCCAGTGCGGGGGCATTTCTGGGGCAAAGTTGTCGTCGTCCATCTGCATCACGCCCGCCGTCCAGTCCTCTCCGTGATGCAGCGTGTGATACGGAATACTGGGGCTGGGCCGACTGGTGGCCCCCAAAAACCCGGTGTAGAACTGGCGTGCAAGTTCCAGATGACGGCTATTGGCCTGCGCCCAGCAGAGGCTGCCGTGTTCGCCCATCAGTTCCATGCCCGTGTGCGTGCCCTCCTGCCACAGCCCGAATACGGCCCCGGTGGGATCGGCGGCCACCGCCATCTGACCCTGATCGCCAATCTGCATCGGCTCTACCATGACCGTGCCGCCCAGATCGCGGATGCGCTGCAGATCGGCCTGTGCGTCGGCGCTGGCAAAGTACAGCGTCCATGCGCCTGCCCCGCCACCCATGTCCGGCATCTGGGGGGCCAGGCCCGCCACCCGCTTTCCGTTCAGGGTGGCGGTGCGGTAGCCGCCGTATTCCTCTACGCCCTCGGAAATGTCCCAGCCGAAGACCAGCCGATAAAAGGGAAGATCGGCGTCCAGATTGGGCGAAGACAGATCGAGCCAAGTTGGGGTTCCGGCGGGGTGGTGGGTGTAGGTAGGCATCGGGGGGCAACCTCTCTGTGGAGCGTGAGGGCGGGACATTGGGGCGAATTGTGACCAAGATCTTGAAGCAAACCGAGTATAAGTTACACTTTGTATTATGTCGAGAACTGAATCAGCTCACCGTTTTGTCTCATGGCAAACTTGAGGCGAAGACTGAGAGACAGACTCCCGTTGCCAATTTCGGAAATAGCGTAATATGGTGGGCATGACC
Organism: Deinococcus sp. QL22; assembly: GCF_023370075.1. Lineage (NCBI taxonomy): Bacteria > Thermotogati > Deinococcota > Deinococci > Deinococcales > Deinococcaceae > Deinococcus > Deinococcus sp. QL22. The sequence goes on from NZ_CP097149.1 coordinate 930,511, forward strand.
GAACCGCTTGATCCCGCACTCAGGCCCAAAACTCTGACGGAGTATGTGGGCCAGGAACGCCTGAAGGAAAAGCTGGGCGTGTACCTTCAGGCCGCCAAGGGCCGCAAAGAAGCGCTGGATCATACGCTGCTGTTCGGGCCGCCCGGACTGGGCAAGACCACGCTGGCGCACATCATCGCGCACGAACTGGGCGTCAACATCCGCGTGACGTCCGGCCCGGCCATCGAGAAGCCCGGCGATCTGGCGGCCATTCTGACCAACAGCCTCGAAGAAGGCGATGTGTTGTTCATCGACGAAATTCACCGTCTGGGCCGCGTTGCCGAGGAACACCTGTATCCGGCGATGGAAGATTTTAAGCTGGATATCGTGCTGGGGCAGGGGCCAGCCGCCCGCACCATAGAGTTGCCGCTGCCGCGCTTTACGCTGGTGGGCGCAACCACCCGCCCCGGCCTGATCACCGCGCCCATGCGCTCGCGGTTCGGGATCATGGAGCATCTGGAGTACTACACGCCCGAGGAAATTGGCACCAACCTGCTGCGTGACGCCCGCCTGCTGGGGTTCGGGCTGGATGAAACCGCCGCCATAGAAATCGGGGCACGCAGCCGGGGCACCATGCGAATCGCGAAACGTCTGTTGCGCCGGGTGCGCGATTACGCCGAAGTGGCGGGCGAAAGCCTGATCGGGCTAGACCGTGCCATGCACGCGCTGGACAAGCTAGGACTGGACGCAGCGGGCCTCGATGACCGCGATAAGAAGTACCTCGAAACACTGATTCACCGCTTTGCAGGCGGCCCGGTAGGCGTGGACACCCTCGCCACCGCCATCAGCGAGGACGCCCTGACGCTGGAGGACGTGTACGAGCCGTACCTGATCCAGTTGGGCTTCATCAAGCGCACGCCGAGGGGCCGCGTGGCGACGGCGCATGCCTACGATCATCTGGGCCTGCCCGTGAGTGGCGTGGAAGGGGATTTTTCAGGCTTTTTGACCAACTGAGAAAGCAGAGACTGGAAGGTGGATCGTCGTTTCTCTTGCCCACGATCCACCTTCCACGTTCCATTTACACTTCTTGCCATGAGCGCCGCCCCCTCCGCCCCCCAAGTCCAGATGTTCGGCACCAAAAAGAACGCCGCCACCCGCGCCGCCGAGCGCTTTTTTAAGGAGCGGCGGGTCAAGATTCATTTTGTAGACCTGAGCGTGAAGCCGATTGCCAAGGGCGAACTGGCCCGCTTTGTGCAGAAATTTGGCCTGAATGCTCTGCTTGACATGGAAGGCAAAGCCTACGAGCGCTCCAATCTGGCCTACCTGCGAACCACCGAGGAAGGCATCATCACGCGGATCATAGAGACGCCGGAACTGCTGAAGCTCCCGCTGGTACGCGGCGGCAAGGTTTTGACGTTGGGCGAGGACGCGGAGGGTTGGGGGCGGATGCTGGAGGGGTGAGGCCGTGAATCCACATTTTCTGGCAGTCAGTTGCCTTCTCTGCGGTGGTCTGATCTGGCTGGTAGGCAAACGGACTAACGATAAGGTTGTGCGTGGCATCGCTCTTGGCATGTGTGGGATAGCCGTTCTGGGCTGGCTAGAAGCTGTCCGTTAAGCGAACGTAGTTTGGCTATCGGAGTTTGATCCCAGCAGAATAGTTGGGTGACCCGCCGTGCTTCCCCCAGTGACATTGACGAAGACATGTATCACTTCAGGGTGCCGTATTTGGTGTGAAAGCCAGAACATGCGGCGCAGCGAAAGTATCCGCTACGTGAGGGGTTGAATGCGCTGTTTTGGATGGCCCGGACGGGGAGTCAGTGGGCCTATTTGCCACATGATGTTCCACCGTACAAGATCGTCCATGAGCAGGCGATGCGTTGGTTTGAGCGGGGGTGTTTTGAGACGCTGCGCCATGATTTGCGCCTCCTGACGCGTCAGGAGGCACTGAAGAACAACGAACCCACGGTGGCGATCATCGACAGCCGAACGTTGCAAAGCACGCCAGAGAGCGGCCACCGAGCCGGATATGATGGTGGCAAGAAGCGTCACGGCACCAAAATTCATAGGGCTGTCGATACGCTGGGCAACCTCATCACGGTGCTGGCAACCCCAGCCAATGAACAAGACCGGGCACAGGTCCGTGACCTGTGCCGCCACGTTCAGGACGTGACCGGAACGAACGTCGAAGTGGTCTACGCCGATCAAGGGTATACGGGCGATCAAACCGCTCTGGATGCCGCAGAGCGAGGGGTTGAACGACAAGTCATCCAACGGCCCAGCGGGAAAACGGGAGTTATCTTGCTCCCCCAACGCTGGATGGTCGAACGCTCGTTTGCTTGGACATCCCGGTTTCGACGTCTTGGAAGAGATTTGGAACCGTTGTCTTCCACCCTCATCGGCTTTCACTTCGTTGCAGGCTGCCTTCTGCTCCTGAACACACGTCATCCGATTTTCGGTTCGCTTGCCGGATAGCTTCTAGGCTACGTCGCCGCGATGTATTACGCAGTCAATATTTACCGCTGATCCACGCATTATCGAAGAGCCGGAACTGCTGAAGCTCTCAGTACCCGAACCTGGTATGTCAAGTTGGCGGAGAAAAGACCCAAAAAGATCCTATGAATGGGCTGGGATGGGGCCGCCCATGTGACGCGCCTGCAAGGTTCGGTACAGCTCGCGGGCTAGGTGGGTCTTGAGTGCTCGAAGTGCCGCTCGTTTCGTTTTTCCCTCTTGTTCTTTCCTGGTCACGAATGTTTTGGTGCGTTCATCACAGCGCAGCCGGGTCAAGGCCATCAGATGGAGCACCCTGTTGAGCTGTCGGTTGCCACCGACACTCACGCACCAACGCGTGTTCTTCCCACTCCCCCGTTCAACTGGGGCAGCGCCGCAATAACTGGCGAAATGATGGACATCCTCAAACCGCTTGATGTCACCGACTTCGGCGAGCACAGTGCCGGCCAGCACGACGCCGATCCCCTGCAACGTCAACAGGGTGGGGGCCACCTGAGCGACCAGGGTCGCCATGGCGTGTTCCAACTCTTTCAACGCTGCTTCGAGAGAGTCAGTACCGCCTGCAGGGCGGTGCTCAGCGAGTCCGTCGTCGTGTCTGGGAGCGCTTCGAGCATCATCTGGTTGGCTTTACGCTGCTGAGCGAGCTTGTCCCGCGTGCGGGACAATTCCTGCAAGCGGGTGCGCTGCGTGCTGAGCTGGTAGGGCGGGAGCTGTGGGTTGGCCAGCAGCACCCGGGCGACGTTCTCGGCGTCGACTAGGTCGTTCTTTTTCTTGCCGCGACGCGCACGGTATTGGCTGGTCAGGCTGGGATGGATGTGATACACCGACTGATCATTGGCAAAGAGCAGGGCCAACAGGGGAGCGACATACCGGTTGCCTGCACCTTCAATGGCCCAGCAATGCTCTTCGAAACGAGCAGACCAAGCACACAACTGATTCAGGCCGTCGGTGTCGTTCTGGACGCTCAGGCTGTCCAAAACGACGCCCCGAGAGTCGAGAGCGACGGCCGTATGGGTCGTGGGGTGGGGATCAAGTCCAAGAATGATCATGGTGTCCTCCAACAGAGTTCGGCGTTTCACCCCCACCCGCGCAGGTCTGTTCTGGATTGGGCCCGCAGGCAGCCTGGTATCAAGCGAAGAGCAGCGGTGTCGTGCCGTTGAGAAAGAGAACGCGCAATTCGGGTACAAGCGACGAGCGCAGACAGTTTCAGGGCGACGCTCTCTCCTCACCTTATTTTTGACATACAGACAGTTTTCCAGGGGGCTTGAAAAAGCTCGGCTGACACGCGAGAACAGGACGCGTCCCCCGATGTCCTCGCCAAGCTGACCCGCTGCTTCACCGCGCACTTCCCGGAGTTCCGCAAGAACCAGGTCGAGTTGCTCTCGCTCATGGTCCTCGCTCTCCTTGGGGGCAAGGACGTCCGGCATGCTGAACTCGCGGCGCGCTTCCCCGGAAGCGCGCACACCGCCTCCGTCATTCGCCGCATAGAGCGCTTCTTTGACCGTCATCCCATCCAACCGGCCGACGTCGCCCGGGTCGTCTTGACGCTCCTTCCCGCCGCGCAGCCACGCGAATTCATCCTTGACCGGACAAACTGGAAGTACGGACAGACGGACGTGAACGTCTTGCTGCTGGCCGTCATCTGGCGGGGCGTTGCCATCCCCCTGCTCTACGAGCTGCTGCCCCACGGGGGCGGCAGCTCGACGGAGATCCGGCACACCCTTATGGACGATGCCCTCTGCCTGCTGTCCGCAGCGGAGATCCGGGTCCTGTATGCCGACCGCGAATTCGTCGGCTACGACTGGATTCAGGGACTGGCTCACCGTGGGATTCCCATCTGCGTGCGGTTGCGGCGCGACACGCTTCTAGACGACTGGACGGCGCAGGACTGGCTGAGTCGCTTGCAGACCGGCAACGCCGGTCTGCTGGTCGAAGACACAGTGGTCTACGGACAGCTGATGAACGTCGTTTTGACCTATACGCAGGATGGTGAGGCCCTGATCATCGCCAGCAACGCAGGGGCAGTGACCACGATCCAGTCTCGCTATCGGCGGAGGTTCCTGATTGAGTGTCTCTTCAGGGCGTTGAAAAGCAAGGGCTTCCAACTGGAGGGCACACACATGACGCTCCACGATCACGTGGAGCGCCTGCTGTGCCTATTGACGCTGACCTACACGTGGTGCGTGCTCGTCGGGGTCACTCTGGAATGTCCGAAGAAGACACATGGTCGCCGGGCCTGGAGCGTGGTGAAGATGGGTTTGCGGGAACTGGTGCGGTCGTTCAGCCGAGAGTCAGCACGCATGGGCGACTTGATTGACCTGCTGATGCCGTCCCACACGAACTCCCCGGAAAATGTCGGGTACTGAGGCTGAAGCTGGCGCGGGCGGCAAGATGCAATCGAGTCGGTGGAAATGAACCTTTGCATGAGGCGGGGCGTATCAGTTAACAGGAGGCTCCACCATGTCCAACGCTGCGTCTAACACTGCTGTATCCCGTTCCGCCCTATCCCGTTTTGCCCTACCCGCGCTGGTGCTGCCCGGCATGCTGGTGGCCGCCGCGCTGCTGAGCAGTGCCGCGTCTGCACAGACTATGGCTACACCGACGATGACCACCCGGGCCATAACCGACACCATGAAGAAGTCAGGCAGTTACGTGGTGTACACCAAAGCCGCCTTCGACGCCGCCAAAGGCACACAGCGGGTGCTGTTCTTTCACGCGACGTGGTGCCCCAACTGCAAGGCCGCCGACGCCGACATCAAAAAGAATCTGGCGCAGTTGCCCGCAGGCGTGACCATTTTCAAGACCGACTACGACAAGGAACCGGCCCTGAAAAAGCAGTACGGGATCACCTATCAGCATACGTTCGTGCTGGTGGACCCGCAGGGCAAGGCGCTGAAAAAGTGGGCGGGCGGCAACCTGCGCGACATCATCGCCAATACCAAGAAAGCCAACGCCAACTAGGAGCCTGAACCGTGCTGCTGCTGCTGATCGCCTTCGTGGGCGGCGTGCTGACCGTCATCTCACCCTGCGTGCTGCCTGTGCTCCCTGTGTTGCTGTCGGGCACGGTGGGCGGCAGGGCGCGGCCCGCTGGAATCATCGTGGGGTTCGTGGGCAGTTTCGTGGTGCTGACGCTGTTCCTGTCCACGCTGGTATCGGCCCTGAACCTCAGCCCGGACGCCCTGCGCTGGGGCGCAGTGGCCCTGCTGTTCATCTTCGGCCTGACGCTGGCGGTGCCTGCCCTGCAACTGCGTTTTGAGGTACTGGCCGCAAGGGTGATGCCCCAAAACGTCGCCACTGGAAACAGCAAGGGCGGCGACGGCTTCGGCGGTGGCCTGCTGGTAGGCCTGACTTTGGGGCTGGTCTGGACGCCGTGCGTCGGGCCGATTCTGGCAAGTGTGACCACCTTGGCCCTGAGCGGACAGGTCACGGCCTTTGCAGTGGCGATGACGCTGGCGTATGCCCTCGGCGTGGCGCTGCCCATGCTGGCGATCATGCGCGGCGGGCGGGCCATGTTGAAGCGGGTTCCGGCCCTGATGGGCAACCTGAGCCGCATTCAGCAGACGTTCGGGGTGGTGCTGGCCGTGTTCGCGGTGGGCATGGCCTTCGGGTTAGACCGCGCCGCCCAGACCTTTATCGTGGAGCGCGTGCCTTACGTGCAGCGCCTCACTTTCTTGGAAGAAACCGACTCGGTGCGCCAGCAGTTGCAGCAGCAAGCGCCCTGAATCTTCAGACTCCTTCCGGCTCCACCCGTATCCGCGTGTTGTGAAAGGTACTCCCGCCGCCCAGATCCGTCAGCGTCTGGGCGGTGATCGCGTTGATGCTTTCGCCGTCTGGGGCAGACAATCCCCACCAACTGCCTTCCACGACCACCACGCCCGGTTGCGCCGCTTCGGTCACGCGCAGGCGGCGGCGGGTGCTGCCTATTTCGCTGGTCAGGCGGGCATAGTCGCCGTCGTGCAGGCCGTAGGCTTCGGCATCGGCAGGATGAATCAGGGCGTGCGGTTCGCTGCCCTCGGCGCGGGTCAGGTGGGGCAGGTTGCCGTAAGTCGAGTTCAGGAAGTGGTGCGCGGGCGGCGTCAGCAGGCGCAGGGGGAAGTCGGGATTCAGGGCGGCTGCGGGTTCGCGGTGCTGCGGCGCGGGCGAGAGTTGCACCTTGCCGCTGGGTGTTGGTGCGCCGTGCGCGTAGGGCCGCCAGTCTTCGGGCAAATTCAGGTGAACCATGCCTTCCGCCTTCAGCCGCTCTGGGGTAATGCCTGCCAGATGCGGGTGCGGCGTGTCCAGCACCTCTTTCAGCAGGTCGTCTACCGTCCAGTACACGGCGGGTTCAGTGACGCCTAGACGGCGGGCCAACTCGCCAAACACCCAGGTATTGGGGCGGGCCTCGCCGGGAACCTCCAGCGTGGCAGGGTTGTAAGAAAGCCAGTGGTGACCGTAACTGGTGTAGATGTCGGCGTGTTCCATAAAGGTGGTGGCGGGCAGCACGTAGTCGGCATTGCGGGCAGTTTCGGTTATGGCCTGTTCCAGTACCACCACCATCAGGTCGTCTCGCTGCAACCCTGCACGCACGCGGGCGGAATCGGGGGCCACCACCGCCGGGTTGCAGTTGTAGACCACCAGCGCCCCCAATTCGTTCTCGGGGTTGAGGGCGTTCGCCAGTTCGTTCATATTCACTCGGGGCGTTTCCGGCTTCAACAGGTCGGCTCCACCCACCCGCACCCGGTTCAGGGCAAATGCGCCGCCTGTGCTGAGGGTCACGCCGCCGCCGCGCAAGCGCCAGTCTCCGGTCAGAGCTGGAAGCAGGGTCACGGCCCGCAGGTTGGTGCCGCCGAATTCGTGGCGGGTCATGCCGTAGCCCACGCGGATGTAGGTGGGGCGCGTGATGCCGATGGCGCGGGCAAACTCGCGAACTTCCTGCACGCTTAGGCCCGTCACGGTGGCGGTGCGTTCGGGCGTCCATTCGGCGGCGGCCTCCCGCAGTTCGTCTATACCCAGCGTGGCTTCGGATATATAGGCCGCGTCCGTCCAGCCATGAGCAAACAGTTCGTGCATCACGCCCAAGGCCAGCGCCGCGTCGGTGCCGGGTTTCAGTTTCAGGTGTTGGTCTGCGTAGGCCGAGGTGCGGTTGCGGTAGGGGTCGACGTGAATAATCCGCGCCCCGGTCTTCCGCGCCGCCGTCATCTGGGGGGTCAGGTGGCTGTGGGTACTCAGGCTGTTGATGCCCCACAGCACAATGAGTTTGGCGTGCGGCACATCCAGCGGGTCTACGCCGAAGCGCGGGCCGTAGCCCAATGTCCACGCGGCACTTCCGGCAGTGGCGCAGATGGTTTCTTCCAGTTCCGGCGTGCCCAGCGCCCGCCAAAGGGTGTGGGCGTGGGCATTTTCCATCAAGCCCATTGTTCCGGCGTAGTGGTAACGCAGGATAGAGGACGGCCCCCGCGTAGCAAGCAATGTTTGCAGGCGCACCGCGATGGCGTCCAGCGCCTCTTCCCAAGTCACGCGCTCGAAGATCGGATCGGGGTCAGTTTTGGAATTTACGCGCCGTAGAGGATACAGCGGGCGCTCCGGCTGGTTTTGCCGCGCCGGATAATGCACCGTCTTCACACAAGCAAAGCCCCGTGTATAGGGGTGGTCGGCGTCTCCGGTCAGCTTCACGGCCCGCTCCTGTCCGTCCTCGCCGCGTGCCAGCGTAATCCGCAGGCGGCAGGCGTCGGGACAATCCAGCGGGCAAGTCAGCAACACGTCGCGGGTGAGGGCAGCAGCAGCAGCAGCGGTCATGACCTGAGTTTAGCCGCCCCAGCACGGCAGCAAGGTGGGCAGAAGCGACCTTCCGGCCTCTGCTCCTGCCCTGCTGTCAGACTGCGGCCCTGATTACTTCAGAATGCCCCGATCCACGAATGCCGCACGTACGGCCTTGACCTCTGCCGCGCCGTACATTGTTGTGGCCGCCTTGACGGTGGCCTGTGCTGCCGCCGCAAAAGACGTGTCGGGCGCAAAATCGAACTGGGCATTGATGATGATCCGGTCAGCGGTACGTGCCCCCAACGCCTGCCGGATGTCCCACAAGGCCCGCGACCAGATTTCGCCGTCGGCATGAACCTGACCGCGCACATCTTCGGGGTAGTGCTTATTGGTATCCGTCCGGCGAATGCAGTGCGGCGTCGTGGACGTGTAGGACACGCTGTCCCAGTCCATCAGGCAGGGCAGCGGGGCTTTGATGGGTGCGCCGTTGGCTTTGGCGACTGCGTCGGCCACCGTGAGCGCCAGGTAATCCCCGAAGGCTTCCCCGATGCTGCCTGCTTCCAGGCTGGTACCGTAGCCCGGAACTTGCGCGGCGTGCACGGCGTGGCCGTACTCGTGCACGATCACTTCTCCGTCTTCGGCATCGTCTACGCCGCCCTTGCCCAGCCGGATGATGTCGGGTTTGTCGTTCTGATACGAGTTGTCTATGCCGTACTGACTGACCTTGAGCTGCTGCTGGTCGCTGTTGACCGCCTTCAGATCGGAGCCGAAACCCAATGACTGGAGGTACTTCTGGGCTTCCGTGACCCAGAAGTAGGCCATGACCTGCTCGAAGCCGTCCTGATCGCGGGTGAAATTGAAGGGGCCCGTGCCGTACACGGGCGTTCCGGTCTCGCTGACCACCCTGGCGTATTTGCCGCTGAGGTAACCGCTGCCGTCCAGATGGGTGAGGGTCACGTTGTAGTAGGCGCTGGCGGGCACGGCACTCGCGGCGTCTTTGCTGTCGGTCAGGCTCTGGTTGCCCGTGGTCTGCACCGGATTGGGCAAGAAGGCACGGGCGGCGGCGGTGCTTTGCCCGGTAACAGGCTTGCCGTTGCCCCCTTGCGCGGTCAGAGAGCCGGAAACGGGGGAAGAAGGCTGGCCGCAAGCAGCGAGCAATGTGACGGTCAACAGGGCACTCAGGCCCATTCGGTTCATCATAAGTTGCACCTCGGTAGCCACAGAATACACCCGCAATCCGGAATCGCGGCGAAACGGCAAGTGCGGAAGTCTCAGGGTTTCTCTGCTTGCCCAGAACGCAGTTTCCCCGCCCATCATGCTTTTCCCACCACCTACAGGCCACGTCCCGAATGCAGTTCCCAAAAGCTTTTCCGCGTCTCTTTCCCGCCGCGCTAGCGGGATAGACTGCCCCCATGATTGGAAAAACGTACACGACGATGCTGGGTGGCCGCGAACTGAGCATCGAAACAGGCAAGCTTGCCAAGTTGGTCAGCGGCAGCGTGACCCTGCGTTACGGCGACACGATGTTGCTGGTGACGGCGCAGGCCCGCGAAGAAAAGAGTCCGCTGGATTTTCTGCCTCTGACGGTGGAATTTGAAGAAAGGCATTACGCGGTAGGCAAGATTCCCGGATCGTTTCACCGCCGCGAGGGACGCCCCGGCGAGAAGGCGATCTTGGGCGCACGCATCACCGACCGCCAGATTCGGCCCCTGTTTCCCAAGGGTTACCGCCACGAAACGCAGGTCATCATTACAGTCATCAGCGCCGATCAGCAGAACCTGCCCGACGTGCTGGGGCCAATCGGCGCTTCGGCGGCCCTGAGCATCAGCGATATCCCCTGGGGCGGCCCCACCGCCTGCGTGCGCGTGGGCCAGGTCGATGGCCAGTACGTGCTGAACCCCACCGCCGAGCAATTGACGCGCTCTGTGGTGGATCTGGTGGTGGCCGGAACCCGCGACGCCGTGATGATGGTGGAAGCGGGCGCCCAGACCGTCAGCGAAGAACTGCTGGTCGGAGCCATCGAATTTGCCCACGCCGAGATGCAGGGTGTTATTTCGCTGATCGAAACCATGCGGGCCGAACTGGGCCAGGAGAAATTTAACCTGCTGGCCGAAGGCGACCTGACCACCGACCTCGTGCCGGAACTGGCCGTCGCCGCCCGCACCGCTGGCCTGCGCGACGCCCTGCTGACCACCAAGAAAAAGGAGCGCAGCGCCAACCTGAAAGCCCTGCGCGACCGCCTGATTGCCGCCCAGATTCCCGAGGGCGAAGTGGACGGCGCAGAAGCCCGGATTGCCGCCCTCAAAACAGCCTTTGGCAAGGTAGAAAAGCAGGAACTCCGCCGCCTGATCCTGGAAGACGATATGCGGGCCGATGGACGCAACAGCCGCACGGTGCGCCCCATCTGGATCGAAACCCGCAGCCTGCCCCGCGCCCACGGCAGCGCCATCTTTACGCGCGGCGAAACGCAGGTATTGGGCATTGCCACCCTGGGTACCGAGCGCGACAACCTGCTGGTCGACGACCTGACGCTGGAAGACAACGATAAGTTCCTGCTGCACTACAATTTCCCGCCGTACTCCACGGGCGAGGTCAAGCGCATGGGCGGCCAGTCCCGCCGCGAAATCGGGCACGGCAACCTCGCCAAACGGGCTATCCGTGCCGTGCTGCCTACCTTTGAAGAATTTCCGTATGTGATCCGTGTGGTGGGCGAGGTGCTGGAATCCAACGGCAGCAGCAGCATGGCGACCGTATGCGCCGGAACGTTGGCGCTGATGGACGCAGGCGTGCCGCTGAAAGCTCCGGTGGCGGGCGTGGCGATGGGCCTCGTGATGGAAGGCGACAAGTACCGCATCCTGACCGATATTCTGGGTCTGGAAGACGCACTGGGCGACATGGATTTCAAGGTCTGTGGCAGTGAATTCGGCGTTACCGCGCTGCAAATGGACATCAAGGTAGGTGGCATCACCCCCGCGATCATGCGCGAGGCACTGGAGCAGGCCCGCGTCGCCCGCCTTCACATCCTCGGCAAAATGGCCGAAGTGCTGGCCGCGCCCCGCCCCGAACTGGCCCCCACCGCGCCGCGCATCGTGACCATCAAGATCAATCCCGAACTGATCGGCAAAGTGATCGGGCCGGGTGGCAAGCAGATTCGTGAACTGGAAGCCCTGGGCGCACAGATTACGCTGGAAGAAGATGGCACCGTGCGGATTTTCAGTGCCGATGGAGCCGCCGCCGAAGCCGTGAAGGCCCGAATCGAAGGCCTGACCCGCACCGCCAAGATCGGGGAAGAATTTGAAGGCACTGTCGTCAAAACCGCTGCTTTCGGGGCCTTCATCAATCTGTTCCCTGGTCAGGACGGCATGCTGCACATCAGCCAGATGTCCGAGGAGCGCGTAAATGCCGTGGAAGACGTGCTGAACGTGGGCGATAAGCTGCGCGTGAAGATCGTGAATGTGGATGACCGGGGCAAAATAGACCTCGTGCGCCCCGAACTGGAAGGCAAAATTGCCCCCCGTGCGCCGCGTGAAGCCCGTCCGGGTGGTGACCGGGGTGGACGTCCTCCTCGCCGTGACTGAGAACAGTCAGCAGTAGGCAATCAGCATGGGCACAGGGGCACAGAGAACCTAAAACTCTCTGTGCCCCTGTGCTGTTCTGTCTCTCCTGCCCACTTGCCAGCCGCCGTTACCTTACAATCCTTGCCATGCGCCCCGCCTACCTTACCGCCGCCCGGAACCTGCAACTGGGGCGCGAATGGGCTGTAGAAGGCGACCAACCCCGCGCCCTCGAAGCCTACGAAGACGCCCTGACCATCCTGTGTGCACTGCCGCCAGAGCGCACGCGGGATGTGCTGCTGGCACACACGCATCTGGCTTTTTTTCAAACGCTGGCGCTGGCGGGGGCAGATGCGGGGCAGCACCATTTGCATCTGGGCGTCAGCTACGCCCGCAGTACCCGTGATCCTTTGGCCCGCGCCATTGCAGAGGAATGCCTGAGTGGGCTGGATGTGGTGCTATAGGAACGTGCAAACTTAAAGCGATCAGAGAAAAGCCAAGCGGGCCAATCTACATCTAGAGATTGGCCCGCTTAATTGAGGTTGAAAACTCCGGCTTTACTGGGCAGGCGGCACGATCTGTACCGTCGTTTTCCTGTCCTTCTTGCTGTACAGGCATTGCAGACCCGCTGAACCCACCGGGCGCACGCTGGCATTCTTGCCGTGAATGGCGATCAGGACAGGTGCGCCCGCCAACCAGCCACCTTCCGGGTTAGGCTGGGCAGACGCGACCCATTCGCGGGAGTCGGCCTCGACCTCAACGTGCAGGGTCTCACCAGCGGCTAGAGGGCTGCTTTGCTCGATCAGGCTTTTCAGCGGCACATTTTGGCCCTGCAAACTCACATTCAGCGTGTCGGCCTCTTCCAGTTGCTCCTTACATTCTTCCAAGAACATATATTTGCTGATGCCATTGGTGGTGTAATCGCTGGCCAGCGGATTGGTGCGGACAGCCACAGCCACGACGAAGCTGAGGAGGGCCACGCTGAGAAGAATCGCCACCCACAGCACGGCGCGGCCTGCACGTCCCCCACTGGGGCCAGAACGGTCGGAGAAAGCATTGCTCATATCGTCCCAGCATAACGCGCCGGATGCGGGCAAACGTGTTACCAATCGGACGTTTCTTTCAGAATTCCGTCCACGCTGATCCGGTCTAAGGCGGCCCGCACGCTTTCCCCCGTTTCGGGATGGCGGCGGAGCGGGTCTAGGTCGGCCAGCGGAGCCAGCACGAAGGCCCGCTGCCAGGCGCGGGGATGCGGCAGGGTGAGGGCGGGCGTATCAATGACGAGTTCTCCGTACAAGATCAAATCCAAATCCAGAATCCGGGCTTCCCAGCGTTCGCGGCGTTCGCGTCCAGCACGGGTTTCTAGGTTATGCAAGGCCGCCAACAGATCTGGGGCAGACAGCCTGGTGCGGAGGCTTAGGGCTGCATTCAGGTAGTCGGGTTGACCGCGTGGGCCACCCATAGGTGCGGTGCGGTATAGGGCCGAGACACCCGTGACGGTTCCCAGCTTCGCCAACTCTTGGCGCGCCCACTGCAACGTCGTCCGGGGTTCGCCCAAATTTGCGCCGAGGGCAATCCAAGCTGTGTTGGCAACCTGAACAGCCATACAGGTTATCCGGACTGCTCTTGTTGCAGCGTCAACTCGGCGTACACGTCGCGGAACACGCCGGGAATGGGGGCAAAGGGCTTGTGCACCCGCACTGTCACGCTCTCCAGGCGCGGCTGGTCGCGCAGCACGCGGCGGGCCACCCGGTCGGCCACCACTTCTATCAGTTGCCAGCGCTGCTCGGTCACTTCCTGCCGAATCGCGTCGTACACCGCAGCGTAATTCACGGCGGCATTCAGTTGATCGGGCAGGCCCGCAAACGGGTAATGCAGTTCGGCGTCGATCACGAAGCGCGCGCCCAACACCGCTTCCGTATCGTACACGCCATGCCGCGCATGAAATTCCAGTCCTTCCAACACCACACGGCTCATGCCCGGAGTTTAGCCCAGTCTGTCCTGTGCTGCTTGACCTAGGGCTGCTTGCACCCGTAGCGCCTGAACATGATCGGCCACCGCATGTACGCGCACCAACGCGGCCCCCTGCCGCGCCGCGTGCAGATGCAGGGCCAACGAACCGGGATCGCGGTGGGCGGGGTCTGGCACACCCGCCAGCGTGTCGATCATGCGTTTGCGGCTGGCCCCTACCAACAGCGGATGCCCCAAAGCTGACAGATCGGCGGTGGCCCGCAGCAAGCTCAGGTTGTGTTCCAGCGTTTTGCCGAAGCCCAGGCCGGGGTCAAGCAACACAGAGGGCACGCCCGCTGCCAACACTTCTTCCGCACGCTCCTGCAAAAAGGCCTGCACCTCGGCCACCACATCCAAATAAGTGGGCCGCTGCTGCATGGTTCGCGGCTCGCCCTGCATGTGCATCAGGGCGGCGGGCACTCCGGCGTCGGCACAGACTTGCCGCATGGCCGGGTCGCGCAGGGCAGTCACATCGTTGATCAGGTGTGCGCCCGCCCGCAGCACGGCCTCGGCCACCTCCGCCTTCATGGTGTCTACGCTAGTCAGAATCCCCTCGGAGGCCAACGCACGAATCACCGGTAAAACTCGGTCTAATTCCTCGGCAGCAGAGACAGCCACAGCACCGGGGCGGGTGCTTTGGCCTCCTACATCGATCATCAGTGCGCCTGCACCATGCATCGCACGCGCCGCCGCTACCGCT